>NZ_JAHZMK010000021.1:0-249732 GCF_020387775.1 Photorhabdus antumapuensis
TTTAAAAAAAACCATCGTTCGCGCACTTTTCCAACTAAACACTGAAAAAAAGAACAAATCAGTTACTTTTTACCCACTATTCCAAGGAAATCATCAGCAAAATGATCAACTTGCTGCCAGTCGGTATATTCAATCTCTTTAGTTGTATCAGTTTCCCCACCAGTCATTTTCATAATCATTTTAACCATTACCCGATCCAACCAATGATAACGAGGATAAAGTAATGCACCAGCAAAAACACCACACAAATCTGGCTTCCACGGGGTATTAAGCAGAAACTTACGAACATACACATTTGTTTCTGGTGTACGTTTCTCTGGCTTCCTTGCTGTCAGATTTACGCAAAAAAATGCAGTTGGCATTTTATTAAGTTGTTGTTGATGACAGATGGCAAACTTTTTCAGTGCCGAATTGAAATGACCATATCTGATCGAAGCTCCAATCATAACCTTGTCATAAGATTCCAAATTGATCGTTTTTACTGTTGCTAAATCTCTGAGTTCGCATATCTCCCCTGATCTGCGTAGATTTTCAGCAATGCGGGTAATGATTTTCTTAGTCTGCCCATCCCGACTGGAATAAAGAAACAAACAATTCATAGCCATATCCCTCTCCCAACAGACTATTCACGCCAGAAGGTTGGTGTAAATAAAACTAATAAAGTGAATACTTCCAAGCGACCAAACAACATCGTTATAACTAATATCCATTTGGCTGTCGGATTCATTGCAGTGAAGTTATCCGCAACAGCACCCAACCCAGGCCCTAGATTATTTAGTGTAGCGGCTATTGCAGAAAACGCAGAAAGTTCATCTACACCAGTTGCGATAAGTAATAATAAACTAATGATAAATACCAAAGCATAAGCAGAGAAGAATCCCCAAACAGCTTCAATAATCCTTTCAGGTAATGCCCTTCGCCCTAGCTTGAGGGTATAAACCGCATTTGGATGAACTAATCTCTTCAATTCACGGGAACCTTGCAAGAATAGCAATAAGATACGAATGACCTTCAGTCCTCCTCCCGTTGAACCCGCACAACCTCCAATAAAAGCGGAACACAATAGCAGTATCGGCAAAAATGATGGCCAACGAGCAAAGCTATCTGTGCTGAACCCTGCTGTTGTCGCCATTGAAACAACCTGGAAAAAAGCTTGGTTTAGTGTCTCTATCCCCGACTTATAAACAGCGTGATTCCATAAGATCAGAGTGCAAATAATAACAAGCACTAATTGAATGGAGATAAACATACGGAATTCAGGGTCCCGCCAATATACTGTCAGGCTACGTCCCGTTAATACCGCGAAGTGCAAACCAAAGTTACAACCAGAAATCAGCAGAAAAATCGCAATAATGGTATTTATCGCAGGGCTATTGAAATAACCAATACTCGCGTCATGTGTAGAAAATCCACCAATTGCGATAGTTGAAAAACTGTGAGAAATGGCATCAAAAACTGACATACCCGCAACCCATAACGCTAAAGCGCAGGCAATTGTCAGTAACACATAAATCAACCATAAAGTTTTTGCCGTTTCAGCAATTCGCGGGCGCATTTTATTATCTTTCAATGGGCCAGGCATTTCAGCCCGATAGAGCTGCATTCCACCAACCCCAAGTAGAGGCAGTATTGCAACAGCCAGCACAATAATCCCCATACCACCTAACCATTGCAGCATCTGCCGGTAGAAAAGAATCGCTTTAGGCAAGGAATCAAGCCCAATCAGTGTCGTAGCACCCGTTGTTGTTAAACCGGAGAAAGATTCAAAAAATGCATCTGTAATAGAAAGATTGGGCTGTTCAGAAAAGATGAAAGGTAAAGCCCCGACACTACCAAGTACTGTCCAAAACAAAGCAACGATAAGAAACCCTTCCCGGGGCTTTAGCTCATGTTTTTGCTCCCGGTTTGGTATCCAAAGCATCAAACCGATAATTAAGGCAAAAATAAATGTCTGACTGAATGCACGCCCAGCGCCATCACGATAGATAAGTGCTACCAATCCTGGAATTATCATAGTGACAGAGAAAAGAATGACAAGCAGCCCAACAATACGGGTTATGGCACGAAAATGCATTCAGCTGGTTCCTTAGAAATCCAGTTACAGAGAATATTTACAGATCAGGTGTTAAATACAGTACACCGCGACTTAGATCACGTAATTTATCACCGACTTCCCCCACTAAGGTAGTTGGAAGTGAAATTCGCAAAGTAACATTCTCTGCATACTCACTGGAAATAATTTGCCCTGATGACTTCTGTAATAACTGTTCAATCATAGAGATATGGGCATATTCACACTGCAAGGAACAGAGTTTCTGTGGAACCTTATATTTTGTCTCCAGCAATTTCAGCGCCTGTTGGGCACCACTTCCATATGCCCTTACCAACCCACCAGTACCTAATTTTATTCCACCAAAATAGCGGACAACAACCGCGGTTATTTCACCAATATTATTTCCCATAAGTTGGGATAGTATCGGCTTACCCGCGGTTCCTGAAGGTTCCCCATCATCTGAAAAACCCAACTGTTGTGAATCATCCGGTGCACCAGCAACAAATGCCCAGCAGTGATGGCGGGCATCAGGGTACTGAGCTTTAATTTGCTGGATAAACGCTTTAGCTTCATCCACCCCGCCAGTATGCTCCAGCAAGGTAATAAAGCGACTTTTTTTAATCTCTTCAGTAAAACTCACTGAAGCTGCGGGTATCAAATAAGGCTTCATTATGGCAATTGAAGATCCCGAGTCATGTTTTCCACTTTATTTTCATGGATCACAATATTGTCTTCGATACGAATACCACCGAAAAGTTTAAACATCCCAATTTTATTCCAGTCAAAATGTTTGCTGAACTCACTTTCACGCCAAGGTACAAGCAGCGATTCGATGAAATAAATGCCTGGTTCGATAGTCAGCACCATGCGGGGTTCTAGAATACGGGTACAACGCAGATAAGGATACATATCCGGAGCGGCTAAATGTGTACCTGTATCATCCTGCATAAACCCTGCCACATCATGGACCTGTAATCCAAGAGGGTGACCAATGCCATGTGGAAAGAATGGCGTTGTCAGCTTTTTTTCAACCATGACTTCTTCACTGACATCTTTCACGATACCATATTTTTTCAACAACTTAGCAATCCGATGATGCATTTGAATATGATATTCGGTATAGCGAACACCTACTTTAATTGTACTAATTAACGCTTTTTGTTCAGCATCCATATCTTTAATTAGAGAAGCAAATTCATTATTACTTTTTGCTGAATAAGTGCGGGTGATATCTGCTGCATAGCCATTATATTCAGCACCAGCATCAATCAGAAAACTACGAATATCCGAAGGTGCGTTGTGCTGCAATGCAGTGTAATGCAAAACAGCCGCATTCTCATTCATAGCAATAATATTGTTATAAGGCACATCTGTATCACGATGACCTGTTGCCATAAGATAAGAGATATTAATATCAAACTCACTCATCCCAGCCTGAAATGCTTCATAAGCAGCCAAATGTCCGACAATAGCCGTTTTTTGTGCTTCACGCATACAGGCTAGTTCATAATCTGTTTTGTATGAACGATAGAAATGCAAATAATCAAGAACAGACTTTGGATTAATATTGTGTTCAGAGAAACCAATCTCTTTCGCTCTTTGTGGTGAACAACCGATGTAAGCAACATTCTGTTTCACATAAGTGCTTAACACTGAATTGATATCTCCAGCATTTGCCAGCTGAATCATTTCAACTTCTTTAGTCCAGTAGCTAGTCGGCAGCGGCTCTACGCTGTGCCAATAATCTACCGGCGAGTAAAACCATAATTTAGGTTTATTAATACCATCTACCCACAACCAACAATTAGGCACTTTAGTTACTGGTACCCAAGCTTTGAAGTCAACATTAACTTTGAAAGGGTAATCTCTATCATCAAGAAAAATACGCTGTAACTCACCAGAGTGAATAAGCAAAGCATCAAATTGATTACGGGCCAATGCTTCACAGGTACGTTGCTGCAATGTAGAAATATGTTCGTGGTACAGAGATGCCAACTTTTCCATTTCAATTGACCTTTTTTATTTTATGACTAAACCATTAGCTTATCATAGCCATTGATATTTGCAGGTATCACGCAAAAAACCTCTCAATTTATCGGCTCCCGCTAACACCTTATTTATCAAAATATAAAAACAATTATTGTCAATGAGATACAAATCTCACTTGTGATCACCCTTGCAAAAAACTAATCACTCATTTGCATTTACTTAACATAATAACCACAATCAAACCCATCTGGTCATACCAGATGGTATGCGCTCATTTAGGAGAACGACATGCTCTATCAAAGTGAAACAATTCAAGTAAGCTGGCTGAAAGATGGCATTGCTGAACTGGTTTTCAGTGCCCCAGCCGCGATTAATAAACTAGATACCAAAACCGTTGCATCTCTCGATAAGGCTGTTGCCAGCCTAGAGCAACAAACTGGATTGAAAGGCGTTTTATTACGTTCTGAAAAAGCCGCATTTATTGTTGGTGCAGATATTACTGAATTCCTCTCTTTATTCGATTCACCTGTAGAAAAACTGCAAGAATGGCTTAACTTTTCAAATAGCATTTTTAACCGGATAGAAGATTTACCCGTCCCAACCATTTCAGCAATAAATGGTTATGCTCTTGGTGGCGGTTGTGAATGTGTTCTATCTACAGATTTCCGTGTAGCCTCCCCGGATGTACGCATTGGGCTGCCAGAAACCAAACTTGGTATTATGCCTGGTTTTGGTGGCTCAGTTCGCCTTCCACGCCTGATCGGGACTGATAATGCACTGGATATCATTGCCGCAGGTAAAGACATTGGTGCAGAAGAAGCATTGAAAAACGGTTTGATTGATGCAGTGGTTCCCAAAGAAAAACTGGTTGATTCCGCAGTATCAATGCTGGAACAAGCAATTGCAGGGAACCTTGACTGGAAAGCCGCGCGTCAGCCAAAATTAGAGCCTTTGAAACTCAATGAAATTGAACGTGGCATGAGTTTTAGTGTGGCAAAAGGTATGGTGATGAAAGTCGCCGGCCCTCATTACCCTGCTCCTATCACCGCAGTTAAATCCATAGAAAAAGCCGCTACATTTGGTCGTGATGAAGCACTGAAAATAGAAACCGCCAACTTCATTCCTTTAGCACAGACAAATGTTGCCCGTGCCTTAGTGGGTATTTTTCTTAATGACCAGTACGTAAAAGGACTGGCAAAAAAACATCTGAAAGAAGTTACAACACCTGAGTATGTCGCAGTTCTAGGTGCTGGAATTATGGGTGGTGGTATAGCCTATCAATCTGCCCGCAAAGGGATTCCTGTCATGATGAAAGACATCAGCCAGCAAGCCCTCGAATTAGGCATGAATGAAGCCGCTAAACTTCTAAACAAACAGTTTGAACGTGGCCGTCTAGATGCCATAAAAATGGCGAAAACCCTCTCTTCTATTCAACCTACCTTAAATTATGCCGATATCGAACAGGTTCAAATCGTGGTTGAAGCTGTAGTAGAGAATCCTAAAATCAAAGCAGCTGTACTATCAGAAGCTGAAACTCTGGTTAACGAAGATTGTGTCCTAGCATCCAACACATCAACAATTCCAATTTCAGAATTAGCTAAGTCCCTAAAACGCCCAGAAAACTTCTGTGGTATGCATTTCTTCAACCCGGTACACCGTATGCCATTGGTTGAAGTGATTCGCGGTGAAAAAACGTCTGAAAAGACAATTTCAACCGTAGTCGCTTATGCCAGCAAAATGGGTAAAACCCCGATCGTCGTTAACGACTGTCCAGGGTTCTTTGTAAACCGGGTACTGCTTCCTTATCTCCTTGGCTTCGGTCTGCTATTGCGTGATGGTGGTGATTTCCGCCAAATAGACAAAATCATGGAGAAAGAATTTGGCTGGCCAATGGGTCCTGCTTATCTTATTGATGTTATCGGTCTTGACACTGCACATCATGCTCAATCAGTCATGGCCCAAGGGTTCCCAGATCGTATGCGGCGTGATTATAAAGATGCCATTGATGTTTTATATGACAATCAACGTTACGGGCAGAAAAACGGTCTTGGCTTCTACAAGTACACTCAAGATAAGAAAGGTAAGCCTAAAAAAGAGCGGGATGAGCAAACAGACCAATTGCTGGAAACTATCTGCCAACAGAAGAATAATTTCTCCGGTGAAGAGATCATTGCTCGTACTATGATCCCGATGATCAACGAAGTTGTCCGTTGTCTGGAAGAAGGTGTCATTGCCAGCCCGGCAGAAGCTGATATGGCTCTGGTTTATGGCCTTGGTTTCCCTCCATTCCACGGTGGTGTTTTCCGTTATCTGGAAACAATGGGAACAGCAGCTTACGTAAAAATGGCTGAAAATTATGCTCACCTCGGTGCTCTTTATCAGGTACCACCTGGTCTGAAAGCCAAAGCTGAACGTAATGAAAGTTACTACTCTACAGCAGCAGCGATTGCTGTCAGCACCGGAAAAACAGCGTGAGGTCTGGAAACATGGAAAATGTAGTCATTATTGATGGCATCCGCACCCCAATGGGGCGCTCAAAAGGTGGTGCATTCCGTCAGGTCCGGGCTGAAGATCTCTCCGCTCACCTGATGAAAGAGCTATTTAAACGTAATCCGGCAATACAGCAACATGAAATCGACGATATCTACTGGGGCTGCGTCCAGCAAACTCTAGAGCAAGGTTTCAACATTGCCCGTAATGCAGCTTTACTGGCCGATATCCCTCACTCTGTACCGGCCGTAACGGTTAACCGGCTATGCGGTTCATCAATGCAAGCGCTGCATGATAGCGCTCGTATGATCATGACCGGAGAAGCTAATGTTACATTGATTGGTGGTGTAGAGCACATGGGGCATGTCCCGATGACTCATGGAGTGGATTTCCATCCTAAAATGAGTCTGAGCGTTGCCAAAGCCGCAGGAGTCATGGGTTTAACCGCTGAAATGTTGGCAAAGATTCACCATATCAGCCGTGAAATGCAGGATGAATTTGCGCTTCGTTCGCACCAACGTGCAACACAAGCAACGCAATCAGGTGCATTCTCCAATGAGATATCACCAATTTATGGTCACGATGCCGATGGCATACTAAAACTGTTTGATTACGATGAAGTTATCCGTCCAGATACCAATCTGAAAGATCTGGCAGCTCTGCGTCCTGTCTTCGATCCGGTAACAGGCTCGGTTACAGCAGGCAGCTCCTCTGCCTTATCCGATGGTGCATCTGCGATGCTGATAACCAGTGAAAGCTATGCTAAAAATCTGGGACTAAAACCTCGTGCCCGTATCCGCTCAATGGCTGCTGTTGGTTGTGATCCTTCCATTATGGGATATGGCCCTGTCCCTGCTACACAGAAAGCTCTCAAAAAAGCAGGTTTAGAGCTGGATGATATTGGCATAATTGAACTAAACGAAGCATTTGCCGCTCAATCACTTGCCTGCATGAAAGGTCTGAATTTGCTGGATCGCATGGATGACAAAGTGAACCTTAATGGTGGAGCAATCGCTCTCGGGCACCCATTAGGCTGTTCAGGTGCTCGCATTACAACAACATTGTTGAATCTAATGGAGCGCCGCGATGTTCAGTTTGGGCTGGCAACCATGTGTATCGGTTTAGGCCAAGGTATTGCTACTATTATAGAAAGAATGGATTAAGAACTGATCTGTAGAAAATATTATAACTGAGTCGTTGTTGCCGTAATTCCCGCCTGTCAGGGGCGGGTTTTTTTATTATTATTTTAAATGAATTCGAAAGCATCGCCATACATGTTGTCAGCAGAAGCATCACGCTCACTACAAAAACGCTCACGAGCAATTTTTGCCATTTCAAATCGCCCCGCAATATAGATATCATAATTGGCTAAACTACCAAAATCCTCTAGTACCGCTTTGAGCACGGTTCCAGTACGTCCACACCATCCATTCTCCGACTGTTCAACAACCGGAACAACCATCAGATTAGGATAACGCTCTGTAAGTAATTGCAATTCAGCCAAGTCATATAAATGTTGTGATTCTCTACCACCCCAATAAATAGATATCTGGCGTTCAGGTTGTTCTTCCAATGCTGTCAGCAATATAGAACGGGTATAAGAAAACCCCGTACCGCCTGCAATTAATAACAGCGGATTAGTGCTGCTTTGACGAAACCAGGCTTTACCATGAGGGATATCAATATCGATCACTTTCTGATCCAGAATTCTATCCATCACAGCCATTGCATACAAATTCAGTTCAGAAGCACCAATATGTAATTCAATAAACTCCTTTTCTGAAGGCATTGATGCCATTGAAAACGGACGTTTATCTCTCTCACCCATTACCACCATCAGATACTGACCGGCGCGGAATGAGAACGGAGAATCGGGAAGTAACCGTACCCGATAAACCGTATCAGTAATAGCCTCTACAGAGGTTACTTTGCAGCTCAGTGTTGTCATGCGTTCCCTCTTATGGTCCTAAAATATCTAATTCATCCCAGATTTTGTCGACGCGGGTACGCACTTCTTCACTCATCACAATAGGGCGTCCCCATTCCCTCTGCGTCTCTCCCGGCCATTTGTTCGTTGCATCCATTCCCATTTTCGAACCCAATCCTGAAACTGGTGATGCAAAATCGAGATAATCTATCGGAGTATTCTCCATTAATACTGTATCTCTTGCCGGGTCCATTCGCGTAGTGATTGCCCAAATGACATCGTTCCAATCTCTGGCATTGATATCGTCATCACAAACAATAACAAACTTTGTATACATAAATTGCCGTAGATATGACCAAACTCCCATCATGACCCGCTTGGCATGACCTGGATATTGTTTCTTCATAGTCACGACGGCGAGACGATAGGAACAACCTTCAGGAGGCAGATAAAAATCGACAATTTCAGGAAACTGTTTTTGTAAAATCGGTACCAGCACCTCATTCAATGCAACCCCCAACACAGCAGGTTCATCTGGCGGGCGGCCAGTATAAGTCGAATGATAAATAGCATCATGACGCTGAGTAATATGTGTCACAGTAAACACCGGGAACATATCGATTTCATTATAATAGCCCGTATGATCACCATATGGCCCTTCTGGAGCTAACTCGCCAGGCTCAATATACCCCTCCAATACGATCTCAGCACTTGCTGGTACCTCCAAGTTACTTGAAAGACATTTTACAACTTCTGTTTTATATCCTCTTAATAACCCGGCGAATGCATATTCCGATAATGTGTCAGGAACTGGCGTCACAGCCCCCAATATTGTCGCTGGATCAGCCCCCAAGGCAACAGCCACCGGGAAACGTTCTCCTGGATGTGCCTGACACCATTCCTGAAAATCAAGCGCACCACCACGATGAGATAACCAGCGCATAATGAGTTTATTTTTACCCAGTACCTGCTGGCGATAGATACCAAGATTTTGCCGCTCTTTATTCGGGCCGCGGGTGACTGTCAGCCCCCAAGTAATCAACGGCGCAGCATCCTCGGGCCAACAGTGCATAATAGGAATACGGGTTAAATCTACATCGTCACCAACCGAAACATGTTCCTGGCAAGGCGCAGTATTAAGCCGTTTAGTTGGCATATTAAGGACTTGCTTAAATTTCGGTAGTTTATCCAGTAAATCACGAAAACCTTTTGGAGGATCGGGTTCCTTCAAAAAAGCTAGCAGCTTACCTACATCATGCAAAGCTTTAACATCTTTCTGCCCCATCCCCATAGCAACACGTTCAGCAGTACCGAACAAATTACACAATACAGGCATTGAATAACCTTTGGGATTTTCAAACAACAAGGCAGGCCCACCAGCGCGAAGGGTACGATCTGCAATTTCAGTCATCTCCAAATAAGGATCAACTTCAAAGCTGATGCGTTTCAACTCACCTTTATGCTCCAATAAGGTTAGAAAATCTCTTAAGTCACGGTATTTCATACTATTCATTTATGCCGGTTTTTAAGGGGGAAAACATTATAAGCCATCCCACTCAGCTTTTTTGTGTTTTTTTCAGAAGACTACAAAGTAAACCAATAAGTTACTAAAAAGCAACGGGGTTAATTCAACCTTGCGACCTTAAAGTCAAATACAACGAAATGGAACCTAATGAGTTAATACTTGAGCATCAAATTACTCAGTAAGATGTTTAGTTGGAACATCTCGATACCTTCACTCTTACCACAGAAATAATGCTGTCACTATCTTTTCTCGGTTCACCACACAAGATACAGCCAATCGCTCACCACGGATTTCCCATATAACTACTCAATGACTATCAAATTTTGCAATTACTCAACAGAAATACTGATATTTTTCTTTTATTAATATTTTCTGAACAAATAACAATCAATTTTATATTAATTACTTTATCTGTCACTTACCAAAATATTACTCATCGCTTTTTTACTGAAAAACATAGACCCCATTCATAACAATAAATATGCATCATTAAACAATTATCACTAAGATAATGCCTGTAATGCCCTTTTCTATTTTGCTATGCTTAATAGTCATTGGATCAAGGTTAATTAAAGATGGAAAACTGGTACCTCATTTACTGTAAACGTGGGCAAATTTCACGAGCAATAGAAAATCTGGAACGACAGGATGTTGCTTGCCTGACTCCTACCGCCAGAATTGAAAAAATAACCCGTGGTAAACGTACTGTGAATATAGAACCACTTTTTCCTAATTATTTGTTTGTTCAGTTTGATCCTGAAATTATTCATACTACAACTATTAATTCAACACGCGGTGTTAGCCACTTTGTCCGTTTTGGCGTGCACCCTGCTATCGTACCGGAAACACTGATTAAAGAGATCGTATCAGCAACTGAGCAAGAATATGTATCACCAGATACACCTGTGGCTGGTGATACCGTATTAATCACCGAAGGAATTTTTGAAGGATTGCAAGCTATCTACAATGAGCCAGATGGAGAAACCCGTTCTATTCTGTTACTTAATATTCTGAATAAACAATTACCTAAGGCACTTAATAATAAACAGTTTGTGAAAATTTAACCAAACAAAAAACGGGCAGAATTTGCATTCGCCCGTTTTTAATCAAATATTAACGCTTCTGTTCATATAATTGTTGAGCAACCTGTTTTGCAAAATACGTCAGTACACCATCTGCTCCTGCGCGCTTGAAGCATAACAGAGACTCCACAATTACCTGTTCCTGTAACCAACCATTCTGAATAGCAGCCATGTGCATGGCATACTCGCCAGATACTTGATAAGCAAAGGTTGGTACACCGAATGTGTCTTTTACCCTGCGGATAACATCCAAGTAAGGCATACCTGGTTTTACCATTACAGTATCAGCGCCTTCCTGCAAATCCTGTGCAATCTCCTGCAACGCTTCATCACTATTCGCAGGGTCCATCTGATAGGTTTTTTTATTACCTCCTTTCAGATGACGATTTGAACCGATTGCATCTCGGAATGGGCCGTAATAACCAGAAGCATACTTAGCGGAGTAAGCCATAATTTGAGTATTTACATGTCCTTCTGCTTCAAACAGTTCACGGATTGCACCAATACGCCCATCCATCATGTCACTCGGTGCCACAATCTCAGCACCAGCTTCTGCATGTGACAATGCCTGTTTGACTAAGATCTCTTTGGTTATATCATTCATCACATAACCATCCTGATCGATGATCCCATCCTGACCATGTGTAGTGAATGGATCTAATGCCACATCAGTCAGCAATCCTAGCTCAGGAATGGCATCTTTCAGTGCACGAACCGTACGCTGAACCAACCCATCAGGGTTATAAGCTTCTTCCGCATCCAGAGATTTTTTATCTGCTTCAATAACGGGGAACAGAGACAACACCGGAATCCCCAGTCGAGCAATCTCTTCAGCTTCTTTCAGCAAAAGATCCATCGTCAGACGATACACACCGGGCATAGAGGGCACTTCTTGACGACGATTAGTGCCTTCCATCACAAATACAGGATAGATTAAATCATTAACAGTTAATTGGTTTTCAGCAACCAGACGGCGGGAAAAATCATGACAGCGCAACCGGCGCATACGTCGACCAGGGAAAGTTCCTGGAAATGCATAGCTCATATAGCTCTCCTAACTCAAACCCAGCGCATTCGCGCTGGGTTAATTAATATGCTATCACTTCGTACTAATTATCTTAGCACTACAGAACAACATGTTAAGATTACTATTATCACTTTTCCGTATTCGCTTCTGGCGCTTCCTGCTCATCTTCCTCTGAACGATCCCCCAATTTCCGCTGTCCGGTATAAAAACGGGAGAGCAAAATCCCCAGTTCAAACAGCAGATACATAGGAATAGCCAGCAAGGTTTGCGAGAAAACATCCGGCGGCGTTAACAACATGCCAACAACAAAAGCACCTACCAAAATATACGGACGCTTTTTCTTCAAGGATTCAGGTGTAACTACCCCACTCCAACATAATAAAATAATGGCAACGGGTACTTCAAAAGAGACACCAAAGGCCATAAACAGAGCCATGACAAAGCTTAAGTAGTTACTGATATCCGTTGCAATCAGCACCCCTTCAGGCGCCGTTTTAGCAAAGAATCCAAAAGCTATCGGAAATACAACAAAATAAGCAAACGCCATCCCCAAATAAAACAACAGGCTACTGGAAACAAGCAGAGGGATCATCAAGCGGCGTTCATGCTTATATAACGCAGGTGCAATAAATGCCCATACTTGATAGAGAACCATAGGTGCAGATACAAATATCGACACCATAATGGTCAGTTTTATTGGCGTAAAAAAGGGAGAAGCAACATCTGTCGCTATCATACTGGCACCCTGAGGCAACTGCTTAATCAAAGGTGCAGAAATCATCTGATAGATGTCGTTAGAAAAATAAACCAATGCTAAAAAAACCACTAATACAGTAAGTAAACTGTTTAGAATTCGCTTACGCAATTCAATAAGGTGACTGATAAGTGGTTGAGTATCATCAACAGCCATGTTTTAGTGTTCACCATTAACTTCATCAAAAGTTTTTTTCTTCGTTGCAGAAGCTGCTTGATCATCCACTGGAGCAGAAGGCTCAGATGAAGCCACAACCTGAGACGCTGCCGGCTTTTGTGCCACCTCATTTATTTCTGATGCTTTCATACTCTCCGCATCAGGTTCATTTTGGTATGCTTTTTTCAAAGACTCAGCAGCTTCTTTTAGCTCATCCATCGAAGCTTGTAGTTCCGGGGATAAATTCTGCAACCCCGCTTCTTCTTGAACTTTTTTCAGGCTTTCCTGGAGCTCCTGCAATTTCAGCTCTTGGGCCAGCTCATTTTGGACATTAGCAGCTAAAGAGCGCAGTGCCCTGATCCAACCAGCAACCGTTTTTACTGCCACCGGTAACCGTTCTGGCCCCAGAACCACCAAGCCAATAACCATAACCAGCAGCAGCTCACCAAAACCAATGTCAAACACAGTTTATACCTGCTCTTTGTTTTTGCTCTCAGATGTTTCAGACTGAGCTACAGATTGTTTTTCAGTAATATTTTTAGTCTCAAAATCGGCGTCATTACTGGTTTTTTGAGCCTGTTGAGGCTGATTATCATCCCCTATCGCCTTTTTAAAACCTTTAATAGATGCCCCAAGATCAGAACCCAAAGTACGGAGTTTATTCGTGCCGAACAGCAGCACCACAATGACCGCAATAATGAGTAATTGCCAAATGCTTATACCGCCCATTCTGATTTACCTCTATTTAACAGGGATTATTTTAACAGTTCATTATACATACGACGAACTATAACCGACCTTCAAAAAAATTTGCCCTAAAACAAATTTTACTAAATCCTACTTAGCCGAAACCAGCCAAACAACCACGAAACGGTACCCGCACCTATAAACAACCAAGGAATATTTGCCAAGCCAGACAACAAAAACAAGCTGCCGCAGAGAAACAATGTCGCACCAACACCAAGCAAATACTGTGACTGCCGCTGTTTTATCTGTTGCCCTTTTAAATGATCTGATAGTTTCTCAATACTCGCTTGCAAATGTCTATGCTGTTGAAGACTGTCATACACTAATTCAGGTAGTTCTGGCAACTTTTCTGCCCAATAAGGCGCTTTTTCTTTCAATGCCCGAATAACCGCTGGCAATCCAACCTGGCTATGCAACCACTCCTCCAGAAATGGTTTTGCTGTTTTCCACAAATCAAGCTGGGGATAAAGCTGCCGTCCTAAACCTTCTACATACAAAAGTGTTTTTTGCAGAAGAACTAACTGAGGCTGCACTGCCATATTAAAACGACGTGCAGTATTAAATAAATTCAGAAGTACATGACCAAATGAAATTTCCGCAAGCGGCTTCTCAAAGATTGGCTCACAAACTGTACGGATTGCAAATTCAAAATCTTCAACATTGGTATCGCTGGGAACCCAGCCTGAATCCACATGAAGTTCAGCAACTTTCCGGTAATCACGATTAAAGAAAGCAATAAAATTCTCAGCCAGATAACGTTTATCATCTTTATTAAGAGAACCAACAATACCGTAATCAATACCAATATAAAACGGATCTTCAGGATGTTCATAGCTGACAAAAATATTTCCCGGATGCATATCCGCATGGAAGAAGCTATCGCGAAAAACCTGCGTAAAAAAGACCTGTACGCCCCGTTCAGCCAGCAATTTCATATTGGTATTCTGCGCTTCCAATGCTTCAATATCAGAAACAGGGATACCATAAACCCGCTCCATCACCAGAACATTTTCACGGCAATAATCAGAATAAATTTCCGGTACATAAAGCGTTGAACTCTTTTCAAAATTACGGCGGAGTTGAATTGCATTAGCCGCTTCACGCAGCAAATTCAGTTCATCAATTAACGTCTTCTCGTATTCCCGCACAACTTCACGAGGGCGTAAACGGCGTCCATCGGGTAATAACATTGGTACCCAATTTGCCAGACGGTACATTAACCGGATATCTGCTTTGATAATCGGTAGAATATCAGGACGAATGACTTTGATAACAATTTCCCGTCCATCCTCTTTTAACCGGGCAGTATGGACCTGAGCAATTGAAGCAGAGGCCAGAGCAATAGGTTCAAAATCATCAAACCAGGTTTCCAATGCTCCCCCTAAAGCGGTTTCAATATATTGACGCGCCAAAGCACCATCAAAAGAGGCAACTCGGTCTTGCAACAATGCAAGTTGATCCGCTATTGCTGGAGGAAACAGATCACGCCGCGTTGAAAGCATCTGTCCAAATTTAATCCAAACAGGCCCTAATTCCTGTAAGGCAAGCCGTAGTCTCTCCCCAAGTGATTTATCTTTATGTCTATTCGGGATCCAGAACAACAAATAACGACCAAAACGAAGAGGCCAGGTTAAGCGAATTCGAGGAATTAGCTCATCCAATCCGTAAGAAAGAAAAACCCGTATGATCAAATAAAGGCGTCTTAATTCACCTGGAGTCATATTTTTCCTCTAATACTGCCAATCGTTGTTCTATTTGCCCAATATCTTTGGCCAACATGCCAACTTCTTCACTGAAATAAGCCACTTCAAGCTGATTTGGAGCCAGTTTCCATTCTTCTATTAACGTTTCCGCCAGATAATTTCTCTGACATTCCATTGAACCGGAAACAAACTGAAATCCTTTTTTAATGACTTGACTCATACTTTCGGCAGCAATATCCCCGAAATAAGGGGAAAGATAATGGGCCAAATCCCATTCAACCATATCCAACAAAACAGACCATTGCTGAACAACCTGCATATCCCCTTCAATAACCATTTCACCACTATTGAGCAATTTGGAAATTTGTTGGCGATCCCGTAGCTTAAGCAAAGCAGAAACATGAGTTTTAACAGTACAATCGGCAGATTCGACCCATTGACTTAATACGTCCACCTGTTTCTCACTAAACACCAATGTGAGTGGTGTACTCATTTCTTTTAATTCAATCGACAAAACTTTATTCACCAACCGCATACGGGCTGGCCTTAACACGGGCTCACGGTACAACAGGTAATTCAACGATGTTTCCATCACTGCGGTTAAAACCGGCGTAAGTGTGGAATTAATAACTGTACTCAGTGATGGTCTTTCCATCTCAGAATTTAAAACCTCTATGTAGTGCAACAATGCCGCCAGTCATATTGGTATAAGTCACCTGTTCAAAGCCAGCCTCTTCCATCATCGTTTTAAGCGCATCCTGATCAGGATGCATACGGATGGATTCCGCCAGATAACGATAACTGTCAGCATCCTGCACAAAAACCTGACCAATTTTTGGCAGCACATGGAAAGAATAAGCATCATACGCTTTGCTTAACGGTGCGAACAAAGGTTTAGAAAATTCAAGTACCAATAAACGTCCACCCGGCTTCAACACCCGAAACATAGAACGCAGGGCTTTTTCTTTTTCGGTAACATTGCGCAAACCAAAAGAGATAGTGATGCAATTAAAATAGTTATCAGGGAAAGGCAACGCTTCCGCATTAGCCTGCACATAGCTGACATTACCAACAATACCAACATCACGTAATTTCTCACGCCCAACCTTCAGCATAGATTCATTGATATCAGCAAGAACAACTTCACCTTTTTCACCAACGATACGAGAAAATTTGGCTGTCAGATCGCCAGTACCGCCAGCTAAATCAAGTATCCTCTGACCTCGGCGTACACCACTGGCATCAATAGCCACACGTTTCCAGATACGATGGATACCAAACGACATTAAATCATTCATTAAATCGTATTTTGCCGCAACAGAATGAAACACGTCGGCCACCATGCCTGCTTTTTCATCCTTTGCTACAGTACGGAAACCAAAATGTGTGGTTTGTTTCGTTTGGTCTACCATGTTATTTGCCCATTTTTTATTCAAAGCGTTATAAAAGTGTATCAGCCTTTCAGATAAAACCCTATCTTGGTATTAATCATTAGCACAGGGTGGTTGGCTGGCCCTATCCGCCAGTTCGGGATCAATAGGACGTTTCACTTCAACACCTAAATTACGAAAACTCTCTGCCTGGCTGATCAGGTTGCCACGTCCCTCGGTCAGCTTTTTCATTGCCAGCCGATAATTAAGTTGAGCCTTATCCAGGCTTTGCCCCAAACCTTGCATGTCATCGACAAACAAACGCATTTTATCATACATACGGGCGGCCTTATCCGCGATTAAACGCGCATTCTGGCTTTGATACTCATAGCGCCACAAGTTATTAATAGTACGCACAGCAACCAACAATGTTGATGGACTAACTAGCATAATATTGTGTTTAAGAGCCTCATCAAGCAGCTCAGGCGCCTTGTTAAGCGCAACCAAATAAGCAGGTTCAACCGGAATAAACATCAATACATAATCCAACGATTTCAGTCCGGGCAACTGTTGGTAATCTTTGCGACTCAAACCACGAATATGACCTTTAATCGAGTCGATATGCTCTTGAAGGGCTAACTCCTGCTGATGCCGATCGCCACTGTTAAAATAACGCTCATAAGCGACCAGTGACATCTTGGCATCAATGACCACATCCTTCCCTTGCGGCAAATGAACAATAACATCAGGTTGGAAACGGCGGTTACCCTCTACCTTGATATTAACCTGAGTACAAAACTCATGCCCTTCTCGTAAACCAGAAGCTTCCAGAATACGGGATAACACGACTTCTCCCCAATCTCCCTGAATTTTATTATTACCTTTAAGGGCATTTGTCAGATTGATAGCTTCCTGTGCCATCTGGACATTCAGTTGCTGTAAGTTACGGATTTCATGTGCAAGAGTATGCCGTTCACGGGCTTCCTGACCAAAACTTTCCTGTACCTGCCGATGAAGGCCATCAAGCTGTTCACGAAATGGCGCTAAAAGAGTATTGAGACTTTGCCGATTTTGTTCATCCGTACGGCGGCCCGTTTGTTCAAAAATACGATTAGCCAAATTCTCAAATTGAGTATTCAAACGTAGTTCACTGTTGATCAGCAACCGCTGCTTCTCTTCAGCCGCGAGACGACTCTCTTCCAAGCGTGTAGTCACTTCCCGCAGTTCAGATTCTTGCACGCTATTAACTTCTCTTTGAGCCCGCAATTCCTGGTTCAATTGCTCGCATTCAACACGCCAATAAGCTGATTGTTCAAGTTTCTCACTGGCAACGGCAAGCTGGCTGTCCAATTTCCGTAATTCCAATTCTTGCTGTTGAATACGTTGATGAACGGAGAACCAAACGAGAATACCACCGCCCAACAGGCCGCCAAGAGCACCTATCAACGTATATAACAACTGGATACCCACCGGTATTTCCTCTATTACACTCTTCGACCAGATAAACTAAATTGCTACTGTATAGATGTCCAGAATGATTTATACAGATGGTTCAGTCTGCGAAGCTGCTCTCAATTAACTCACCCATTGCACTAACCATTGCAAACCAAACGCGCCTGGAGCTAATACCCCAAAAGACCAGATAAGTGCAGAACAGATATTCGCTATCTGGAAATAACGCAATGGCATGGTACAAATACCTGCGACTAATGGCACAATTGCACGGAATGGCCCAAAGAATCGACCAAAGAAAATGCTCCAGATACCCCAACGTTCAAAGAAATGGTGCACTCGTGTCAGTAGTTGTGGTTTACGAGAAATCGGCCAAACTTTACTAATATCACCTTTAAAATAGGCGCCAACAATATAAGATACCCAATCGCCCAAAAAAGCCCCTGCTGCTGCTGCCAACCAAATTGGCCAGAAATTAAGACCACCTTCGCCTATTAATGCCCCCAATCCAAGCAATATGATCGTTGCAGGTAATAACAAAGAGAAAAAAGCCAGAGATTCACCAAAAGCAAGCAAGAAAACAATCGGCATGATCCAGGTATCATGAGCTTTAACAAAAGCGATTACCAGATCAACTATTTCATGAAGACTCAAATTCATATTCCTGTATTGATTAATACCACATTCAATTTAACCACCGCTGCATTAACCAGAATTAAACCAACTTTTTATTCAAGGAAATAACCTTGTAATTTCTTACGAGCAGAAAAATCAAGGCCAAGATCTTTTTCCAGCCATATATCTACACTGCCATAATGTTGGTTAATACTGTTTAATGCCGTCATTAAAAACTCTTCTCTCACGGAATAAACATAAGCGAATTTATCAACTACATCATCACTCATGGTTTTCGCATGCTCATTTAATAAATATTCACGGTAAGGAGCCAGAGTAAAGTGAGTTACTAAATAATCTTCCATTACCGTATTCAAATCAGCCCCCAGAGCAAACAATACCAGCGCAGAACCTACACCGGTTCTGTCTTTACCTACCGCACAATGCTGGACTATCCCACCTTTTTCCGGTTGTTGCAGTAATTTAACTAATGTCTTATAGGCTGAATTTTTCAGAGGCAGTAATGCATAAAGACGGAACATAAATGTTTGCGGATCAAATTGTTCCAACATATCTGATGTCAACTTCTCCAGATTCGCATTCACTTCCTCAGATAATGGATTGGCCGGGGCATGATGATAATTAGCGCCATTCCATACCAAATCGGGCTTATCCGCTATTTCACTGGTATCACGATAATCTATGATTTGAAAGAGATTTCTATTTTCCAGGAAAGATTGGTCTTTTTCTGTTAAGCGATCCAGAGAACCTGAGCGGAAAAGTAAACCTGATTTGATTTTTCCACCATTCGCTACTTTTTTACCGCCTAAATCACGAAAATTAATCCCTCCATTGAGGGGAAGTACTGATGGGTGCAATAAAGATGTTGTGATCATGATGACTTTTAATGAGTTGTTAGGTATTAAAACATTAACAGATTTCTCTTTAAAATAAGAGTGAGCCGGAATACTCCGGCCCAAAAAGTATGATTTACAACAAACGGCGAGCAGCTTCTACGACAATCCCCAATGCGTTACTTTCTGTTTTCTCAAGTAATTCAACATTAGGAATCTCCTGCTGAGTACGGTTAACAATGACACCAGCAACCATACCCGCACGTAGCCCTTGGCTTGTACACATTGTTAATAAAGTTGCCGATTCCATTTCATAATTCATGACGCCCATCGCCTGCCATTCAGCCATTGAGCCTTTGAAACGGCTCACAACCCGGCCAGAATAGGTATCGTAACGCTCCTGACCGGGATAAAAAGTATCGGAAGAGGCCGTTATCCCCACATGTACCGTTGCACCCAAATCTTTTGCTGCTTCGTACAAAGCAGTCGTACATTCAAAATCAGCAACCGCCGGGAATTCCATCGGAGCAAAATGCAGGCTGGCACCATCCAAACGAACAGCAGCGGTAGTCACCAACACATCACCAACATTGATATTTTCCTGAATTGCACCTGTTGTACCGATACGCAAAAAAGTACGCACCCCCAATTGCGCTAATTCTTCAACAGCAATAGAGGTTGACGGGCCACCAATACCCGTAGAGCACACAATGACAGCCTTACCATCAATTTCTGCCCGCCATGACGTAAATTCACGTAAAGAAGCAAGATGAACCGGGTTATCCATCAATCTTGCGATTTTTTCCACACGTTTCGGATCACCCGGAACAATAGCTAAAGTTGCGCCTTGCAGGTCGCTTTTGGTCAGACCTAAGTGAAATACATCAGACATATCAGACTCCTCAGCAAGAAAATTTATAATGAAATTAGTTGAGATCTACTGTACTGAGCATTTAGACATCTTTTAGTGATAAATGTCACTTCAAAGTAATATAAAAAAGAAAAACGTACATTATTTTGAGACATAAATCACAAAATAACCATGAGACGATAAAGAAACAGGGCATTTTCTTCCGTCCATAAACTAACTTGAATGAGCTCATATTATGGAAAAAACTATCCATTGTTTAGTTATATTTATATTTCAAACATACCGAGAAAAATATATCACGGATTATCTCATCGAAATATTTTTTCCCTGAGAGTTAATAAGGGCTAATATCCATCCCATCACAAAGAAAAATTTATCGTTTCATAACCCGGTCATAAAACAAAATATTTCCAATAAACTATCAACTGAACCAAATATAAATCACCGTCGCTATTAAAATACTCTCCTAACATTTATAAATCAACAACGCAATAAGTTGGACTATTTTTAAAATAACTTTTTCTTATGATTAACATATTAAAAAATTAACTGTATTTTTCTTGCTTATTTACCAACATATTACAATTATATTTTCAACAAAAATAAAACAATTACCAAATATAAATATCACAGTTATCCTTTTATAGGATGCATATTGTTTAGATATATTAGACTCTTTCCACCATATAGGGCACTATCTATGATGACACAAAAAACAGTTTTAATTACAGGTTTCGAGCCTTTCGACAAAGAAAAGATTAATCCATCGTGGGAAGCAGCTAAGCAATTACAGGGGCGAGAATTATGTGGGGCCCGCATTGAAGCGCGTCAGCTTCCATGTGTGTTCGACGTCTCTCTGGCTTGTCTGTATGCTGCTATTGATGATGTACAGCCTGATCTGGTCATTGCCGTAGGACAAGCAGGCGGTAGACCAAATATTACCGTGGAACGCGTGGCAATTAATATCAATGATGCTAGCATTCCTGATAATCAAGGCAATCAGCCTATCAATACCCCCATAGTCGCAACAGGCCCTGCCGCTTACTTCGCCACGTTACCGATCAATGCAATAGTTAAGGGTTTGCGTGACGCCGGAGTCCCTGCCTCCATTTCACAAACCGCAGGCACCTTCGTCTGTAATCATGTCATGTATGGCTTGTTGCATCATTTGGCATACACCAATCCTGAAATACGCGGTGGATTTATCCATATTCCTTATCTACCTGAGCAAGCAGTTCGGTATCCAGGTACTCCGAGTATGACCCTGGAAACAGTTATAACAGCGCTGGAAATTGCTATTGATGAAGCATTAAAAAACAGTGAAGATATCGCCATTCATGGAGGCGCAACTCATTAATTTGACATTCTGTTTGCGAGGCTGAAAGTTTTTCTCTGAGAAAATGACAGGCACAGAAAATATGATCTACTGATAATATCCATCAAACAGTAAAGATAATCCTCTCTGTGCCTGCACAATATCCGTATGTAAATATCAAGTACTGATACTTTATTAAATTATTAATCAGCATACCATTTACATAGGTTACTTTATAATTCAGACTGTTATTACATTGAAGTTTAGTTTATTCAACAAAACCGGTCATACCGTATGGGAATATAAATCATCTTTAGTTATGAAATTAGATATATTTTCCAAGTCTATCGATAGAATTATTTCACCCAGTATCCCACGGTTAATATCAGATTCGTCTATTTTTGTTACTTTTATTTCTGAAAGATGACCACTCATATTTTTAAAATATTCATCCTCATGATTTTTGGTTCGGATTACCCTCCGTTTTGAATACAGATCATACTTATAAACCTCTGTATTGATCTCTTCTGGAAAATACATTTGACCTACAAAAGCAAAGTGCTCTTTGTCAGTCACATCTGTGCTCAATTTTCTGATTCCAATATGAATATGAGTCGCTCTACCAGCATAAAACCCAGGATAAATAGTCGTAAAATTCACTATCCCATTCTTATCCGATGGTTGAGCTCCTCTTAGAAAATTTTTATCATCAGTTCTATTGCTAGAACCTATTCCAGCAACATTAGGTACTATATCGGGGCTGATATAACTCCAACCAGAATATTTTCCCCGACTATTACAATGCCAAATATCAACAAATAAATTATCAACCGGTTTACATGTTTTTTTATCCATGACAGTAATTTTCAATAAAAAAGGTATTCCTACTTCTGAATCGGTAATATCCCTTCTTACAATTTTGTCATTTCGGAAATACGGCCCTGATATCTGCTCTGGCGCAAGCGTACATACGCCTATTCCATGTTGTGGGGATAACTTTGCCTCCGCACGAGCTAAACTCATCGGAGCAAGTGCCGCAGTCGCCGTAATAGCAGCACTGCTTTTTAAAAAATTTCTTCGAGAGCTACTTTTCTTACCTTGCAAATTATTAACATCCATATAATCCTCTCTTTAATTATTAAGTTTCTATTACAATGCTTCCATCTTGTTAATACCCCAGTTATTTTGTTAATAAAATATACTTTTTCAAATACCAATATGGCATATATAAGTTACTAAAAGTTTGGTAATAGAAAAGATCCCAGCTAAGCCGTATCACAATGCGCTACTGCAAAAAAAAAAGATTATTTTATGAAAAATGCCCATCACCAATTAATGGTGACAGGCAAATTGCTGGATTAATTATTTCACTGATTCGCGGAGGCGTTTCGCCGCTTGTACCATGTTTGCCAGTGACTGGCGAGTTTCAGTCCAACCACGGGTTTTCAAGCCACAATCCGGGTTAACCCACAAACGTTCAACCGGAATACGATCAGCCGCTTTACGTAATAGTGCTTCAATCCATTCAATACTGGGTACGTTAGGTGAATGAATATCATAAACACCTGGCCCGATCTCATTCGGATAAGAGAAGTTTTCGAATGAATCCAACAGCTCCATATCTGAACGGGAAGTCTCAATAGTAATCACGTCCGCATCTAATGCTGCAATGGAAGGCATAATGTCATTGAACTCGCAATAACACATATGAGTGTGAATCTGCGTGTCATCTTTAGCAATTGCAGCATTCAATTTAAATGCTTCTACCGCCCAATCAAGATAGGACTGCCACTCTTCCCGGCGCAGTGGTAAACCTTCCCGCAATGCTGGCTCATCAATCTGAATGATACCAATGCCCGCTTCTTGCAAATCGTCCACTTCATCACGCAGTGCCAATGCAATCTGCTTAGCAATCGTCTCACGGCTGACATCTTCCCTTGGGAATGACCAACAGAGAATTGTCACCGGCCCAGTTAACATCCCTTTGACAGGTTTCTCCGTCAGCGATTGAGCATATTTAGCCCATTCTACAGTGATAGCTTCAGGACGGCTGACATCACCAATAATCACTGGTGGCTTAACGCAGCGAGATCCATAGCTCTGAACCCAGCCATTCTGCGTAAAGACAAAACCGTCGAGGTGTTCACCGAAATACTCCACCATGTCGTTACGTTCAGCTTCGCCATGCACCAATACATCTAATCCTAAACGTTCTTGTTCGTTAATTGCCTGCTTAATATGTTCACAGATATTAGTACGATAGCTGGCACCATCCACCCGACCTTTTTTGAAATCCAAACGCAAGCCACGAATTTCCGTCGTTTGCGGGAACGATCCAATTGTTGTTGTCGGCCACAATGGCAAGTTATAGCGCTGACGCTGTATTTCCGCACGCTGTGGGTATGGCTGATTACGCTCACTGTCCTGTGGATTAATTGCGGCAAGGCGCTCAGTAACAGCCTGATTATTCACCCGTTTAGATTCACGACGAGCACGGATTGGCGCACTATAAGCATCCAACTCTGCTTGTTTACCGCCTTCTGGCTGATTCAATCCCGCAGCCAGCAGGGATAACTCTTCACATTTCTGCAATGCGAACGCAAACCAGCTTTTCACCTCTGCATCAAGCGCAGTCTCATCATTCAGATCGATAGGGCTATGCAGAAGAGAACAGGAAGAACCGATCCACAGTGTACGGTTATCTACCAATGGCTTAATCAACTGATATTTAGTCGTTAAATCAGCACGCCACACATTACGACCATTAATCACACCAAGGGAAAGCACCCACTCTTTCGGCAATGACTCATTCAGTTGCGCGATATCATCCTGACCAGCAACCAGATCCACATGTAGCCCTTGTACCGGCAAGGATTTGATCGTTTCTAGGTTGTGACCAACGCTATCAAAATAGGTAGTCAACAATAAGTTAGCCTGCCCCTGTAGTGCCTGATAAGCAACCGGATAAGCTGCCAACCACTCTGCTGGCAGTTCCAGTACCAACGCAGGTTCATCAATCTGAACCCATTCGATACCACGTCTAGCTAACTCAGCCAATACTTGCTGATAAACAGGAAGAATATCTTTCAATAAAGAGAGACGATCAAATACCTGACCTTTCACTTTACCCAACCACAGGTAAGTTACCGGCCCCAGTAAAACGGGTTTTACTTGATGACCCAGAGCCAACGCTTCATCCACTTCTTCTAGTAACTGAGTCCAACTCAGCTTAAATTCCTGCCCTTGCTGAAATTCTGGCACGATATAATGGTAGTTAGTATTAAACCATTTAGTCATTTCTGCGGCAGCAGCAGGTTCACCCGTCGGAGCACGACCACGAGCAATACGGAACAGTGTATCCAGATCAATCGTGCCATCTGGATTCTGGTGACGCGGTGGCACATTACCGAGTAGTAAACTGGTCGTCAGAACATGATCATACCAAGCGAAATCACCAACTGGCACTAAATCAACACCAGCCTGCTTCTGTTGCTCCCAGTGACGGGCACGTAACTCACGCCCAGTTTCCAATAATTCTTGCTGAGAAATTTTCCCTGCCCAATAGTTTTCCTGAGCCTTTTTGAGTTCTCTTTTCAAACCGATACGTGGAAAGCCAAGTGTGTGATTAATAATCGTCATTTCATTATCCCGTCATTTTTAGCCGTCTAGATGTTTACACATCCATAATCAACAGGTAAGGTATAAACCACAAGCGCAATTTATTCATTATCACCTTGAAGGTTTCTCATGATCGAAATAAAACATCTAAAAACATTACAATCATTGAGTCATTGCGGTTCATTAGCGGCAGCAGCCAATCATCTGCATCAAACACAATCCGCTTTGTCTCATCAGTTCAGCGATCTTGAACATCGCCTTGGCTTCCGGTTGTTCATTCGTAAAAGTCAACCGCTTCGTTTCACGCCACAGGGTGAAGTTTTATTACGACTAGCAGAACAAGTTCTCCCTCTGGTTCAAAATGCACTGCGCGAATGTAAAGAGCCGGGCCAAACAAATCTGCGTATCGCTATTGAATGCCATAGCTGTATTCAATGGCTGACACCTGCACTCAAGCATTTCCGAGAAACCTGGCCACAAGTCAATGTGGATTTCAAATCCGGCGTCACTTTTGATCCACAACCTGCACTACAGCAACGAGAATTGGATGTCGTTTTGACATCAGATATTCTCCCTGAAAGTCATTTGCACTACACACCGCTATTTGATTATGAGGTCAAGCTGGTTGTTGCTCCGGATCATCCTCTGGCCAATAAACTGCACATCCAGCCAAAAGATTTAATTAATGAAACATTGATGATCTACCCCGTTCAACGTCAGCGATTCGATATCTGGCGGCGTTTCTTGCAACCAGCGGGCGTTGTCCCTACGTTGAAAAATGTGGATAACACCCTATTACTGATTCAAATGGTCGCTGCCCGCATGGGAATCGCAGCTCTGCCACATTGGGTTGTTGAGACATTTGAAAGGCAAGAGTTAGTGGTGACTAAAACACTGGGAGAAGGTTTATGGAGCAGGCTGTACGCTGCCGTTCGTGAAGGCGAACAGTACCAGCCTGAGACTGACGCATTTATCCATTCCGCACGCCAACACGCAATGGATAATCTGCCATTCGTAAAAGGAATTTCAAAAGTAAGCGTCGATACCCCTAGAACAACTCAGCAACCCAACTCCCCTCAATGGTAAATTTATCAGCCATTCTACCGGAACCAACATATTATTCATCATTGCCAAGAGGTTCCGGTATCTACGGCAGGAAAACCAATACCACCAACCAGACACGAGCAAACACCACAAATCAGCTATCAACCTGATAGGCAAGATATTCACCAATCAGGCTGAATAAAGTGGCTCACAAGATTGTCGTGACAACCAACAAATATAGGAGATCAGTGCTCTTTCTGTACCAATAAAGCTTCCAGTAAATCCAAATCATGCAGCAAGGTTTGAAGTGTCTCATTACTGATTTTTCTGGTTGCACGCAGATGATACAACTCACCGCGCTCTGCCCTTAATGCAGTCAGACGAAAACGACGTTCCAAATCTTCCACTAGCAGGTTATGTTCTATCTCATCCTGCCCCACAGTACGGCGACGCAAATAGCCAATTACCCTAGAAGCAACTTCAGTAATCACCTCAGCATCCAACTGCTCTTCGGGGCTAGCAGAAAGACGCTCTTCCATCTTATTCATACTAACAATCGCCACTTCCGCCATAGCTGCCCGTGCCATTCTGACTTCACTGATATCTGCCTCCTTATCGGAAGTTTGCATTCCCCGTAACAGGAATGGCAAAGAGAGAACTCCAATTAACAACGAGAACAGGATGACCCCTGCGGCAATAAAGATAAGCTGATAACGTGCCGGGAATGGCGTACCATCCGCCAGAAACAGAGGAACAGACAGTGCACCAGCAAGGGTGATTGCACCACGAACTCCGGCAAAAGATGCCAGCCACAATTCACGGGTGGTATAAGTCGCAAAATTCAGTGGATTTTTCTTCATAAAGACTTTGCTGATATTCTTCATCAGCCACAACCAACAGAAACGCAATAGCAGAAGCGCCCCATAAATCACTGCGACTGCGGCAAACAACATCCAGGTTTCAACGGTTGGATCAAGTTCTGCCTGTATAACGGAAGTTTGCCAGATCCCCGGTAGTTGCAGGCCCAACATGATAAACACCAGGCCGTTAAACACGAACGCCAGCATTGACCAGACACTATCAGCACGCAAACGCATTGCCAACGGAGCATTACGGATGACCCCAGATTTACTGATCGTCATACCCGCGGCAACTGAGGCAAGGATACCGGAAACACCAATATGTTCTGCAATCAGATAAGAGGCAAATGGCAACAGCAACATGAAAACAATTTGGGTTGCCGGATCGCCACCGCTCCAACGATTCATTAAGCGCAGGGATTTACTATACAGCCAGGTTACTGCAATACCGGATAACAAACCGCCTATAGCAACTTTGAAGAATTCTATGGTCATGCCAGTAACAGAAAATGCCATCGTTCCCATTGCTATCGCTACAGCGAACTTTAAGGCTACCAGGCCGGAAGCATCATTCATTAACGCTTCCCCTTCCATCACATTCATCATGCGCTTAGGCATACGCCTTTTTCCAACAATGGATGATAAAGCCACCGCATCTGTTGGCGATAACACAGCAGCAAGGGCAAAAGCAGCAATTAACGGAATACCTGGCATCAGCCAGTAAATCAGATAACCAATACCGACAACAGTCACCAGCACCAATACCAGCATCAGTATAAAAATTTCCCGTCCGTACTGGAAAAACTCTCTGGTTGGCATTTTCCAGCCGTCAACGAATAACAAAGGAGGGATTAGCAGAACGAGAAACAGCTCAGGATTGAAAGTAACATGTAAACCAAAGTGCGGCCAGGCCAGCAATGCTCCCATAGCAATTTGCATTAACGGCAAAGGTATGCGGAACGGAATCACTTTAGTCAGAACACCAGAAACTGAAACCACCAAAATCAAGATCAGAATAGTAAAGAATATTTCCATGTTGCCCTTACAATTTACCTAAGAACCGTTGGTATACAGATTGAAACTCTTTTTCTTCCCGTTAACACAAAAACAGTGAGAATAAATCTTAATACTAAAGTAACTGAATCAATCGAAAAAGGTAGATACACGCGGAGCCGTATCCGAAAGAATTGCAGGAATATTGTAAACTAATCAGATAAATAGAGGGGGAAATAATTAAGAATTTAAAAGTAATCGCAAGAAATAGCAAAGTGCGCAGGGGTGAACAGACCTTACGCACTTTTTAATCAATCAAATAGCCCAATCACCAGCATAAAATGCTACTAAAACGATCGTAATTATCACTGTACCGATATTCAATTGGCGCCATTCACCGGAACAGATACGACCAACAACCAGAGAACTGAAACCCAACATAATGCCGGTTACAATATTGCAAGTCAGAACAATAAAGACCGCGCAAAGCATACCGGACATCGCCCCAACAAAATCATTAAAATCCAGTTTCCTGACATTACTCAGCATCAGCAGACCAACATACATCAGCGCCGGCGCAGTGGCATACGCCGGTACAAGATATGAAAGTGGAGAAAAGAACAAAATCAACAGGAACAGGATACCGACCACTGTTGCGGTTAAACCTGTTTTACCGCCTGCGGCGGTACCCGCGGCTGATTCGATATATACCGCAGCCGGAGAAGCACCAATAGCACCGGCAAAAATACTACTGACAGAATCGGCAGTCAGCGCTTTACCGCCGTTAATAATCTGTCCACCTTTATCCAACAGGTTCCCTTGCCCTGCTACCGCACGGATGGTACCGGTCGCATCAAACACCGCGGTCATTACTAACGCCAACACACTAGGTAACACAATTGGCTGCAAAGCCCCCATAATATCCATACTAAAAATCAGGGACAGACCATCATCTCCCAGACTCGGTACCTTAAAGAACCCTTGATATTTCACCGCCGGATCAAAAATCAGCCCAATAACAGAAATCACCACGATTACTAGCAACACACCGCCGGGGACTTTCAATTTTTCCAAGCCAAAAATAACAGCCAGCCCAAGCAGAGTCATCATAACCGGAAAAGAGGTGAACGAACCCAAAGCAACAGGCAAACCTTCCAGTGGGTTCTTAATGACCAGACCAACACCGTTTGACGCAATCAGTAACAAAAACAGCCCAATACCAATCCCTGCACCATGCGCAATGCCCATGGGTATATTGCGTAAAATCCAAGAACGAATACCGGTCACAGAAATCACTGTAAACAAACACCCCATCAGAAATACCGCACCGAGTGCAACCGGAATAGTAATTTGCTGTCCTAAAACCAAACTAAAAGCGGTAAATGCAGTCAACGAAATTGCACAACCAATTGCCATTGGCAAGTTCACCCACAGCCCCATTAACAAAGAACCAAAACCGGCAACCAAACAAGTCGCAATAAAGACAGCCGCATGGGGAAACCCTGCCTGCCCTAACATCCCCGGTACAACAATGACTGAATAAACCATCGCCAAGAAAGTTGTGAGCCCTGCCAGAATTTCACGGCGTACGGTTGTGCCACGTTCAGTCAATTTAAAATACTTGTCCAGTTTGCATTTAACTGGTGCCTGAGTGCCAGACATGTCATTCCCCTGCATTATGTTCATGGTACTTCTTCCACTTCCTAATCAAACGAAAACGATTACCTCGCTTAATAACACAACACTTAATGAATATTGCACCAATCGGTTCAACAAATCATAAAAGCAATCGTTTGGCTTTTAGAATAGAAAACAGTGAGAGAATTTGAGGCGAAAGATTATCCAGTGATCATAGTGTCGAAATCAATAGCTAACAGTATTATTTAGCTAACGACTTGAAAATAAATAAGACTTACTCAGTGCTGACTGCTATTCACAGCCAGCTTCTACGCCTGTAACACTCTCCGGCTGAACACCTCAGCCGTTCTCACTCTGTAGATTAAACCGATCCATTGTTGAAATCAGAAACAGTGCTGCAATGATGACAAGTAGAATAGGTAAACCTGATGGCGTCACTGAACTCGCTATACCGGCAAGCAGTGGCCCAAACAAACTCCCAATACCCCACAACATAGCCGCCGCCGCATTAGCCACTATCAGATCATTTCCTGAAAAATACTGACCAATTTGGACCAATGCAATGGTGTAGACAGCCCCCGCAGTTGCCCCTAAAGCAATCAACAGAGGCCAGATAAAATACTGATGTGCCATCGCAAATGGTAATAACGCACTTGCTCCGAGCGTTGCTACACCACAAATCTGGTATAAACGCATACGATTCATATGATCCGCCAGCCAACCAAACGGGAGCTGCATCACTGCATCACCAGCAAGAACGACACTTATCATCAGTGCAGCTACCACTTCGGCATACCCACAACTCATTCCGTAGATGGGTAACATAGACAGAATGGTCCCGTCGAAAAAGGAAAAAAATAGCACACCACCACAGATCGCCGGCGCAATCTTCACAAATTGAACAATAGAGAAATTGGATTTCTTACTGTGTTGCGGCAACCTATCGCCTTTCTTCTGATCTACCATGACAAAAAGCACCAGTGAAAAGATATGGATCAGAGTACAAATCAGTATCGGCGTTTTATCTGCAATACCATAAAAAGCAATGATAGAAGGGCCAAGCAACTGACTGATAGTAAAAACTGTTGTATAAACAGCCAGTACCCTGCCTCGTTTATTCTCTTCAGAGAGTTCATTAATCCAGGTTTCACCTAGACAGATCATTAACCCGTTAGCAACACCAGTAACTAGACGCAGAGGAAAAAGCAACTCCATCGGCAACGAACCCAAAAGTGGGAGCAAACTGCCAGCAGAAACCCCTGTTGCAATCATCATGACGTGTTTCTTGCCTACCAGAGCTACAATTTTCTGGACTACCGGAGCACTCAAAAGAACCCCTAATGCCGGAGCGGCAGAAATTAAACCAATATACAACTCATCAATACCTTGGCTATTCAAGCGTAACGCTATCATTGGGATAGTCAAACCAATGACAATGCCAATAACAGCGACACTTGTGGTAATAGTAAAAATGGCAAAAAAATTATTATTTCTATAATCACGACTATTCATTTTATTTGTGCCTATCCAGCAAAAATAAAGAGAATAAATACGAAACAAAATGAAAACAACAAATTAATGATATTATATTAAATATATTAATTATGATTAGTTACTATTTTAAAGAGCAAATATATAACGAAATATCAGCATTAACCCCGAAGCCAGCACAATAATATTGATAAACTTCAAAAATATTTCCCTGGAGATTTTCAGTGTCACCTGGCGGCCAAAATAGATTCCCAACAACATGGCTGGAATAAATACCAGTATTAATAACAAAAATGAAGTATCCAGATAAATACCCATGACAACAAAAATAATCACTCTTGTCAGGGTACTGAAACCAACTAAAGTCGTCTGAGTAATCCTGAAAATTTCCTTATCTGATATCCGCCCGGTTAGATAAATTGCATAAAGAAAGCCCCCACTACCAAATAGTGCACTGAAAATACCTCCACTCAGGCCAAATGGAATAGCGGCTTTAGCAGGGAATTGGCGGTAGGTTTTACTGAAAAATAGCGAATAAATTGAATAGAAAACAACAAATAACCCCAACACCAGAACTAAAACATCAGGTCGAGCCATCAATAAAATGGCAGCGCCAATCAAGCTACCGGCAATCATTAACGGAACAATTAACTTGATCTCACTAAACTCTGATTTCTTGCCATCTCTGGTAATATTAATCACTGCGGCAGTCAGATCTATCAAAGCTAATAAAGGGACAATTTTCGCTACCGGAATATAAAGTGCCAAAATCGGGCTAGCAATAAGAGCAGAACCAAACCCTGCCATACCAAAAATCAGATAAGCAAAGAAAACGGCAAAAATGCAAATAAACAGATCAGGCCATGCAAGTACATGTAACATTTCTATTTCCCTGAAAATAGTTTTCAAACTAAAGTGATCGTTTTCCCAATACTAATAGTTTTTACTATCACTTGTCAGGCCAATCTACAAAAAATGGGATACACCAATTAAAGATACACTTAATGTACACATGATGCTGGTATGGCCCTGATGGAAAAATAACTAACTGAAATTATAAGTAATTGTAAATATTTACTAAGCAATAAATGATCTACCGTATGTTGGGAGCATATGACGGTATTGGTAAGACGAAAACGATACCCCCAATAAATCGGAGGACGCTCTTGAAAAGAATGGTATTTCGCTGGATTGGATTAATATTGTCATTAATACCATTCATACAACGATGGTGAAAGGTCTAACGGACTAACGGATTAACGGATTAACGGATTAACGGATTAACGGATTAACGGATTAACGGATTAACGGATTAATATTTTAATTTATCTTTTTACCTGAAAACATATTCAAACTGATTTTCATTTCTCCTTTTCCACTGATAGTTTTATAATTGACAGGTTTTAAACTATTATTAAAAGCCATTTTTTCAACCATTGATTTTAATCAGTATAAAGTTTTAACAGTTTTTTACCACTTTTGACATATGCTTTTTATATTAATATTAATCATCATGGAATATCGTACTTTACGTTTACCAATGTAAATTACACCCTTTTTTATCTTTACCGACACTATTTTATCGGTAATTTAAAGCTGTTTTTATAGATCCATAACCCTTTACTTTTCCACATAAATTAACCAATAAATAGCTTGATGATATAAAGATCCCCATTTGTATCTTTTCGGATAATCACCTCTTTTTCAAATTTTAAATCTTGCTAAATTAACCGTTTTATCTTTTTTTATCACATCATTTATTGCGGCTTTTTTCATAAAATAACAGCGAGAAAATACTTTAATATTATCCGGTTCGGATAATATTATTTTACGTGCTAGTTTCTTTTTAACTCTTTGTTAATGGATTTAGATTAAATGCCATCAACCATTACCATAAGTGAAATTTATTTATAAAAAAACCATTAAATAAAAAATCACTATATTTACGTTTTTAAATAGCCATAGCAGGTTAGTTAAATATAAAATAACCGAAGAATAACATCGCCGATAAATGCATTAAACATGGTAGTAAATAGGCCGTTTTTAGTCACTATATGACTTTTAAAAACTGGCATTAATGGAGCACCTGTTTTTATAACTCTTAGCTGATTAATCACCGATAAAAATGAACGTGTTATCACCCCCAAATTAATATGCAGGTAAAAATAAATGGTGAACCACGTTAATAAAGATGATAAACCTATAAATTAATTTTAATTCCGATGGTTTTCTTTTCTTGTTTTTAATTAAAAATTCGTTTAATAAATGATTTTTATTAAGTATCTTATGTAAATATAATAGTTTTTTCCATCTCCCTCCTTTCATTTAAACCTTCCAATTTCATTAAATTAGTCCTTAGTTTTTTCTGTATTTAATTTTTTTAGGTTTAAAACCAGAAAGGATAACAGGCATGCTAATGGTATTAAAATCAACACCTAATGCGGTTAAATATTTTGATATAACATCGTATTCTTATCATTGGGTTAACACTGTTATTTTATCACTTTGGTTAATCAATTTAAAACCCGTTTTCTCCGATGTTTTCTCTTTCAATGTTAATATAGCATCAGATTTTTCACCCGCTTTAAAAAATCCTTAATCACTTCTTTTTACCTTTGATGATTTAAGTCTTTACCTATTTACTCATGATACACTTGCTTCTTTTCCCAGATTCTAAAACCACACTGATAGACAAAAACGGCTTTCTTAATACTTACTTTTGCCAAGTTCAGGATAAGGCATATTTACTTTTATTTAATGAGTGAAAGTTTCTGTAATCTTTTACTTTTAGATAGTACAAAAAACGATAAACCACATGGCCTAACCTTAGCAAATCGGGATCTGTGGAGTAAGTAAAAAGCGCTCTTTAGGTTAATTGGCTCGGTATATAAATCCACTTTCTGGGTCAGTCGTACCGACTTTCACCTTTCTCTACCGTTCTTTTATGACTGACTTCAGGTTTTTTTCCGGCCATAGCTCACTCTTCATTGACCACTTTCTCCAACATCTTAAGGAAACAGAGATAGGTCCCCCAGCTACACCTACTTGAGTCACATCAACATGAAATAAAAAACCTTCGGAATGATTGTAATGATAACCATTCTCACATTAATATAATACCGTGATTATTAACTTTTGATATTATAGGTTATGTCTGACCACATTGTTGTTTCCGCTGAGCTGACGCTTGAATCGCTTTACGGCGCTCATCATGGCTGGCTGAAAAACTGGCTCACGCGCAAACTGCAATCGTCCTTTGACGCCGACGACGTAGCACAGGATACCTTCCTGCGTGTGATGGCCGGCGACTCGCTACAAGCCATTCGCGACCAAAAATCCTTCCTCTGCACTATTGCCAAAAGGGTGATGATCGATCTGTTTCGCCGAAACGCGCTGGAAAAGGCATATCTGGAACTGCTCGCACAACAGCCCAAAACACTTATGCCTTCGCCGGAAATCCGTCAGTGTCAACTTGAGACACTCCAGCAAATCGACCAGATGATCGATGGTCTGAGCAGCAAAACGCGCCAAGCGTTTTTACTGTCTCAGCTTGAAAATCTAACTTACAGCGACATTGCTTCACGCCTCAATGTGTCCGTCAGCTCCGTGAAAAAATATATGGCCAAAGCCACCGAGCACTGCCTGCTGTTTCGCCTGGAGCATGGACTCTAATATGAACACCATGTTGACCAATTCTCGTCTCCAGGCATTAAAATCAGCATCACACTGGTATGCAATACTGAGTAGTGATCAAGTAAGTCCGCTGCAAACTGAAAAATGGCAGCGCTGGTACGAACAGCATCAGGATCATCAGTGGGCGTGGCAGCAAGTGGAAAATCTGCGTAACCAGATGCTTGTCGTGCCAGGCAACGTGGCAAGCCACACACTCCAGGAAACTCACCTGTCACGACGCAGGATGATGAAAGGCATACTGTTGCTACTAGGCGTTGGCGGTGGCTGGCAACTGTGGTGTTCGGAAGTGGGAGAGGGTCTGCGGGCCAATTACCATACTGCTAAAGGGGATATTCAGCATCATCGACTGAGCGACGGCACACTGCTTACACTCAATACCGACAGTGCTGTAGATGTCCATTTTGGCCCTCAGCAACGTCTGGTACATCTCTGGTACGGCGAAATTGCCATCACTACCGGGCATGATGCCGGAGCAAAACTGTTGCGTGTACAAACCCGCCATGCACAACTGACCGCACTCGGTACCCAATTTACGGTTCGTCAGGAAGCCAACACCACGCTACTTAGCGTTCAGCAGCATGCCGTAGAGGTGATACTGACCGGTGCAGACCGCAAATGTATTGTGTGTCAGGGTGAAAGCCTAAGATTCAACGCCACCGATTTTGGCGAACTGACCGCGGCAACCGCCGAAGACAACGCGTGGACGCAGGGTATACTAAGCTTCAGCGATAAGCCACTGAGTGAAGTAATAGCAACCCTCGCCCGCTATCGCAACGGCGTATTACGCTGCGACCCGACTGTCGCCTCATTACGCTTAAGCGGAACTTTCCCGACGAAAAATACCGATACGGTATTAACTGTCATAGAGAAAACACTTCCCGTTAAAATTCAATATATTACCCGTTACTGGGTGAATGTTCTTCCCATGGAAAAATCGTTAACGTAAAAAATAATCATTTTCGATTGTCCTTTTTTATTTCTTCGTTCGACTTCATAAGTGAATACAGCAACAAAATGATTTTGGAGACGTCATGATGCCTTTACATGCACAGCCACTACGCACGCTTCACAAAGCAACACCGCTAGTAATGGCGATTCGTTTGAGCTTGTTACCAGTGGCTTGCCTAACCTCAGGGATAACCTATGCTGCGGTAGAGCCAGCCAGCGCACACTATGACATTAATGCGGGCGAACTGGATAAAGTTCTCAATCAGTATTCCACCCACGCCGGTATTATCCTTGCGGTAGATGCCAGCTTAACGCGCGGCAAACAGAGTAGCGGTCTACACGGCAATTACGCCACCACCGATGGACTGAACACCTTACTGGTCGGTACTGATTTGCAGGCGAAAATGTTGGGTGATAACACGTTCACACTCGAACCCGCCCCTGTTGCGCAGAAAGACGTGCTGACCGTGGTAGGCGACTGGCTAGGCAATGCGCGTGAAGCTGACGTGTTTGAACATGCAGGCGCACGTGATGTCATCCGCCGGGAAGATTTTGCTAAAACAGGCGCAACCACAATGCGTGAAGTGCTGAACCGCATTCCCGGCGTCAACGCACCAGAAAACAACGGTACCGGCAGCCACGATCTGGCGATGAACTTTGGCATTCGTGGCCTGAACCCACGTCTCGCCAGCCGCTCTACGGTTCTGATGGACGGCGTTCCAGTACCCTTCGCGCCTTATGGACAGCCACAGCTATCATTAGCGCCAGTATCTCTCGGCAACATGGACGCAATAGACGTGGTACGCGGCGGCGGCGCTGTGCGCTACGGGCCACAAAGTGTAGGTGGCGTGGTGAATTTCGTGACCCGCGCTATCCCGCAAGATTTTGGTATTGAGACCAGTGTGGAAGGACAACTTAGTCCCACATCCTCCCAAAATAATCCAAAAGAAACCCATAATTTCATGATTGGCGGTACGACAGATAACGGTTTCGGCACGGCACTTCTCTACTCCGGCACACGTGGTGGCGACTGGCGCGAGCACAGCGCCACGCGCATTGACGACATGATACTCAAAAGCCGCTACGCACCTAATGAAATACACACTTTCAACAGCCTACTGCAATATTACGATGGCAGTGCGGATATGCCCGGGGGCCTTTCACGCGCCGATTACGATGCCAATCGCTGGCAATCCACTCGCCCATATGACCGCTTCTGGGGTCGCCGTCAGCTTGCAAGCCTCAGTTATCAGTATCAGCCCGACCAGCAACACAAATTCAATATTCAGGGCTTATATACCCGTACCTTGCGCAGCGGCTATCTTGAGCAGGGCAAGCGCATTACCCTTTCCCCACGCGAATATTGGGTGCGCAGCATCGAACCGCGCTATAGCCAGCTCATCAATTTAGGGCCTTCGGCCCACGAGGTAGGGATTGGCTACCGTTATGTAAATGAAACCAGTCACGAAATGCGTTACTACACCGCCACCAGCAGCGGCGAATTACCCAGCACGTCGAGCCCTTATGATCGTAATACCCGCTCCGGCACCGAAGCACATGCTTGGTATATTGACGACCGCATTGATATCGGCAACTGGACCATCACGCCTGGGATACGATTCGAACATATCAAATCCTTCCAAAACAACAATGTAAAAGGCACCCGCCAAGAAGTAAGCTACGATGCACCGTTGCCTGCACTCAATGTTCTTTATCACATTAATGATAGCTGGAATCTTTACGCCAATACGGAAGGCTCGTTCGGTACCGTACAGTACAGCCAAATTGGCAAGGCGGTGAAAAGCGGCAATGTAGAACCTGAAAAGGCGCGAACCTGGGAAGTCGGAACTCGCTACGACGACGGCGCATTGACTGCGGAAATGGGGCTGTTCCTGATTAACTTCAACAATCAGTACGACTCCAACCAGACTAACGATACTGTTACGGCACGTGGGAAAACCCGACACACCGGGTTAGAAACTCAGGCACGTTACGATCTTTCCGAACTTACGCCCAATCTGGAGAACGTTTCGGTTTACGCCAGCTACACGTATGTGAACGCGGAGATTCGTGAAGAAGGCAACACCTACGGGAATCAAGTGCCGTTCTCGCCGAAACATAAAGGTACATTTGGCATAGATTACAAACCGGGCAACTGGACCTTCAACCTCAACAGCGCATCCCAATCCAGCCAGTTTGCTGATAACGCTAATACCGTGCAGGAAAGCGCCAATGGAAGCAACGGTCGCATTCCGGGCTTTATGCTGTGGGATACGTGCGTGGCGTATGACTTCGGTCCACAAATGGCCAATCTGAGTCTGGCCTTTGGGGTGAAAAACATTTTCGACCACGAGTATTACACCCGTTCCTATGATGATAATAACAAAGGCATCTACGCCGGGCAGCCACGCACATTCTATATGCAGGGTTCGCTAAAGTTCTGATGTTAGATTAATCCTTTCGCCGGGCCATTGCCCGGCTTTGCTATTTCTGGAGTTAAGTTATGTCTGCACCGATTCACGTCATGTTTATCGTTTTGCTCTTCTTCACCAGCCTGCCCCACGCCATGGCGGCGGTCACGGTGCAAGATGAGCAGGGCAATTTTACCCTCAATACCGTTCCTCAGCGCGTGGTCGTACTAGAACTGTCGTTTGCGGACGCGTTGGCCGCCATCAATATCAGCCCGGTGGGGATTGCCGATGATAATGATTCGCAGCGCATCCTCGCGGACGTTCGCCAGCGTATTAAGCCCTGGCAATCAACGGGCATTCGCGCCCAGCCAAGCCTTGAAGCTATTAGCGCGTTGAAGCCCGATCTCATCATTGCAGACAGCCAACGCCACGCGGGGATTTATCGGGCACTCAAGGGCATCTCGCCCGTCCTGCTGCTAAAGTCTCGCAACGAAACCTACGCAGAAAACCTGCAATCTGCCGCGATCATCGGCAAAGTGATGGGAAAAGATAATGAGATGCAAAAACGGCTGGCAGAACATCATGAACGCATGAAAGACTATGCCAGCCAGTTGCCACAAGGCGTCAGTGTGGTTTTTGGCACCTCGCGCGAACAGCAATTTAACCTGCACTCCAACGACACCTATACCGGCAGCGTCTTAACGGCATTAGGGCTGAAAGTTCCCACGCCAGTTAATCACGCAGCAATGGCTTCTCTCAGCCTTGAACAGTTACTGGCCCTTAATCCTGACTGGCTTATCGTGGCCCACTATCGCCAGGAAAGCATCGTGAAGCGCTGGCAGCAGGATGCGCTGTGGCAGATGATGACGGCACAGCACAAACATCAGATAGCGGCGGTAGACAGCAACACCTGGGCGCGCATGCGCGGGATATTCGCCGCTGAACACATTGGCAGTGATGCGGTAAAAATCTTCCATCATCAGCCGGTTAACGAAACTCCATGAGATGCCACCATCATCCGATCTGGCGCTGGGGATTGCCGCTGGTTGCACTGTTTAGTGCGTTCTGGCTAAGCCTGTTTTGTTATTCTGCTATCCCCATTCCCGCCATCAGCTCGCTTAAAGCGCTAGTGCCAGGTCATATACCGACACTGCCGGAAGCGCTGGTTATCAATCTGCGGCTACCACGCAGTCTGGTTGCTATTCTACTCGGTGCAGCTCTGGCATTGGCCGGTGCACTACTCCAGACTCTCACTCATAATCCTCTGGCCTCCCCCTCCTTACTGGGCATTAACAGTGGCGCAGCACTGGCAATGGCGCTGGTCAGCGCTTTCAGTCCAGCACCGTTAGCCGGATATTCCATTTCCCTGATGGCGGCCTGCGGCGGTGGAATTAGCTGGATGATGGTGATGGCCGCAAGTGGAAGCTGGCAACAAAAATACAATCGCAACCAGCTAATTCTGGCGGGCATTGCCTTATCTGCCTTATGTATGGCATTAACACGTATTACGCTACTACTTGCCGAAGATCATGCTTACGGCATTTTCTACTGGCTGGCTGGTGGGGTCTCCCATGTCCGCTGGCCTGAGTTCTGGCAACTATTCCCTTTCGTAGTGGTCACTGCACCTGTGGTTTTGTTGTCGGCTAAATCGCTTAATCTGCTCAACGCTGGCGATGTCAGTGCCCATACGCTCGGCGTGAACCTGACGCGCCTGCGTATCTTCGTCAGTCTGGCGGTACTGATTCTGGTGGGAGCCTGTGTCAGTGTGGCAGGGCCAATCGTATTTATTGGCCTGCTGATGCCGCATCTGGCGCGCTTCTGGGTTGGCTACGATCTGCGCCGCACACTGCCAATGAGTATGTTACTGGGAGCAGTGTTTATGTTACTTGCGGATTTACTGGCCCGTGCACTGGCCTGGCCAGGAGAACTCCCGGCAGGTGCAGTGCTGGCTCTGATTGGCGCCCCCTGCTTTGTCTGGCTGGCAAGGAGGCGAACATGAATCGTCAAGTTATCGTACTTTTGGTAATGTTGCTGACGGCTACGCTGGTGCTAGCGCTACGTATGGGTGCGCAACCACTTCCCTGGGAAGCGTTAATCAGCGGCTGGCAACCCAGTGACAAACACCACTTTGTGTTAACACAGTACCGCCTACCGCGCATTTTACTGGCCATCACTGTAGGCGCTGCGCTGGCGCTTTCCGGCGTTCTGGTTCAGGGTATTGTTCGTAATCCTCTGGCCTCCCCCGATGTGTTGGGAGTAAATCACGCAGCAAGCCTAGCATCCGTGAGTGCACTGATCCTTTTCCCTTCTCTGCCAGTGCAGTGGCTTCCGCTCCTCGCTTTTGGTGGTGGAATGGCCGCACTAATCCTGCTACGGGCGATTGCTGGCCCCTCTTCGCCGCTGAGCCTTGCACTGGTTGGCGTGGCGCTTTCAGCTACCTGGACAAGCATCACCGACTACCTAATGCTTTCACGCCCGCAAGATATCAACAACGCACTTTTGTGGCTGACAGGCAGTCTGTGGGGACGCGACTGGCAATTTGTGGCTATAGCCCTGCCGATATTGATGATACTGATACCACTCAGCCTGCGCTTTTGTCGCGATTTAGATTTGCTGGCACTCGGTGATGACAGCGCCAGCACACTGGGCGTTTCGCTCCTACACGTACAATCCTGGGGATTAATGCTGGCAGTAGCGCTTGCTGCAACAGGCGTCGCCGTTTGCGGGCCAATTGGCTTTATCAGTCTCGTGGTACCCCATCTCGTTCGCAAACTTGTAGGAGGACGGCATCGCTGGCTTATACCAGCATCCATGCTTATGGGGGCTCAGGTCTTGTTGCTAGCCGATTTGCTGGCAAGGACCATAAACCCACCAATCGAGCTGCCTGCGGGTGTGTTAACCGCCATCATTGGCGCCCCTTATTTCTTCTGGCTTTTAGTGAGGACACGTTAAATGCAACTGGCTACGGAAAAGTTATCTGCGGGCTACGGGGAGAAACGCATTCTGAATGACCTGTCTCTCACCCTCCCAACCGGGAAAATCACGGCGCTACTCGGCCCCAACGGCTGCGGGAAATCGACATTACTGAAATGCTTTTCACGGCTATTAACACCATTATCTGGAAAGATAACAATAGATAGTGAACCTTTAACACACTTTTCCTCACGCAAGCTCGCCAGACATCTGGCGCTCTTACCGCAACACCCTCTCACTCCAGAGGGGATCGCTGTCCATGAACTGGTTGCATACGGACGCAGCCCCTGGCTTACATTCTGGGGGCGTTTAACATCTCATGATCGTCATCTTGTACAACAAGCAATGGAAAAAACGCAGATTAGTCATCTTGCCGATAAACGCGTTACCGACCTTTCAGGCGGACAACGCCAGCGCACTTTTCTGGCAATGGTTCTGGCCCAAAATACACCGTTGGTCCTACTCGATGAACCCACTACGTATCTTGACATCAACCATCAAGTGGAATTGATGAAGTTGCTGCGTGAGCTGAACAACGAAGGAAAAACAGTCGTCACCATACTCCACGACCTTAATCAGGCCAGCCGGTATTGTGACCATCTGGTGCTGCTTTCGCAAGGGCAGGTTGTCGCCCAAGGCTCGCCAGAAGAGGTTATGACACCGAAATTATTACAGCGGGTATTCAGCATCAAAGCAGAAATTCATCCCGAGCCGGTTTCAGGTAAACCAATGTGTGTGGTGTGTTAAGAGGGAATTTAATGTAACTGTTGGCTCTCTTCTCCAGTACAGCTTAGTATGTTCGGTTTTTGTTAGAGATTGTGTCGGGATTAATTGTTTATACCTTCCAAGCCAAAAAGCCGAGCTTGAATTTACGTGATGCTGAAATTGCTGCTTTTAGGCAAAGTTGATGTTATTTACAAAATTTTTACTCACACAATTTAATGTCTTTGACATAAGTTGTAGGCGACATCCATGAAATCTTTTCACACACTAAATAGCCGTCATTTTTTAACTTATAACCAACATAAAAAGAGATAGGAAAGCTAACGATAAATGATGCAATCATCAGCATAGTTAAGTATCTGATAATCAGCTTATTAAATTTCGGCAATCGATCAAAAACAAAGAAAAAAATGGAGCCTGATATAGCATAAAATATTAAAGGAAATGAAATAAAATACATAACAATAGTGCCAGAAAATATTATTTTTTCTTTCATTAAAATCAATGAAAAAACACACTCGCTTACTAAGTACATTATAGAAGTAACTATTATTAATAATATTATCCCGTATGTGATTTTTACATACTTATTATTCATTTTATTTTACCTAAGCTGTTAAATACATGCTGTAAATTTCCTTCTGGCAACCTTGGTTTTCTTTCCATTTTTTCTTTTATTAACTCTATTAACTTTTTACTTATTCCATATCTTGCATCCAGAATTTCCAGACCAATAGCAACCCCCAATCCAACAAGAAGAACAACTCCAGCAGCGGCAATAATACTACCACCTAAAATAGCTGTAGCAGTCACAAATGAACCCGCAGCCCAAGAAGTAGCCGCAATTATTGCCGTTTTAGCCATATCAACAGTTATATTGCCAATGAAATCGGCTAAGGTATATTCATCTTTAAAAACAGCTTCAATCGTTCGATACATAACAGAAAAGATAATGCAGAATTTAACCCCTTTAACAATACTTGAATTCAGACCTTGCTGTCCTATACCCATCGATAGCATTTTAAGATTGTTAGCACCGTATCGCGTTCCTGTAATAATACGTCTAAGACCTGCATGACCTGATATTTTTATATAACACTTGCCATTTTTATCAAAATATTCCGTTGCTGTGATCCCTATACTTTTAAACTCTCTGACAATCGCGTAAAATCCAAAAAAATCATGTATATTTCCGGCAAAAGGTGAAATGGGATCGGTAACATAGAAAACCTTTTCATGGTAATTATTTAATTTTATTTTTGGTCTTGTTGGTGAAAAAGGGTTAATATCACTTAAAATACTCACAGCTTCCTCTGGAGTGAGAAGTGCAATATATATGGTATTATCACTCAATACCTTTTCTAACCCTACAGCATCAAAGAATTCATGTTGAGGTTTTAACTGATTAATACCTACATTACCCCTTAAAAAATCCCCCATGTAACCTTCCACACTGGGATCATATTTTTTATATTTCATGTACCCTCTTTACTCCAGTTTAATTTTACTTATTTTTAACATCTTCGTTTATATAACAAACAGGGTCAACAAAAATAATTTAATTCCTGCCGGATGATACTCCCTGAAAATCTTTTTACATCTCTCAACTGCGCACACTATACACATTTTTCTGTAGGCTTTTATTTATCTGACTTTGTAAGGGCTAATACCGTGTTCCCTACTGACAAAATCCTCTTAAAACGCGGTGAAATTTTGATTTACAGCGAAGCGGGGATCTGAGGGGATTTACCGTCATCAAAAGGAAAACTTGGCGTTAAAGAGGAAAATGAAGATGAATATAAGGAGGAGATGAATAAAGTATGAGGGGTTTTGCTACTAGACTGTGACGTATGTCATAACGCTTAAGCCAAACGCCTACAAAACTCATATTGATTGCTGTACTCTTATCATTCAAGGCATTTGTTAGATAATTCAAAGAGCTATGATGACCGCAACTTCCCTTTCGAATGATATTCTCCGTACCTGGCAACGTATAGAGTTCTTCCAACCTTATACTCTTGAAAAAAAAGATAAAAGTTTACTCATTCCGCTTAAAACACTCTATCAGTTGGGAGATAAGGCACTACCCTGGCTTTCGTCAGAACTCCGTCAACAACATGATATTCCCGACCAAAAAGTCTTATACAACTTGTACGTCGGTTTGTTTGATAAAGCTATCGCTAACACGATCAGCCAAGCGGTGTTCGGCCCAGATGAAGGGTATTATGCAGAAGAATTTGAGCAACGGCTGGATAAAGAAGGAACAACCTGCTTTGCCAAAATTCCATTAGGCGCGGAAGGAAACCCTGCTCTGGATAAATTTTCAGTGAGTTCTCTTCCCTGGGCTTTAGGGCACCTGCGTGATGAACGTTTTGAACAGCTTAATACGAAGATATTTTCAGCCAGTTGCGAGCATCTTAAAAATATCCTCGGCAACTTTAGCGTTTCTCTGAGGCCAATACGAGAAAATGGCCCCGGTATTTTAAAAGCAAGTGATATTTTAACACTGCTGACAACACATCTGGTGAGTTGGGCAGATTTTGAACCTCAATGGCAATATGCTTTACAAATAGACTGGATGGAGGGAAATGGCGACTGTACAGAAGCATCACAAGAAAATGGTGATGAAATTGAAGAAGAAGTCAGCGCCAATGATAAAACCTTTGCACTCCCTATTTTAAATAGTTTTTTCTTTGAGGACATTGAATACGCTATTACGGCCCTGAAACGAGGAGATAGATGCAAAGCTCTCAGAACGTATCTTTCTCATCATAGTGTTTCAAGGAATCCAGACCTTTATTCACAAGACGGGCTTGCCTCCATTATCAGGCAACTGCATCCAGCGAACATGCCTCTTGGACGCTGGCCTTCCGACCCCACACATGCCATGTCGCTAATGCAGCAATTTGCTATTAATACGGCGATAGAAGAACTCGCTGACGGTGGGCTGCTTTCTGTCAACGGCCCTCCGGGAACTGGAAAAACGACGCTTCTGCGCGATCTAGTAGCACATAACATTGTTGAACGAGCGAAGATACTTACGCGTTATCAAAAAGTCGATGACACACTGGACAATTCCGGTTTTATTGTGAATGAACTCACTGGTTTCGAAATGATCATTGTGTCATCCAACAACGCAGCAGCAGAAAACATATCAAAAGAATTGCCGCAAAAGAAATCATTGGCTGAAGAATTCCAATCGCTTGACTATTTAGCACCAACCGCAAACCAGATAGCTGCCGAAAACCGCCCAAAGCGCGAACATAAAAAAAGTAAAAATAGTCAGGGAAAAGTTAAAACCTATCACCTCTATCGTCCATTGAAGAAAGAGAAACAATGCTGGGGGATCATTTCCGCTGCTCTGGGCAAAAAACCGAACCGAACTAAATTTTCTCAGCGCTTATTTTTTGATGAACATTTTTTACGTGATACCCCAACTGAAGCCTCTCGTCCCGCTGAAGAGAATTTTCTCAGTCTTTGGAGCTGGAGGCATTATCACAATCCCATCTCTTTCGCCACCGCTAAAAAACGTTTCCTCGTATGTCTGGAAAAAACAAAAAAACTTCAACAACAACTAGAAATGTTTGTGCATCTGATAGAAAAACAGCATGACAATTCACTCGACACGTTATCACTAAAGCTGAAGCAAACAGAAGAACTGTACGAAACTCAGCTTAACAGGCTGGAACAGGTGAAAACAGAACAGGACGTATTAGGAAAACAGCTCCAACATGCGGAACAGCAACAAAAAATTATCGAAAGTGATGCGCCAGGATGGCTAATGCGTCTGATGAATCGCAAGCGAGTGCATGCGTATAAAGAAACGTTGCGGTGTGCACAACACGAGGTATTAAGACTGATGGGGTTGCAAGCCGAACAAGCCCAACGTGTTGCGGAACAACGCAAGTCAGTTAATGACATAACTGAAAAAAAGCGAACCTTACAACAGGATATCGAAAAAATTATTCAACAACGGGAGAATGACTATCGTTCACTGCAAACTTTGAAACAGCAGTTTTCCGATATCACGTTGCCAGATATCAACCAACCTATCACTGATGCAACATTACAACGAACGGCCTTTTGGCAGAACGCACAGATAAATCGTCAACGTTCCACATTATTTATCACAGCGATGGAACTTCATCAGGCTTGGCTTTATGAAGCACTAGTAGTACCTCGTTTTAAAGACTGCATAATATTTAATCTCGCGGCTTTTTTAGCACAACCTCATTCCGAAATCACGCCTATACGCTGGTGGCAAACGCTGTTTATGTTTGTGCCCGTATTATCCACAACTTTCGCATCTATGGGGCGCATGTTTCATGGAGTGGAAAGCTAAGAACTCGGTTGGTTAATGATCGATGAAGCCGGTCAGGCACCTCCACAACAAGCTGTCGGGGGACTCTGGCGGGCAAAACGGGTATTGGTCGTTGGAGACCCTTTGCAGATTGAACCGGTATTTACGACCCCTCCGCCGTTGGTTGAACGTCTTTGCCTGGATGCTCTGAATGAAAAGGCCAAAGACTGGAATCCAGGATTACTTTCAGTGCAGCAGGTTGCTGATCGCGTCAATCATTGGGGATGTGAATTAGAAGTAATGAACGACCTGATCTGGCTAGGTATTCCATTGTGGGTACACCGTCGTTGTATTGAACCGATGTTTAGTTTAGCTAATAGGATGACCTACAATGGCCGCATGATTCATGGGCTTGATGCGGACAAGATTCGCTGCCAACCTGTGAACAGCATTCTGGAAAATCATTGGCTGGCATCGGTTGGGGGGACAGGTGAAAAACAATATCGTGACAGCCACGGTAAAGATTTGCTCAGGCTATTAGACCAACTGCTTGCTGCTAATGTCTCGCTCCATTCGATTTACGTTATTACACCGTTCAAGGCGGTTAAATCCGCACTTTGTGAGTTACTGGAAAAACGCGATTTGGCTATCTGGCGGCAATCTATGCCATTGATAACCCGAAAAGAGCTTAATGTATGGCAAAAAAACTGTACCGGTACAGTGCATACTTTTCAGGGCAAAGAAAACGATATTGTCATTTTTGTTTTGGGCTGCGACGAAAATAATGATAGTGGCGCAAAATGGGCTGCCAGCAAGCCTAATCTGTTAAACGTTGCGCTCACTCGAGCAAAAAAACACATTTTCATAATTGGCGATCCAGCAGTATGGCATGATTTGCCTTGGTTTCGTGATGTAGCCAGAGAGTTGCCAATGGAGGCATATCATCATTTACAATAACTCCAAAGTGGAATTATCAAAAAACGAGTAACGAAATGAGTAAACAGTCCTTATACCGTCAAGCAACACTGCCTCACAAATTGCATTATTCGTAACATGAATCTGAAGGTGATTAGGGTTATCTAAGCTAACCCGAATATATGGACACCGACTTAATTCAAGTAGGTGTCCATATATTCGGGTTAATTAAAACAAAGTGCCGGATAAAAAAACCAGCACTTTGTCAATAATCTGAGCCAACGAGTAAATTTACTCGCTGGCTTTTAATTTGAATAAATTATTCGATAAGTAGACAAGTATCAACGTAGATATCAAGGTTTAAATCCAAAGGCTTAGATAAAAACGTTCTCTCATGTTTTCCATCACCAATAAAAAATAGCTTCGTATTACTAGGGAAATATCGGTCCTTAATATCCTGAGCCTTAGTTCTTCTGACAACGTTCACTTCCTTACCATCTTTTACCAATTTATCATCAGTATACTCTGAGATAGATACGAATGATTGAGTATCTGAGGGAAGATTTTTTCCTACAAAAGACAGGATAAGGGCGAAATTTCTATCATCGATATCTTCCTTAAGGATTGCATCAAGCATAAATGGAAGTCTGTGTATTTTAGCGGTCTTTTCTATTAGAGCATTTAATGCAAAATGATATGACATTACAGTTTTGTGCAACTCAACGCCCTGGAAAGGGAAAGAATTAATTTTATAAAGTTCTATGTATCTAGGTTCTTTTACGTTGAACAACTGCATCTGATTAAGATATTTTTGAAATATACTCTTAAAATCTTTTTCCTTGCTCAATCGGGCAGAGAAAAGAGACTGCTCCTCTCCCATGTCATCAATTAATAATTTAAGCTCGTCAACCCTTGACATATACTCCTCTATCTCTCCATGTATATTACTTAAAAGTCGTACGTTTGCTTTATTGTCGATCCATGTATCAACAGAAATGTTTTGTGCTTTTTTCTCAAGGAAATATGAATACTTAGAGGATATATCAATTTCTAGATTTTTAATTTTCGCCAACGAACCATTTATGTCGGACTGAATTTTTTGCATTTTAATATTGATTTGCTCTAAAAGCTTATCTGTATCATTAATATTTTGATAAAAACTGTACAACCCCTCCAAGGAATATGGGAGTATTTGCGTACAGGCAGGACAACGATCGATATTATTAAAGCTTTGAGTATTTATATTTCTCTTGGTTCTTCTCAATATCTTGATATGATTTTTAGTCAATGATAACTTATTGCATAAGTTTGTATAAATATCGCGTTCTTCATCTAACAATTCTACTGAATGGATGTAACCATCGATATATTTTTGAGCTTCATCACCAAATTCCTCATCCAATAATTTCGATACTATTAAGCGAGGTTCATTACTATACTTATTTAACGAAGAAATTTGAGACTGAAGTTGTGCCCTTTCATTTTTTAGTTGATAATAATATTCTCGATCAAATTTATTTTCAATACCCAAATAATAATCTAGATATGTGTCTTTAAAATCTTTATAAAAACCAAGATTAGAAAAGGACTCCCTTAAGTAAACCCAACCAACAGACTGAGAAATATAATAAGGAAGGAACATGCATTCTATTGAAGCTTTTTTCAACTCACCTTTCTGCTCTAAAAACATATCAAAGTCAAATAATTGAGAAAGCTTCTCTTTAAGTTTTATATGTTCAACTCGAGAGTCAGCATCAACCCCATGAAAACCAACAACATCTTGCGCCATCTTTTTTAAATACACACTGCCTGAACTTCTTACTATTGTATATTTCTCTTCTATCCCCCCTTTATTAATACAGAAATCCAATCTAAAAATAGGGTTGTACCTAAGAATTTCATTTAACCCATCTTTCACATCATTTATACCAAAAGTAAATAAAATACTTTGCATTAAAGTACTTTTACCAGAAGTATTGCATCCGCTAATTATATTTATTGCATGTGAAAATTTCTGGTCAAAATACATACCGTGAGTTTCAGAAACAACAAACAGTCTATCAAATCTGATAATTGTCTTCATGATATTCCTTAATCATAGCACTCAATATAAGAACAAAGAACTGCAAAAAAAGTATCAATGCTATTTAGACTTAGAGAGTGACATTTTCTAATACCATGAACATATGCAGTTAACATGTCTTGAAGAGTATAGTGCTGAGTTGTGTAATCGTTATTTCTAATGAAGTTTTTAATAACTTGATAATCATAATTACTCATATCTTTGAGCAATTCAAAAGAGTTTATTATATAACTTTCATGATTTTTCTGTATATTTATTGGTATTCTAAATTGTATTGAGAATTGCTGAGCAGCGGCTCGCCAGTGATCGAATGCCTTTTGTTGTGAGTCAATTATTTCCATAACCTTCTTAACCTCCTCACCTTCAACCCTTTTTGTAGGGTCAAGCAAGCATATCTCCTGCCCTTGGTTGTATACTGTCTCCACATCCCTAAATAGATTAAGTATTACATCAATAGCTGCTTTCGCATCAGCTATATGAGGAAATCTCTTAGACATTAGTCCTATAAGGGATTCTTTTTGTTTAGCCGCTGTTCTAGGAAAATCTACCCACTGAATAATTAGATTATCTAGTTCTTGTCGATGGAAAACAGAAGACTCTTCATTACAAATTTCAGTAATTTTCTCTTCAATTTTATTTTTAATGTTTTGATGCAATTTATCATATAAGCAGACAAAGTTCTGCTCATTTATCTTTAATATCTGTTCAACAGCACCTTCACTCTTTAGCTTCTTTGTTGGTGAGTATTTTAATTCTATTTCTGTATTTGAGATAAACGTTAACTGATGCTTATAATCTTCACTTTTTTCGAAAGAATCATTTCTTAGATTATCTCCAACCAATAGTATTTTCGATACCACCTCTGAGAATCTAGTATCTATAGTCCATATTTTCCCGCTGAGTTTTTTGGCTTGGTAGGCATGAATCTCATTAATATAACTTAAGCAGTCAGTTTTAAAGCAGAAGAGAAAATCATCGTGATGCTCAATACAAATAAAAAAATTCTTATTTATAAAAGAACTAAAATTGTCTAATAGAAGATATAGCGCACAGTTTCTTTGAAACTTGAAACCAGTTAACGCATCAACTCCAGCATTTGCCGCTTTATTTTTAGCCACCCCACTCTCCTACAATAGCTAAAAATTTCAATTGTTACCCAGCTGTCCTGGCTGAATGCAAATGAAACCATTTAACGCGATATGTATCACGAAAACTGGAAAAAATAAAATTACGTCAACGTTTTTAGTGATCTAATGCACTGTTTAATTTACTGTTTTTATATACAATCAAGAGCCATAGATATCTTACAAAAGGGAAAGATGTTAGATATCCTCTTTCCCTGTTCACAGATTTAAAGGGTCTTAGTTAGCATAGCTCGACAAAATCCCCATACCACCGCTCCTTCTCCCTTCCTGATACTGTGCATGGCTGTAGACTACGAAGGTCCTAAATTTGACCTAGTTATCTAAACACTCTCGTGCCCTGAATCACCTCATCTATTCCTCTTTTCAAAATCAAACGGACTTATTGACTTCTCCCGATTCACATCCAGATAATCCGCCCACCACTGTAACATCAACCGACGTTCATCCAGACGCTCAGCCTTGTGAATGTAAGCCGCTCGCACTGAGTTACGTTCCATATGGCTCATTTGTCTTTTTACCGCATTTCTCGACCACAACCCCGATTCAATCAGCGAGCTACACGCCATCGTTCTGAAACCATGCCCACAAACCTCCACCTTCGTGTCATAGCCCATAACACGAAGCGCCTTGTTCACAGTGTTTTCACTCATCGGTTTGCGAGGGTCATGACCCCCTATGAAAACAAAATCACGATCCCCACTGAGCTTATGAACCTCTTTAAGAATTGCTAACACTTGACGAGACAATGGCACCAAATGAGGCTTGCGCATTTTTGAACCACGTTGTAAGTGCCTTATCCCTTCGATAGCTTCTCGTTCTGCCGGTATCGTCCACATTGCTGTTTCAAAATCGATATCAGACCAGCGAGCGAAGCGCAATTCACTGGAACGAATGAAGATTAACAACGTGAGCTCAACAGCCAGACGGGGCAAAGGGCGTCCCGTATAACCATCAATCCGGTGGAGTAGTTCTGGTAAGCGATTTAGCTCAAGTGCCGGACGATGGACACGATTACTTGAAGCGACAGCTCCAGCCATTTCTTGGGCAGGGTTGTAATCGATTAAGCCACTTTGCACTGCATAGCGCATGATAGCTGTTGTTCGTTGCTGAAGACGAGAAGCGACTTCAAAGCGACCTGTCGCCTCTACAACTTTGATTGGTGCAAGCAGATCGCGAGTTTTAAGTTCTTCGATACTACGCTTGCCAATAGCCGGAAACAGATTGTCCTCCAGACTCTTAAGCACTCGCCGACTATGATCTTCCGACCATTTCTTATTAGCGGTATGCCACTCTCTGGCAACCGATTCAAATGTAATGGCCTCTTTCACCTGTTCTTCTTTCACAGCACGTTTATGCTCACGAGGATCGATACCGGCAGCAACCAGCTTTCTGGCCTCTTCCCTCTTTTGTCTAGCGTCAGCTAATGATGTTTCAGGATAAACACCAAACGCCATCAGGTGCTGCTTACCTCCAAAGCGAAAACGAAACCACCAATATTTTGAGCCATTAGGGTGAATAAGCAAAACATGCCATCCCCATCAACAAGGGTGTACTCCTTTTCCTGAGGTTTTGCAGAACGCACTTTGATATCTGTCAGAGCCATAACGGTTCTCCTTCCATGTACCGCTGTGAGTATATAACCATTATCGAACCAACATATATACTCGGTTCTATACTCACAAGCGACTTGATGTGGATTGACTCAGATTGACTTCTGTTGAAAGGAAAATCGCGGAAAGCCTTGTGTGACGCGGATTTCAGGCACAAAAAAAGACGCCAGTTAACGTCCATTGATGTTCCGTTGGTGCCGAAGGCCGGACTCGAACCGGCACACCCGAAGGCGGTTGATTTTGAATCAACTGCGTCTACCGATTTCGCCACTTCGGCACTGAAGTAGTATGCGGAAAACGAGGGCCATTATACCTGTCAGCGATCTGTTAGCAACTGTTATCCTTCTAACTTTGGTTTAAATGTCGAAAAAAAGATCAAACCCATCTCTCAGCACAAATGTGCGTTCAATTACTGAACATAAAAGCCTTAAATAAATACACCCAGCAATATCTTTTCTACCTGACGTCGATAGACAACCTATAATCACCTTATATAATCTCAACATGATAATTCGCTATGAGGTAAATGGTTATGACGATTATTAGCTGGATTGGCGCCGGGATCTTTTTGGGCATTGTCATTGGCGCGTTAATGATGCTGTTTAAGAAGAATAAATAACAGCTTTTGCTATCTTTATCCTGTTTGTGAATTCACTGGAAATATGCCTGATTGGTCAATTCAAAATGAATAAACAGTTTTTTAAGATCTTCTCTATTTCTGCCATAGTGTTGGCTCTTACAGCCTGCTCTTCTTCAAATAAAACATTTTCGGTAAAGTTTTTGCAACCAAAGAAACAACCATTGAAATGGGAAGTGTTCGAAGGCAATGCGAGAACTAAAAAGCTAGCTTCACAGTTGGTTGATCAATATGCACAGGATATTTTTGACGGCAGTAATGCGCAAGGCATGGCGATGGTGGTGATTGATAATAATCAGACGGTTTACCGCAGTTTCGGTGAAACACGTCCGGGAAGTGGTATCCGTCCGAAGCCCGATTCACTCATCCGTATTGCCTCGCTAACCAAGCTGATGACCAGTGAGATTATGATCAAGCTCGAAGAGGATGAGGTTCTGCGCTCCACCGATCCATTGCAGGATTATAGCTATTATGGCGTGAAAGTGCCCCAATACAGCCCTCTTCAACCTATCCGGTTGTTCCATCTGGCAAGCCATACCAGTGGCTTACCTCGTGAGCAGCCGGGCGGTAAATGGGGGCGCCCTGTTTTTGTCTGGCCTGCACAAGCCAATCGCTGGGTCTGGTTAAAAACAGCTCAATTAGACTCCGCACCAGGCACAACAGCATCTTATTCCAATCTGGCTTACGATTTATTGGCAGATGCGCTCTCTAAGGCTACAGGTAAGCCATATACCCGTTTGTTATACGATAAAATCACCGGCCCTTATTACATGAAAGACACTACACTGACACCAAACCGTTCTCAGTGTGCTCGTTTGATGGAAAGTTATAAACCGAGTCCGTGTCTTAATACTGTTGCTGCGGCAGGCAGTGGTGGAATCTATTCAACGCCAAAAGATATGCAGCGCTGGATGCAGCAATTTTTATCCTCAGACAGTCAATTACGTAAACAAACGGCCAGTCGCGAACAAGGGATTTATTTTAAACGTTCCAATCTGGCTTCAATTAAAGGGATGGATGTTGCCGGTCAGGCAGATGGCGTTGGCCTTGGTTGGGTTTACATGAACGCTCATGGTGATGTGCCGGGTATTTATCAGAAAACCGGCGGTGGCGGAGGATTCAATACGTATATGGCAATGATCCCCGAACAAAATATCGGGGTGTTTGTTGTGATCACTCGTAAACAACACAGCCAGTTCAGTAGCGTAACAACGGGGGTTAATCAACTAGTAACTGCATTGTCGAAAAATCACCATCAAGCTTGAACCTTTTACGTCCTAAAATCGAGATATCCAAGATAGGGTTTCTTAGCCAAAAACCCTATCCCTATGTTGCCTCTAATATCTGGCTCCATACTGGTACCACTATTTCTAGAAGCTACTGTCTTCTCTTAAGGAGTAAATAAATACTCACAGTAAGGAACAATAGGCTTGGTAACAGTGCCGCCAAAACCGCTGGCACGCTGTACACCAAACTCAGTGGGCCAAAGATCTCATTAAGTACATAAAATAGGAAGCCGAAACTGATCCCTGTTACTATCCTCACTCCCATCGGCACACTGCGCAGTGGTCCGAAGATAAAAGAGAGTGCCATCAACATCATCACTGCAACTGAAAGCGGCGCAAATATTTTTTTCCACATATTCAGTTGATAACGGCCTGATTCCTGTTCACTCTGCTTAAGGTACTTGATGTACTGATATAAGCCACTGATAGAAAGCGCTTCTGGCTCAAGTGCTACCACATTCAACTGTTCTGGCGTCAGGAGAATTTTCCAGTCAGCAGAAATATGTTGTGATCCAGTGATTTTTTTGCTGTCTGTCAGATCAGATTCTTCCACCTGAGAAAGCTTCCACAGGTCGTTATCATTATCATAAACCGCACTGGCTGCATACTTTACAGAGAGTAGTTTTTTTTCATCACTAAAATGATAGATATTGACGCCTTTAATCTCTGTATCACTCACAATCCGCTGGATGTAGATAAAATCGTCCCCATCTATCGTCCACATACCTTTATTTGTTGAAACCAGAGAACCACCAAGCATCTTCTGAGCCCGGTAATTACGCGCCATCTGTTCACCTTGTGGCGCGACCCACTCTCCGATAACCATAGTCAGGATTACCAACGGAATAGCCGTTTTCATCACTGAGCCAGCAATCTGCATACGGGTAAATCCAGAAGCCTGCATAACCACCAACTCACTACGGTTCGCCAGCGTACCAAGCCCCAGCAAGGCGCCAAGTAAAGCTGCCATCGGGAAGAATATCTGAATATCTTTCGGCACACTTAGCAAAACATAGAGACCAGAGGAAATAGTGGTATATTCCCCCTGTCCCACTTTTCTTAACTGCTCAACAAACTTAATAATGCCAGAGAGTGATACCAGCATAAACAGCGTCATCAGAATAGTCTGTAGAATAGTCCGCCCGATATAACGATCCAATACACCAAACATCAGGCTACTCCTCTGCCGTTGAAACGAGCCCGGAGCCTACGCACCGGCAACGTATCCCAAATATTGAGAACCAGCGCCAATATCAGATAAGTCCCATTAGTCAGCCACATCCAAATCATCGGGTCCAATTTGCCTTTACTACCGTTAGAACGCAGAGAGCTTTGCAATAAGAAGAAAATCAGATAAAGCAACATTGCAGGCAACATGCTTAACACTCGCCCTTGACGTGGGTTCACCACACTTAACGGTACAACCATCATAGCCATAATCAGCACCGAGAGCACCAGAGTCAGACGCCAATGGAACTCAGCGCGGGAATCCTTATCATTATCCTGCCATAACTGGATAATAGACTTCTGTTCAACTTTACTATTATCTACGATTGAAGTCTGATGCCCGACAATCGCTTGATAATCACGGAACTCAGTGATCCTAAAATCACGCAGCATTGCAGTGCCTTCATAACGAGTACCATGATTAAGGACGACCACCTGTTTGCCATCAGGTCGCTCCACCATATGACCGCTATCAGAGATCACAACGGAAGGACGCTGGTTATCAACAGGGCGAAGTTGGGCAAGGAATACGTTTTCAAATTTATTGCCGTGCACATTGCCAATATAGAGCACCAGATTACCATCCTCGGAAGGCTTGAACCTCCCTTCCATGATCGCTGCCAAGCGTGGGTTAGCTTTAGCATCAGCTACCACCTGCTCTTGATATTTCGAGGACCACGGCATGACCCAAATGACATTCACTGCCGCTAACGCGGAAGTTAACAACGCCAGAATAAGCGCCGAAACCACCAGCACACGCTTGCCCAAACCACACGCATGCATAACAGTAATTTCACTTTCAGTATAGAGTTTACTGAAAGTCATCAATACCCCAAGAAACAGACTCAGGGGCAAAATCAACTGCGCCATTTCAGGCACACCTAATCCTAACAAGGATAAAACTAAATTTGCCGGGACGTTTCCTTCCACTGCGGCACCCAAAATTTCGACTAATCTCTGACAGAAAAAGATCAGTAAAAGGATAAAGAGTATCGCAACTTGGCTTTTCAGGGTTTCCCGTACCAGATATCTAATGATGATCACGCTTATTACGCCTGTGAAAACTTGTCTTTTTGCAGGAAAATCGCTAACTTCATTGTATATATACCATTTATTATGTGCATCAGTTTGGCTTCCTCACTGCTAAAATGATATCGAAGCATTCCATATTCAGGTTCCCAGTCAGAACATACTTATATAGTTAGCTAAATAATAACAACCAGTGCGTTTAGCTTAACATAAATAGTTAATTTTCTATGGGGTAGATTAATGCGGAACGCTATATTTTAGCGATAGCATCCGTCTTTGTCTTTAAGATTCAGGAGAACGCATGGAGTTTAGTGTAAAAAGCGGTAGCCCGGAAAAACAACGTAGTGCATGTATCATTGTCGGCGTTTTCGAACCTCGCCGTCTTTCCTCTATCGCTGAACAACTTGATAAAATAAGTGACGGTTACATCAGTGCATTGCTACGCCGTGGTGAGCTAGAAGGCAAAGTTGGTCAATCACTGCTGCTGCATCATGTTCCCAATGTGTTATCTGAACGTATTCTGCTTATCGGCTGTGGTAAAGAGCGCGAATTGGATGAACGCCAGTATAAACAGATTATTCAGAAAACTATCAATACCCTCAATGAAACGGGTTCAATGGAAGCTGTTTGCTTCTTAACAGAATTGCATGTTAAAGGCCGCAATAATTATTGGAAAGTGCGCCAAGCGGTAGAAACAGCAAAAGAATCGCTCTATGTTTTCAACCAACTCAAAAGTAATAAAAATGAGTTGCGTCGCCCACTGCGTAAAATGGTTTTCAATGTTCCAACCCGTCGGGAGCTAACCAGCGGTGAACGTGCAATCCAGCACGGCCTTGCTATTGCTGCCGGTATTAAAGCGGCCAAAGATCTTGGTAATATGCCACCCAATATCTGTAATGCAGCTTATCTAGCTTCTCAGGCACGCCAGCTCGCAGATGCTGCTAATAGCCATATTACAACAAAAGTGATTGGTGAAGAGCAGATGAAAGAGCTAGGCATGAATGCGTATCTGGCGGTTGGTCAGGGTTCTCAGAATGAATCTCTGATGTCAGTCATGGAATATAAAGGCAGTCCTGATAAAAATGCCAAACCCATCATCCTGGTTGGCAAGGGGCTGACTTTTGACTCCGGAGGTATTTCAATCAAACCTGCGGGTAGCATGGATGAGATGAAATACGATATGTGTGGGGCTGCAACAGTTTATGGCGTGATGCGTGTAGTTTCTGAGTTACAACTACCGCTCAATGTCATCGGTGTCATGGCAGGCTGTGAGAATATGCCAGGAGGTCGCGCTTACCGACCTGGAGATATTTTAACCACCCTATCTGGTCAAACTGTCGAAGTACTCAATACGGATGCCGAAGGCCGTCTGGTTCTGTGCGATACATTAACTTACGTTGAACGTTTTGATCCGGAACTGGTCATTGATATCGCCACGCTGACTGGTGCTTGCATCACGGCTCTTGGTAATCATTACAGTGGATTGCTATCCAACCATAATCCCCTGGCTCATGAGCTACTCAATGCTTCTGAACAATCAGGTGATCGCGCATGGCGTCTGCCAATGACCGATGAGTTTTTTGAGCAAATCGATTCTAATTTCGCTGATCTGGCAAATACCGGTGGCAGTGGAGGTGGCGCGATTACCGCAGCCTGCTTCCTATCTCGCTTCGCCACAAAATATCACTGGGCACATCTGGATATCGCCGGTACTGCATGGCGTTCAGGTAAAGCAAAAGGCGCCACAGGCCGCCCGGTTGCATTACTGTCGCAATTCCTGTTAAATCGTGCAGGCAATGCCGGTATCAATAACGACGATTGATTTGATCTCCCCCGCTTATTAAAGGGCATTTACAATGCCCTTTTTTCGTAACAGAGACATTATGAAAAGTGCCACGTTTTATTTACTGGAACAGCCATCACCTCAGGCAGATTTGCAGGCTCACGAATGGCTAGCGTGTCAATTTGCCGCTGACCAATGGCGAGCAGGAAAACGGGTGCTAATTGCCTGTGAAAATCAGCAACAGGCAGAAAAATTAGATGAAGCCTTATGGCAACGGGAGCCTCATCAGTTCGTGCCACATAATCTTGCTGGTGAAGGGCCAAGATATGGCGCGCCAGTTGAGTTATGTTGGCCACAAAAACGGGGAAATGCCCCCCGTGATATCCTAATAAATCTGTTGCCGCAATTTGCAGACTTTGCCACCGCTTTCCATGAAGTGATAGACTTCGTTCCTATAGATGAAAATTTGAAACAGTTGGCGCGTGAACGATATAAATCATATCGCAGCGTCGGCTTTAATTTGACCATGGCAACGCCGCCAACATACTAAGTATCAAGATAAAATGGAAAAAACACCCGCAACTCAAACGCAAGCCGAGCCATCTCTCGATAAAACGTACAATCCTAAAGAAATTGAGCAACCTCTTTATAACCATTGGGAGAAAAGTGGTTACTTCAAACCTAACGGCGATACCAGCCGTGAGAGTTTCTGTATTGTTATCCCGCCACCAAACGTGACCGGCAGCCTGCATATGGGCCATGCGTTTCAGCAAACCATTATGGATACCATGACCCGTTATCAGCGAATGCAGGGTAAAAATACTTTGTGGCAGTCCGGTACTGACCACGCAGGTATTGCTACTCAAATGGTAGTTGAGCGCAAGATCGCAGCAGAAGAAGGCAAAACCCGTCACGATTATGGCCGTGATGCGTTTATCGATAAGATCTGGCAGTGGAAAGCAGAATCCGGCGGCACGATTACCAATCAGATGCGTCGTCTGGGTAACTCCGTTGATTGGGAGCGCGAGCGTTTCACTATGGATGAAGGTCTATCCAACGCCGTAAAAGAAGCCTTTGTCCGTTTATATAAAGAAAATCTCATTTATCGGGGTAAACGTCTGGTTAACTGGGACCCGAAATTGCACACTGCAATTTCTGATCTGGAAGTTGAGAACCGTGAAGTTAAAGGTTCCATGTGGCATCTGCGTTATCCATTGGCCGATGGTGTCACGACCGCAGAAGGGAAAGATTACCTGATTGTTGCAACTACCCGGCCTGAAACCATGCTAGGCGATACCGGCGTAGCCGTTAACCCGGAAGATCCGCGTTATAAGGATTTAATCGGCAAAGAAATTATTCTGCCATTAGTTAACCGCCGCATTCCTATTATTGGTGATGAACATGCGGATATGGAAAAAGGTACCGGTTGCGTAAAAATTACACCAGCCCATGACTTCAATGACTATGAAGTCGGTAAACGTCATACCCTGCCGATGATCAATATCATGACATTTGATGGCAACATCCGTCATGAAGCAGAAGTTTTCGATACTCATGGCGAAATTTCTGATAGTTACAGTTCTGATATTCCAGCCGAATATCAAGGCATAGAGCGTTTTGCCGCCCGTAAAGTTATCGTGGCTGAGTTCGAAAGACTGGGCCTGCTGGTTGAAATTAAAGCTCATGCTCTGACCGTTCCTTATGGCGATCGCGGCGGTGTGGTTATTGAACCCATGCTGACTGATCAATGGTATGTCCGTACTGCGCCTCTGGCAAAAGTGGCTATCGAAGCCGTTGAAAATGGCGATATCCAGTTTGTACCTAAGCAGTATGAAAATATGTATTACTCTTGGATGCGCGATATTCAGGATTGGTGTATCTCTCGTCAATTATGGTGGGGCCACCGCATCCCGGCATGGTATGACGCCAACGGTAATGTCTATGTTGGTCGCAGTGAAGAAGAAGTACGTCGTGAAAATAATCTGGGCACAGATATCTCTTTAAACCAAGATGAAGATGTACTGGATACCTGGTTCTCTTCCGGTTTATGGACTTTCTCTACCCTTGGCTGGCCTGAACAAACTGAGGCGTTGAAAACTTTCCACCCAACCGATGTGTTGGTGAGTGGTTTTGATATTATCTTTTTCTGGATTGCCCGTATGATCATGATGACCATGCATTTCATCAAAGATGAAAATGGCAAACCTCAGGTTCCATTTAAGACTGTTTACATGACCGGTCTTATCCGGGATGAAGAAGGTCAGAAGATGTCCAAATCCAAAGGGAATGTCATTGACCCATTGGACATGGTTGACGGTATTTCTCTGGAAGATCTGCTAGAAAAACGTACTGGCAATATGATGCAGCCCCAGTTGGCTGAAAAAATCTGCAAACGTACTGAGAAACAATTCCCGGCAGGTATTGAAGCGCATGGTACCGATGCCCTGCGCTTTACGTTAGCAGCGCTGGCCTCAACAGGTCGTGATATCAACTGGGATATGAAACGTCTACAAGGTTACCGTAATTTCTGTAACAAATTGTGGAATGCCAGCCGTTTTGTTCTCATGAATACAGAAGGTCAGGATTGCGGCCAACATGGCGGAGAAATGGTGCTATCGTTGGCTGATCGTTGGATTCTGGCTGAATTTAACCAAACAGTAAAAGCTTACCGTGAAGCACTGGATACCTATCGTTTCGATATGGCTGCCAATATTCTTTATGAATTCACCTGGAACCAGTTCTGTGACTGGTATCTAGAGCTCTCTAAACCGGCAATTAACAAAGGTTCAGAGGCAGAAGTTCGTGGCGCCCGTCATACTCTGATCGAAGTTCTGGAAGGATTATTGCGCCTGGCTCACCCAATTATTCCATTTATCACCGAAACCATCTGGCAACGGGTGAAAGTGGTTAAAGGAATTGAGGCAGATACCATTATGCTGCAACCGTTCCCTGCATTTGATCTAGCGAAAACTGATGAGCTAGCGCTGAACGATCTGGAATGGATTAAAGAAGCGATTATTGCGGTACGTAATATTCGTGCTGAAATGAACATCGCACCAGGTAAACCGCTGGAAGTTCTGCTGCGTAATGCCGATGCTGATGCACAACGTCGTGTAGCGGAAAACCTGAATTTTATTCAGGCAATGGGCCGCTTATCTTCTGTTACGCTTCTGTCTGCGGGTGAAGAAGCGCCAATTTCTGTCACTAAACTGATTAATGGCGCAGAAGTATTAATCCCAATGGCTGGCTTAGTGGATAAAGAGGCTGAACTAAGCCGTTTGAATAAAGAGATTGAGAAGTTGGATAAAGAGATTGGTAGCATTGAAGGCAAGCTATCAAATGAAGGCTTCGTCAGCCGTGCACCCGAAGCTGTTGTAGCCAAAGAGCGCGAACGTCTGGCAAGCTGCAATACATCAAAAGAGAAGCTGCTGGCTCAGAAGGAAACGATTGCCGCATTGTAATATTCTCAAAAAATAAATTTCTACCAAAGCCACTACAATTTATTGTCAGTGGCTTTTTAATTTAAATAGTAAACGATAAAATTAATAATAAAGTGTAAATTCAACCGATTATATATAAACATCATCAAAAATATTGAAAATAACAATATCGATTCTATTAACATAAATAATCGTCTATTTCATTCATTTCCATATTTATATATCTTAAATGACAATATAATATAATTTTATTTTATATATAAACCATTAGATTTCGCATATTATATAGAGAATAAAATCATATAAATATATTATTACAAGTAAAAAGGTGAACAATAATTAAAATATAGTTTAACTCAACATTCAATTATTTATTGTTCCAAATAATTTATTTCAGTAGGGATTATTAAGGTAGCAATAAATAGTCAATACAGAGAGCAAACAGAAGCCAAAGCACACATAAAGTCCATAGGATCACTCATTTCCAACGTATTAATTCACTAATTTATAACAACTCGGAGAAACAAAATGAAAACAATTCTTACCCTATTATTGGCAAGTACTATCCAACTCGGTCTCGTACATTCAGCTAATGCAGAATCAACCCTTGATAAGATTAAATCCACCGGCACATTCAGAATAGCTACTGAAGGAGCTTATCCACCATTTACTTATCACGACGCCTCAGGTACTTTAACCGGTTTCGACGTCGACATTGGCCGTGAAATTGCACACCGATTGAATGTCAAACCAACATTTATTGAAGGAAAATGGGACGGACTTATTGCCGGACTGAATGCTGGACGTTCTGATGCAGTAATTAATCAAATTTCGATTACACCTGAACGCAAGAAAAAATATGACTTCTCCATCCCCTATATCACATCGCAAGCGGTACTTATCATTAATAAAGATAACAACAACATAAGAACATTCAGTGATTTACAAGGCAAAACCTCAGCACATACCCTGACCAACAACTTTGCCCAAATAGCAAGAGATAACGGTGCAGAAATTATTGGCACGAATGGATTTAGTCAGGAAATCGAACTGGTTAGTACCGGCAGAGCCGATGCCACTATTAATGATAACCTATCTTATCTGGACTATAAGAAACACAAACCAAACGCACCGGTAAAAATTGTTGCAACGAGCCCCAATGCAGGGCAGACAGCCGTTTTACTTCGTCAGGGGGAATCAGAACTAAAAGTTGCTATTGATCAAGCAATAACTGACATCAAAGCCGATGGTACCTATCAGCGTATCTGGGCTTACTATTTTGGCGATAATCCTTCCGAATAAGTGAAATATTTCCTTAATTCAGATATACAGTTCCCTGGAAGTTAAAGACAAATTCTGACCTGGGAACTTTATCATTAATCCTGTTGAATCGAATAATCATAGAATATTTGACCAAATATCAACTATATTAATTTATATAAATTCTTTTATATATCTAAAATGACAATATGATATAACTTTATTTTATATATATAAATTGACAGCTTGCCATATGATATTCAAAAAAATCACATATAAATATATTGTTACATTACACACGATAGGGAAAATATATGGAGCCCTCTTGGTTTAATCTAGTACTTGATTCTTTTTGGCCTATGCTTTATGCGGGCTTTACTTTCACTATTCCACTAACGCTGATTACCTTTACTCTCGGTATTATACTGGGCTTTATCGTAGCACTTATCCGGCTTTACGGGCCAAAACCGCTTATTGCTATCGCCAAATTCTACGTCTGGCTGATCCGTGGCACACCGTTGCTGGTACAACTGTTTCTTATTTTTTATGCCTTACCTAGCGTCGGCATTACGTTAGGCGCATTTACCTCGGCAGTGATTGGTTTCACTTTAAATATTGGCGCCTATACCTCTGAGATAATTCGCGCCACTTTATTGTCTGTACCAAAAGGGCAGTGGGAAGCGGCTTATTCTATCAGTATGAGCTGGACACAATCACTGCGTCGGATCATTCTGCCTCAGGCTGCAAGAATCGCTATTCCACCACTCTCAAACACGTTTATTTCACTGGTGAAAGATACTTCACTGGCCTCAGTCATCACCGTACCGGAACTTTTCCTTGCCGCACAACGTATTGCTGCGGTGACCTATCAACCACTCATTCTTTATACTGAAGCGGCAATACTTTATCTGATAATCAGTTCAGTGTTGTCATCACTACAAGCCCGTCTGGAAAAGAAGTTTTCGCAAAAGAGTGACACACAGGAATTAAAAGATGATCCAACTCTCCGGCATTGAAAAAAGTTTTAACGGGCAAAAGGTCCTGAAAAAAATCGATCTTACCATTGAGGAAGGCAGCCTGACCGCACTGATTGGCCCGTCCGGAAGTGGCAAAAGCACGCTATTACGCTGCATCAACTTATTAGAAATTCCCCAGGCCGGGAAGCTCCAGATCGGCAATGAAAGCATGGCCTTCACCGGCAAAGGGCGGATTGCCCACAAGGATATACAACGGATTCGCCAACAAACCGGCATGGTGTTTCAAAACTTTCAGCTTTTCCCCCATCTCACCGTCATTGAAAACATTATGGAAGGGTTAATCTGGGTTCAGAAATGGTCACGTGAACAGGCTAAACAGCGAGCGCTTGAACTACTGGAAAAGGTTGACATGTCACACAAGGCCGATGTCTTTCCAACCACACTATCCGGCGGTCAGCAACAGCGTGTAGCAATTGCCCGGGCACTGGCACCTTCACCCAAAGTGTTATTATGCGACGAACCAACTTCCGCACTTGATCCAGAATTATCGCAGGAAGTTGTTGCCGTATTAAAGCAGTTGGCTAAAGAAGGAACCACAATGTTAATGGCTACTCATGATCTGCGTCTGGCAGCAAACCTTGCCCACGACGTCATATTTTTAGAATCCGGGGAAATTGTCGAATCGGGAACGTCGAAAACGATTTTTACTCGTGCCCTTAAACAACGTACTGTGGAATTTATTTCAACTTTAACCCATACTTTACCGGATTGGGAGATATAACCCACCGTTAAAATAACCTTGCCGTAATTGATCTGAGAATCAGTTCATTACCATCAAATAAATTTCTTAACAGTTTGGAGAAATAAAATGAAAGTGTTGCTTACCGCATTATTAGCGGGTGCTATTCAATTCGGCATTGCATATTCTGCGCATGCAGAGTCTGGCCTTGATAATATTAAATCAACAGGTGTATTCAAAATCGCTACCGAAGGAACCTATCCACCATTTACTTATCACGATGCTTCCGGAGCCTTAACTGGATTTGATATTGACATTGGCCGCGAAATCGCTCGACGTCTGAATGTTAAAGCCCAATTTACCGAAGGCAAGTGGGATGGGCTTATTGCCGGGCTTGATGCCAAACGCTATGACGCGGTACTTAATCAGGTCGCTATTACGCCAGAACGCAAAAAGAAATATGACTTTTCCGCGCCGTATATCATATCTAAAGCTGTACTTATCACCCGGCAAAATAATGACAATATAAAAACGTTCAGCGATCTGAAAGGTAAAACCTCAAGCCATAGCTTAACCAGCAATTACGCCCAGTTAGCAAAACATTTCGGTGCGGAAATCGTCCCTACCGAAGGATTTAATCAGGCAATCGATTTGGTTGCTACAGGCAGAGCCGATGCCACGATCAACGATAATCTGTCCTATCTCGATTTTAGGAAACACAAACCCAAAGCCCCGGTAAAAGTTGTCGCGACCGAACCCAATGGCGATCCAGTCGGTGTGCTAATTCGTAAAGGTGAACCGGAACTACAAGCCGCTATCGATAAGGCACTAGCCGATATCAAAGCCGATGGTACTTATCTACGCATTTCCACTCAGTATTTCGGTACCGATGTTTCTAAATAAGAAAATAACCACCTCTTCTTGCAAGAGGTGATTATCTATTTATCAATTAATTATTTCTCTTTTTACATTCAAAAAATTTTAATCATTATTAAATTAATATTTTCTCGTTAATTGTTACTTTAAAAATATATTCAAGAAAGTTATTAATTAATTTTTTCTTAATCACAATTAAATAATTAAAATATCTATTTCGGTGTAAAAACATCATTTAATAGAAATAATTTCTTTCCCCTTTAGCATTCTATTCCTATCTATTGGAATATTAATTCTCATACTGTCAATCTCAAAAATTATCATACTATTCTGTTAAAGATTTTATTCATTCCGTAGTAAAGTCTCAAGTCGTTACTATTAAGCCGACTAACAGATTAAAACAGCATAAGGAGCTGCAATATGAGTCGTTACAATTCTGCAATTAACCGAAATACCCCATCTGTCAGCGTACTAGATAATCGAGGGTTGAATATACGTACGCTGGAATACCTGCGTACTCAGGCTGATGAAACCAATAGCAGCGAATTGCTCACTCGTCATGAATTTAATACTCAAGGATTTCAAGTAAAAAGCACGGACCCACGTAGATATAAAAATCAGAGTGACTCAAACTTCTCTCGTGTCTTTAACCTTGCTGGAAATACACTGCGTGAAGAAAGTATCGATGCTGGCCGAACGATTACCTTGAACGATATCGAAGGACGCCCAATGCTGACTATCAATGCAATCGGCGCTCGTCAGACCCATCACTATGAAGGTAATACCTTGCCCGGCCGCTTGCTGGCTGTCACCGAGTTAATACAAAAGAACGAGAAAACCACGGAGCGCCTTATTTGGGCAAGTAATACAAATGCAGAGAAAAACCAGAATCTCGCCGGACAATGTATACGCCATTATGACACGGCGGGGTTGATACAATTGGCAAGCCTGTCCTTAACAGGATCGGTTTTATCGCAATCTCGTCAATTAATAGCCGACGATCTGGAAGCTAATTGGCTTAGTGATGACGAAAATAGTTGGCGTACAAAACTGAACGACAACATATTCACTACTCAAAATCAAACTGATGCCGTTGGTACTCTGCTAACCCAAATCGATGCCAAGGGAAATATACAGCGGCTGGCCTATGATGTAGCAGGTCAATTGAAAGGTAGCTGGTTAACACTAAAAGGCCAATCCGAAAAAGTTATTGTGCAGTCGATTACCTGGTCAGCAGCCGGACAAAAATTACAAGAAGAACACGGTAACGGCGTTATTACGGAATATACCTATGAACCAGAAACCCAACGGTTAATTAACATTACAACCCGCCGGACGAAAGATAGTACAAAACCACTACAGGATTTACGTTATGAATATGATCCGGTTGGCAATGTAATCAGTATTCGTAATGATGCAGAAGCAACCCGGTTCTGGCGTAATCAGAAAATAGTACCAGAAAATGCGTATGCCTATGATTCTCTGTACCAACTCATCAAAGCAACCGGCCGTGAAATGGCTAACATTGGTCAGCAAGGAAGCCAGCTCCCCCCTTTAATTACCCCTCTTCCTACCGATGACAATACCTATACTAACTACACTCGCACTTACACCTACGACGATAGCGGCAACCTGACACAAATCCGGCATAGCGCGCCGGTAAGTAACAATAACTACACCACAAATATCACCCTCTCAAACTGTAATAACCGTGGTGTCCTTAGTACCCTAACCAACGATCCTAATCTCGTTGACACATTCTTTGATGCAGGTGGTCATCAAACCAGTCTGTTATCAGGACAATCGCTAAACTGGACATCACGAGGAGAACTACAACAAGTGAACCAAAGTGGTAACACCGCGCGTGAGTGGTACCGCTATGACAGTGACGGAATACGGCTACTGAAAATAAATGAACAGCAAACATCCAATGCCACGCAACAACAACGCGTCACTTACCTGCCAGGATTAGAATTACACACCACACAAAGCGGCGCCAATATCACCGAAGAGCTGCAAGTTATTACTGTCGGGCAAGCAGGGAGAGCACAAGTACGCGTGCTACACTGGGAAAAAGGCCAACCCACTGGCATAAATAACGATCAAGTCAGATACAACTACGATAATCTTACGCATAGCAGCGAACTAGAACTGGATATGGACGGAGAAATTATCAGTTGGGAAGAATATTACCCCTATGGCGGTACTGCGGTATGGGCAGCAAGAAATCAGCTTGAAGCCGGTTACAAAACCATTCGTTATTCAGGCAAAGAGCGTGATGCAACGGGACTGTACTATTATGGCTACCGTTATTATCAACCGTGGGCTGGTAGATGGTTAAGCGCTGACCCTGCTGGAACAGTGGATGGCCTAAATTTGTACCGTATGGTAAGAAATAATCCAATGACTGGCATAGATGAAGATGGGCGTATATTTAAAACCGTAGCAACAGGTGCATTAGGCGTTGGCGGTATGGCATACGAACTTTACAAGCACAGAAATCAACAGGCTGAAAAGCCTCAGATGCCCTCTCCTGCCTCTGAATCCTATGGTGATCAACAAGTCAGCAAAATCACCCAAAAAGCGAGTGCTTTAAAAGAAAGTTATGACCCCATTAAGCAAATGGCCCATAACATAGCTGGACGTAAAGAAGCCGCAGAACACCTTGCACAAGGACAAATCCCTGGCGCTCAAGCAATAAAAGAAGGGGCAAGTTTAGTGGCGGCTGCCGGAGAATTTGCCGCGGCTGGCAATGTCGGTGAACTCAACAAAACCGCGCTAACGAAAGCCGCAGGTACCGATGCAATTAACAATTTTAGCCTCACTTTTGAGGGTATAAAAAAGGTATTTAAGGCAGGTGCTGCCACTGCTACCGTCACCCCAGAAAAGCTGGAAGAGCTGCAAAGAGCAACTGATGATTTAAAAGAGGTCGCAACAGATACGCTAATTACCGGAGCATCACTGGGGGCGACTGTCGGTGCCACACTGGACACAGCCGCCGCGATCGCGCCACATCCGGTAGCTAAGGTAGCCTTAAAAGGTCTGTCACTGGCATGGAAAGTCACCGGCATTGTTCACACCGCAGAAGAATTAGGCGAGCTGGCAGAAAAACATAATGATCTGGTTTCTAATGAGCTAGGACAAGAATTAAAAAGGGAAATCACCGAGGCAAACCAAATCAGGAAGGGAACCATACTCTCAAAAGTCAGAGAACATGGTTTGATAAAATAGTCTATTAAAATGCAATAGTCCTTATTCGCCAAAGCAGATAAGGACTATTTTGTTTTGAATCACATGTATCAGTCACGACCAGAGCTAACACAGGATTCTTAACATACTGATTATACTAATGAAGTCTACTCTCACCCTGCTCCGGCAAATCATCTTCATCTTGCTCATCAGGATCTTCGAAGTAAGTGCCCCAGCCGTCATAATTAATGCCGATTTTTTCAGCCAGATTCACCAACTGTTCAACCTGGGCATCAATCAATTCTGCATTCAATCCACACTCACTGATAACATCACAACACATCAGAATAGTCCCATCTTCGACTTCCAATTCTTCCGCATCAGTCACTTCATAACCCAGTTTAAAGGCTTCAACCGCTGCCTTTTCCAACAGATTAAAGTCCTCAGCAGAAAAGTGATGCTCAATGGCATAAAGTGCATCTGGATCACTACCATCTTCCAGTAACTCTTCAATAATAAGGCGCGTTTCTTCACGTTGTTCTTCTAAGTCTCTTTGATTTGCCATACCTAATATCCTCAAGCAGTTGGCCGTCCCAATATTCATTCTCCCACACCACAGGCGGGCTAACCACTGTTTACATCAAAGAAATCTAATACGGAGTTGAAATTGCATTTTTATAGATATAGATTGAATTTAAATGCAAACAATAAATGCGGAGACACCAAACAATGAATCCGTTCCATCAGCGTCATTTTCTAAGGCTACTTGATTTTTCCTCAGCAGAAATTCATGCCTTGCTAAAGCTAGCTGCTGAATTAAAATCGACTAAAAAATCTGGTACAGAAAAAGCCCTGTTAACAGGCAAAAATATTGTGCTGATTTTTGAAAAAGATTCCACCCGTACCCGCTGCTCATTTGAAGTGGCAGCTTACGATCAAGGAGCAAATATCACCTACCTCGGTTCCAGTGGCAACCAAATTGGCCATAAAGAATCGATCAAAGATACCGCCCATATACTTGGCCGTATGTATGATGGTATTCAATATCGCGGCTATGCCCAGACAATCGTTGAATCACTGGCAAAATATGCAGGTGTTCCGGTATGGAATGGGCTAACAGACGAATTTCACCCAACTCAGCTACTGGCAGATCTGCTAACTATTCAGGAACATCAACCAGAAAAACCATTGTCAGAAATCAAATTCGCCTACTTAGGGGATGCCCGTAACAATATGGGTAACACCATGCTAGAAGCCGCGGCACTAACGGGCATGGATGTTCGGTTGATTGCCCCTGAAAAGTACTGGCCCAATGCCGCTCTGGTGACTGAATGTCAGAAACTGGCTGAAAAAACAGGAGGTAAAATTACTCTGACGGAAAATATCGCCGAAGGGGTTAAAAATGCCGATTTTCTTTATACCGATGTCTGGGTTTCTATGGGCGAGCCAAAAGAAGTTTGGCAACAACGAATTAACCTACTGAAACCCTATCAAGTGAATATGAATGTGGTGAACATGACAGGCAATCCACAGGTAAAATTCCTGCACTGTCTGCCAGCATTTCATAATGAAGAAACAACATTAGGCAAACAACTCGCTGCTGAATTTAATATGTATGGAGGGCTGGAAGTTACTAATGAAGTTTTTGAATCAGAACACAGCATTGTGTTTGATCAAGGAGAAAATCGCCTACATACCATTAAAGCAGTAATGGTAGCAACTCTAGCAAATGATCTTAAAATCTAATTAGTTGGGATATCCGCAGGATTATGTCTTTAAAGATGTGATCCTGCCAATATTATTTTTCTTCGGCCAAATGCTTGCTGTAAGATTTTTCACGAGTATAATGCGCCACAATTTGCCGGGAGAAATCATGAAAGACAGCGCTTATTTTTGTCAAGCCAAAGTGCAACTGCCTGAAGGAAGGCAGCCAATCATCATTGTTTTCCCGTTGCTAAACCAATCATTTAACGCCCCTCATTGAGGGGCTTTTTTTTGCCTGGTAATCAATTCATGATCGCCACCCCGGATGTCAGCATTAGAGGAGAGTGAAAAATGGCTAATCCGTTATATCGCAAACATATCATCTCAATAAATGATCTGAGCCGCGAAGATCTGGAATTGGTGTTGCAGACTGCTGCCGCACTGAAAGCCAGACCACAACCTGAATTGCTGAAACCCAAGGTTATCGCTAGTTGTTTCTTCGAAGCTTCCACCCGCACTCGCCTCTCTTTTGAAACAGCAATCCACCGCCTTGGCGCTTCAGTTGTCGGTTTCTCGGACAGCAGCAACACCTCTCTGGGCAAGAAAGGTGAAACGCTAGCCGATACTATTTCCGTTATTAGCCAATATGTTGACGCCATCGTGATACGCCATCCGCAAGAAGGTGCCCCACGTCTGGCTTCTGAATTTTCCAGCGACACTCCGATTATCAATGCCGGTGATGGCGCTAACCAACATCCAACTCAAACCTTGCTGGATCTGTTCACTATCCAGGAAACTCAGCAACGGCTGGACAGTCTGAATATCGCTATGGTTGGTGACCTAAAATATGGCCGCACTGTCCATTCGCTATCACAAGCGCTGGCGAAATTTAATGGCAATCACTTTTATTTTATCGCCCCGGAAGCATTGGCAATGCCAAACCACATTCTTCATATGCTAAATGAAAAAGGTGCAACCTACAGCCAACACGCTAATATTGAAGAAGTATTACCGGAGCTAGATATTCTTTATATGACTCGTGTACAGAAAGAGCGTCTCGATCCCTCCGAATATGCCAACGTAAAAGCACAATTTGTTCTGCGCGCCTCTGATCTGATCGGAGCGAAAGAGAACCTCAAAGTTCTGCACCCGTTGCCACGTATTGATGAAATTACTGTCGATGTAGATAAAACGCCCTATGCTTATTATTTCCAACAGGCAGAGAATGGTATTTATGCTCGCCAGGCTCTATTATCTTTAGTTTTAAATGAATGATTAAAGCAGAGAAAGTACTTTTTTATCCACAAATATAATGGGTTATTATTTTCTTCTGGAATAGCAATTAATCAGTTTGTTTACCACCTTCGGTATAGAAGACAAACCGAATGTGGTACCAAAATATGTCTTGTCCATTCCGTGAGCAAGACAGTATCTCCGGGCAGTTAAAGTGCGCACAAAAACCATCACTTTTGTCTACACGCTGCCCGGTCCCCTCCTTTGACGACAAAGGCGGGAAAATAAAATAGCCTAATGAAATTATAATTTTTTAATATTCGCCTGAAAATATTATGATTAATTTCACAAAATCTCTGTAACAACAAAATAAACAATCGACCCAATATAGTTGCCAATCACATATCCTCCCGTTCCAATAACCATAATAGGACCAACTAAGCCTATCCAACCTCTACTAATCGCTACCGCTGCGGCGGTTGTTGAGCCACCAATATTTGCATTACATGCAAGTATAATTTCCTCAAGGTTAAATTTAAATAACTTACCAAAACTAAGGGTTAATAATAAGTTAATCATTACGATAATGAATACAAATAAAAGAAACTTTCCAATTTTCATTAATAAGGTTATGTAAATTAATTTTAAATAATACTTTTTCTAACCACTCAGAGTTTAGTAAAACCATTTATTCTAAGGTTAAAAGTTTGATTGTTGCTTGAATCTATACATTATCAAAATAATGTCTAAATGTTCATAACAATCATTTATTAAAGTTCCATTAATGATTTTCCGACCAAAACATTTTTTCAATAAAAAAAGCAAACAATATATTTACGCGCTCATTATTTAAATAAATATTTTAAAGTTTTATTCTTCATTTTATCTAATGGAATAAATCATATTATTAATAATGACTTTATAAAATAAACATATTAATTTAAAACTAAATCCTTGACATAAATAATCTATTAACCTTTAAATTACCAACAAACATTAATTAAATAAAGTTCTTTAAAATCAATCTATTATTAACCATTAATTTTAAGATATTAAATTGCCTTTTAATTTAAAAACAACAGTTTACAATAAGATAAATAATTAAAACAAAATAGCCAAAATAAATAAACTCAACATAGTGATCTTATAACAATGATGGCTAAAGCTAAATATATGGAATAACAACGGTAAGATAATATTGATTTATCTACGTCTTATCTGGATAAACAGGATAACACCGCCTAAAATGGAAGGCGTGTCGATTCTTAACAATATATCTGGAGGATGAATACAGAAAGTTGTCACTAAAATGTATTCATACAAAACACTATGACCCACGATCATAAACTACAAGTCGAAGCCATTAGATGCGGTACGGTGATTGACCATATCCCAGCTCAGGTCGGTTTCAAGTTACTCTCTCTATTTAAGCTGACTGAAACCGATCAACGCATTACCATCGGCCTGAACCTGCCTTCCAATCAGTTAGGAAAAAAAGATCTCATCAAAATCGAAAACACATTTCTGACAGAACAACAGGCTAATCAGCTTGCTATGTATGCGCCAAATGCAACGGTGAACTGTATTGAAGACTATGAGGTTGTGAAGAAACTCCCCATTAACTTGCCTGAGCGTATCGACAGTGTATTAGTCTGCCCTAACAGCAACTGTATCAGCCACAATGAACCCGTAGAAAGCAGTTTTCGAGTCAAAGTGACAATAGAAGATGTGGTGCTGACCTGTAAATACTGCGAGAAAGAGTTTGACCGCAACGTAGTAATACTCAACGATTAAACGAGCTATGTCAGTTGCTGAGGCAGAAGCGGATACTATAATAGTATCCTTGATGAAATATTCATTAAGTTATCACATTAACAGGAGAACCTATGTCATACGAGATTAATACCAATAAAGCCCCTGCTGCAATTGGTCCATATGTTCAGGGTGTTGATCTAGGCAATATGGTCATCACTTCCGGACAGATCCCAGTCGATCCAGCAACAGGTGATGTCGCAGAAGATATCGCCGCTCAAGCTCGCCAATCACTGGAAAATGTTAAAGCTATCGTTGAGAGAGCAGGTCTCACTGTCGGTGACATTGTTAAAACAACAGTCTTCGTTAAAGACCTGAATGACTTCGGCACTGTTAACGCAACTTATGAAGCATTCTTCAAAGAACACAATGCATCTTTCCCAGCACGTTCTTGCGTTGAAGTAGCCCGTCTGCCAAAAGACGTTAAAATCGAAATCGAAGCTATCGCGATTCGTAAATAATCCCTGTCTTATTTTCTATCCCCCTGGTTAGTTACTAACCAAGGGGTTTTACTTCTCACTAAACCTCAAATATAAGTCTCTATTCTTTGTTTCAGATCAAATGAGATCGTGATTATCTCACTCAAAATAACCATATATTGTGTTTAAATATAAAAATATCACTATATATAGCAACATCTATCTTTAAGCTGAATATCAGAACGAGAATGGTTTGCCCTTTTGGGCAACATTCTCAAGGAGTCATATTGTGGAAACTGTTGTGATAAAACGGGATGGCCGTCAGGAACCATTTGATAAGAGCCGTATCAGAGATGCCGTAAAACGAGCTGCTTCTGCCATTGGAATGACAGATGATGAGTATTGTATCCAAGTTGCATCCACAGTAACGCAATTAATGGCTGTCTACAGGCAAGTTGATGTGCAAGATATTCAGAACGCAGTAGAAAAGCAATTGATAGCAGACAACTATAAGCATCTTGCCCGCGACTATATTCAATATCGTCATGACAGGGATACTGTCCGAGAATTACACAGCCGACTTAATCAAGAAATCCGTGGCTTAGTTGAACAGAGTAACGTTTCCCTGCTCAATGAGAACGCAAATAAAGACAGCAAAGTGATTCCAACTCAACGGGATCTGTTAGCCGGGATTGTTGCTAAAAATTATGTCAAACAACATATTCTGCCCCGCAGTGTGGTATTGGCTCACGAAAGAGGAGAAATCCACTATCATGATCTCGATTATTCCCCCTTTTTCCCAATGTTTAACTGTATGCTAATCGACCTGAAAGGCATGCTAACCAATGGGTTCAAAATGGGTAATGCTGAAATAGAACCACCAAAATCCATTTCAACCGCAACAGCGGTAACGGCTCAAATTATCGCGCAGGTTGCCAGCCATATTTATGGCGGTACCACTATCAATCGTATAGATGAAGTATTGGCGCCCTTCGTTAAAGCCAGCTATGAAAAACACTTGGCAATTGCCGAACAGTGGGATATCACCGATAAAAAATCTTATGCCGAAGCACAAACAGAAAAAGAGTGTTACAACGCTTTCCAATCACTGGAATATGAAGTTAATACACTGCATACCGCCAATGGACAGACTCCTTTTGTTACTTTTGGCTTTGGTCTGGGTACGTCAAAAGAATCCCGCCTAATCCAGCAATCTATTCTACGTAACCGCATTGCTGGTTTAGGTAAGAATCATAAAACAGCGGTATTCCCCAAACTGGTATTTGCTATCCGTGATGGCCTGAATCACAAGCTTGGTGATCCTAACTACGATATCAAGCAACTGGCTCTCAAATGTGCCAGTAAGCGCATGTATCCTGATATTCTTAACTATGATCAAGTAGTTAAAGTCACAGGCTCCTTTAAAACCCCAATGGGCTGTCGCAGTTTCCTCGGTGTTTATGAGGAAAAGGGTGAGCAAATTCATGAAGGACGCAATAACTTAGGGGTGATCAGTTTGAATCTGCCTCGGATTGCTATCGAAGCCAAAGGAGATGAAAAATATTTCTGGCAACTACTGGACAAGCGTCTGGCACTGGCAAAGCAAGCACTAATGACCCGTATTACCCGCGTGGAAAGTGTCAAAGCACGAGTTGCACCAATCCTTTATATGGAAGGTGCCTGTGGGGTTCGTTTAAAAGCCGATGATAATATCGCGGAAATCTTTAAACATGGTCGGGCTTCTATTTCTCTGGGCTATATTGGTATTCATGAAACCATTAATGCATTGTATGGCAATCAGGTTCATCTATTTGATGATCAACAATTGCGTGTAAAAGCACTCTCAATTGTTGATCATCTGCAAAAAGCCACTGCTCAATGGAAAAAAGAAACGGGTTATGGTTTCAGTTTGTACAGCACACCAAGTGAAAACCTATGTGACCGTTTCTGCCGCCTTGATACCGCTGAGTTTGGTGTTATCAAAGGGGTAACAGACAAAGGCTATTACACCAACAGTTTCCATCTTGACGTTGAAAAGAAGGTCAATCCTTATGACAAATTGGATTTTGAAGCCCCTTATCCACCACTCACAAACGGCGGTTTTATCTGTTACGGCGAGTATCCTAATCTGCAACATAATCTGAAAGCACTGGAAGATGTCTGGGATTACAGCTACTCACGCGTTCCTTATTACGGTACCAATACCCCTATCGACGAGTGCTATGACTGTGAATTTACCGGTGAATTCTCCTGTACCAGTAAAGGGTTTACCTGTCCACGTTGTGGCAATCATGAACCTTCCAGAGTATCAGTCATCCGCCGCGTCTGTGGTTATCTGGGAAGCCCCGATGCCCGCCCATTCAATGCAGGCAAGCAGGAAGAAGTGAAACGCAGAGTAAAACATCTGACAAATAGGAAATTAGACTAATTTAAGGCAGGCTAACAACGTGAATTACCACCAATACTACCCTGTTGATGTGGTCAACGGCACCGGAACCCGCTGCACACTATTTGTCGCCGGGTGCGAACATCAATGCCCCGGTTGTTATAACAAAAGTACCTGGCGGGTAAATTCTGGCCAACCATTTACACAGGAAATGGAAGACCGCGTTATTGCTGATTTACAGGACAAACGCATTAAACGGCAAGGGCTATCTTTGTCTGGCGGCGATCCCTTACATCCAGACAACGCACCCGCGATCCTGAAATTGGTAAAACGGGTCACAACAGAGTGCCCAGACAAGGACATTTGGCTTTGGACGGGTTATCTGCTAAGGGAACTTAGCGAAATTCAACGGGAAGTTGTCAGCTATATTAATGTGCTAGTGGATGGCAAGTTTATACAAGACCTCTATGAACCCGGTTTACGATGGCGTGGTAGCCACAACCAGATTATCCATAGATTAAGGTAATTTTATCGCTGCCAGCAAATTTTCTTACCGAATCCAAGCGTATTATCGGTCATTTTTATTTCACTGAGATTCAGTTGCCAAATAGGTGTTTTAACCGCAATTGCTACAGGAAAACGGCAGCAATAACGTGCTCTGGCAGCTTTATCTTTTTCACTCTCCAGACGAATGACTTCCCCTTTGAACTGAATACCTTTTATCTGCGCAATATTTCGAATCTGCCCGGCAATGGTACCTGCAACCTGCGGGTTTACCTGCATCATTTCACCGTGGCGAGTATGAAGTTCGGTCATAAACCAGAACGCGATCTCATCGGCATTGAAAACATAGAAGCAATTCGCGCACCAAATATCATCACCAGTTGCTGTACAAAGCGTTAGGACATGCTGTCTTGCGAGGTATCTGTGGATAATCTGAAAGTTTTCAGTGGTGTTCACTCTCTCTCCAATAGCAGGATTGTATCTGCCGGAAGTCCAGAACCACGCCGGGATAAACATCATCCTACGGCGTGTTCTGATATCTCCTGACAGGGCCAGGGTTCAGTATGCCCTACTATAAATTAGTTATAGATTTCAGCAACACCTGATAATTGATTCTTACCACTAGCAGAAATAATGCGGAAAGAAGATGCGCCTGCTTTGTCAGCTTTTTTGGACAATTCGGCACTTAGGGTTTCCAAAGTATCAACCCCCGTTACAGAAACGACACCAGCTTTAGGAGAAGAAGAAGTTTGAACTTCTTTTGCCGCCATACTACCAAAAGAGATAGCACTTAAAGCTAAAGCAACAGCGATATATTTTACGTTTTTCATACTATGATCCTTGATCAATTTTTAGTGGAATGAGTTACTCTCTGTGATGTGGATCATAGTATGCTCTAAAGGCCGGAATAAAAATTAGCAATTATTGCTATTTTATTTCAATTTTTTTGAATAAACTATGCAGCGTATAGCAAATTGATATGTAACAGGTTTTATAAAACTGTTATATTATAATAACTTAAACTAAATTATTCAGAAAAATGATATAGAAAAACGTTCGAGTAAAAGATAAATATCAAAAATAGAAAATTCAGAAAAAAATTATATGGCAGAAAATCAATGGGTTCTTTACTTACTGAAAACAAAATCAGGCATGCTTTATACCGGGATAACAACAAATATTCACCGCCGTTTTGCCCAACATGAAAACGGGAAAGGAGCAAAATCACTGAGGGGGAAAGGACCGTTACAGCTAGTTTTCAGTAGTCATGCCGGCAACCGATCCAGCGCATCACAACTGGAATATCAAGTAAAACAATTAAGTAAACAGCAAAAAGAGAGGCTGGTTATTTGCCAGCCCGTCTGTATAGCAGAATATTTAGCATTAATTAGAAACAGTCAAAGTATGGGGAATAAGTAACCAACCCCTTATGGTCAGCCAAAAAACTGTCAGCTAATTCATATACCTGAAAATAAGATTCACACGTTGGCCACTGGCAATGCAACTGGTGCTCACTGGCAAGCGTAAAACCAAACCGGCAATAGTAATGTGGATCACCTAAAACAACGACGACGCCATAACCAAATTCATTCAGGCTATCCAAACCTTCATACACCAGCTTTTCACCAATCCCCTGCCGACGATATTCTTCAGCAACCGCTAACGGTGCCAAACCAACCCATTGGTGATCTTCACCATTAATATCTACCGGACTAAAAGCCACGTAACCGATTACCTGGCCTTCGTCATCTGTGGCAACCACGCCTAACGTCAATAATCCATCTTCCCGCAATTGCTGGACCAATTCCGCTTCTGCCGGGGTATCAAAAGATTTCCGTAATAACTGATCTATTCCCGCTGCATCTACTGGAATTTCTACCCTGATCAACATGATAATCGCGCAGAATCATACTGATCCGCGCCCTCCGGCAAACTCGCTTTTATACACTCAGCCAATTGGAACAAACCCGCACAAAGAGCAGTAAGCATGAACTTCAACGCTATCGTATCTACCAAATTTTTAACACACAACCCTAATTCTGTACGAATAACTATTAGAATCAGATCATTGGCTTCGTCGCTGAAACTAACCTCTTCCTGCTTATACTGGTTGACAACTAAATGACTATCACGGACAGTAATAAACCAGCGCAGAGTAAGATTGTGGATTTTTCCTAACACAGCTCAGACTCCTTACTTGATAAAGTAACGTAGCTATTTAGCCAAAATATATCGGCATTCGCCCGATCCTACATCAAGAATCCAATACAGACCTAACTGTAAATTTTACCTTTTAATTATTGGGGTAATATCTGACTATAAACTGCGCTAAATCAAAACATCCCATCACTAATTCAATTACAATTACTAATCATTTATTACTTTATTCCGGTATTTTATATGCAGTAACTTTGCCCAAAAAAAATTTATTCACGGAACAAAGTTGTCGTCGATAACAGAGAAGAACTTATCTATATCTGTCTGAAATATGATATTAAAGCCCATGATTATTTAATCTAAATGGAAACAAAAATATCTCATAAACATACAGTTATAGAAAAAAATGTAAACATAAGTTGCATACTGAAATTAAAATTTACACATACTGATTATAGCCGATTGCAAACTTTTGGCTTAATGTATGGCATTAGTCCATACGTATTTTTTAAATTATTTAGAGAGATAATGCTAAAAAACACGCATAGGATTTATTAAGATTTGCTTCTTGATTGATTATCCTTGGGCTAAATTGTCACAGATGCATATAGTTTAATCCTTATACAATAAATAGGAACAGTGTATGGAAGGCCAAGATATTTATTCAAAATTCATTGGTAAGAGGATAAAGCTATGGATGGATGAGCGTTTCCCGCTACAAAATGCGCCGCTTTTCTTTATCTTTTATATCATCAGCTATTCCGTAGCTTTTTATTCAATAGGGGAAAAGCCGGTTTTGTCATGGGAGATCCTGCTCGGTTGCCTGATGTCCTTCTCCTATTTTTTACTATTACGGATATTCGATGAGCATAAAGATTACCAACTGGATTGTGAACATCATCCACAGCGGATTTTACAGCGCGGTATTATTACGCTGAAAAATCTACGGGTACTTGGTATCTGTTGTATCGCATTGCAATTAGGTGGAAGTCTATTTCTAGATCGGGGAATTGGCTCAGTTACTTTTGCCTGGCTGTTGGTCTTCATCTGGACCTGCCTTATGGGGAAAGAGTTCTTTATCGGTGAATGGTTAAACCAACATCTGACTTGGTATGCCATTTCCCATATGTTGGTAATGCCACTCATTATCTGGTGGTTGGGCAATATCGCCAGTCCCAACCTCGCACTCACTTTCCCAATATGGGTTTTGATGGGGTTGTGCTTTTTCTCTGGATTCAGTTTTGAAATTACACGCAAGTGTAAAGGTCCGGATGAAGAGCGCCTGGAAATACCGACTTATTCATCTATTTTCGGCAGAAAAGGAGCCGTCGCTATTATCGCGGTGTTACTCACCGTGATGTTGATATTACAAATTTGGCTACTCCATATCACCACTGATGGTATAGCGTTATGGGCGTTAATTATCTTGGTCGTTTGTTATGCATTGTGTCTATGGCAATTAAGTAAATTCCTCCGTAACCCCACCATCCAAAATCGCAAACGAGATGAAGCTGTCGTGGGAATATTCATGGTGCTAGGTTATTCAGTTTGCGCTGCCAGCATCTTAATAAAGCTTGGGTTTGCTTAGGTATTAAAGGAAATATAGTTATGTTGCAAAAGAATATCCAATCATATGTAAGTGATGCATTAGATAATACCACTGCTCACATAGAAAACTGTGCGCGAGGTTCTATTCTAGAATTGTCGCGTGACATATTCAGCATCAAAAAACACCAAGAGGCACCTGCCACCCGGACAGAAACAACCCAAGTGAAATTATTGCCACGCCGCCACCTCTATACCTACACCGAGGAAGCCCGACAAAAACGTCTGGATTATTTGGCAAAACATACCGGGCATACATTGGAACACGTGGCAAATACCCATCTGGATGCGACCAAACTCACAAAAACCATTGAGGGATTTATTGGCTCAATAGAAATCCCCGTGGGAATCGCCGGCCCTATCTTGATAAAGGGACAATACGCTCAAGGGATATATTATGCTCCACTTGCCACCACAGAAGGCGCTTTAATTGCTTCGGTATCCCGTGGTTCTTCCGCTATTACGCAATCGGGAGGAACAACCGCGCGTGTACTTGGTCAACGCATGATACGAGCTCCTCGTTTTGAATTTCATAGCGTCTCGCATAGCATTATGTTTAGTGATTGGATCAAAGAACATATCAGCGAATTACGGTATGAAATAGGACGCCATTCCAAACATGCACAATTGCTGGAAATAAAGCCACAAATCATCGGGCGCAGCGTCCATCTGCAATTCATCTATAATACAGCAGCAGCGGCAGGCCAAAATATGACCACCATCTGCACTTGGTATGCATGTCAATGGATCCAACAACAGTTAGCCAAAATAGCGTTTATACCACTGCGTCACTTTATGATCGATGGTAATACATCTAGTGATAAAAAGGTGTCTTATCAACCTTTCATCGAAGGGCGTGGGACACGTGTAGTCGCTGAGGTTTATTTGGATGCTGAATCCTGCCAGCAACTCTTGCGAGTCACGCCACAACAACTTGTCATGGCTTATCATCATGTCTGCGAAGGAGCTATCGCCTCAGGGATGATCGGCATAAATATTAATGCCGCAAATGTGATTGCTGGGATGTTTACCGCTCTAGGGCAAGATATTGCCTGCGTACATGAATCGTCAGTCGCCCATTTACACATGACATTAACTGCCGATAACCGCGTCTATTGCAGTATTACACTGCCCTCTCTGATCGTCGGTACCATCGGTGGAGGAACTTATTTACCACACCAACGTGAATGTCTGGACATGTTGGGCTGCACCGATGAAAACGGCACCACCCGCCTGGCTGAGATCATCGCCAGCTATTGTCTGGCCCTTGATATTTCAACACTGTCAGCCATTGCTGCGGATGAGTTCGCTCAATCGCACGAAAAACTTGGCCGCTATCGCCCTGTCACCACTAACAATATTATTGCGCACACCCCACAGGAACTTGATCTCTCCTTCTTTCAACAGGCAAATCTTAACCCTGTTTTGCAAGGGGCCCATTTGACCACAATCAAACCCAAGTTTTCTGGCGGTGATGAACACAGCATATTGACACATCTGAGCTCAAATTATGCGGAACGTTTAATTGGCTTATTTCCTTTTTCCATGACGACATCCGCACAGAATAATTTACCCGTGATGCTGAAACTGAAACCTCTGGGGAGTGAGGTCGTTAATATGGTACTGGATATCGCCAAACACTGTTCTCCTGAGTTGTTTGCCGTTTTCCAGGATTTTGAACATCAGCTTGAATTTAACCAAAGCCATAGTCGTGAGCTGGCTATTATGAATCAGCAAGATCCACGGCTGATGCGCTATATTCCCGTTATCTATGGTGTGATTGAAAACGAAGCAACCGGAACTTATGCCCTGATTGAAGAATTGCTCCACGATATGGTGTTAATGAACAACATTAACCTAGAAACACCTTGGGAGCAGCGCCACCTTGAAGCTGCCATCCGAGGAGTAGCTGATATTCACTCTATCTGGTTGGGACAAGAAGAAGAGCTCACGTGGAAGTTCCCACAACTGCAAATTGCGAATGCCGATACGGTTTCACAGATGAAACCCCTGTGGCAAAAACTGGGCAATTTTATCCACCAAATGTTCCCTGAGTTGTTCACCGCCGAAGAACAGAAAGATTTCCAGTACTGGGTAGACAATGCCGCCACCTGGTGGAAAGAAATCGAACAGATGCCAAGGACATTGATCCACGGTGATTTCAACCCGCGCAATATTGCCTTCCGGCAACAGGAAACCGGGTTACGTTTATGCGCTTGGGATTGGGAGTTGTCTACTGTGCATCTACCACAACGCGATCTGGCAGAACTTCTGGCCTTTAGCTTAGACCCACAAAGTGATGCAGATAAGGTAGCTTATTATATTGAACTACATCGGGTTGAACTTGAGCAAAAATCGGGGTTTTCCCTCGATCCAATAATTTGGCATCGTGGCTATGAATTAGCGCTGCATGACTTATGGATGAGAAGGATTCCGCTTTATATGATGGCACACAATGTTGTTGGTTATCCATTTATGGAGCGCACGATGAAAACGCTCCGCTGGCTTATTTCATTAACGCGGAACCAATAGTCAACCGAATAAACTATTTAATTTACTCTTCCTCTAAAATAAGGGTGCAGCAATAGCTTGTAATACATTCGTGTCTTATTGATTGACCTACGCCAATATTATTACGCGCAGATAGGGCCATGATGTAAGCAAGGTGTACTATTGCTGCATTGGTGGAATAACATGAAATATCTCTATACGCAAGATAACGCTATTGAATTAGCGGAACATTCCTTAGGCGGTAAAGCGGCTAATTTATTATGGCTTACGCAAAACGGTTTCCCTGTACCTGATTATTGGGTCATCAGCAGCGAGGTACTGAACAGTTTATTAATCAACGATACGTTTGCGATTAACATTGTGGAACAATTAGCTGCCGTGCCACATGATATTAGCCAGGAAAAACTCGACGCTATTGCTGCTCCATTGCGTCAGTGGCTACAATCGATTCCATTGCCTACTGAATTAGAAGATGAATTGGCTCTCTTATCAGAGAATCACCCAGATACATTTTTCGCTGTTCGCTCATCAGCCATTGGCGAGGACGCGGCCAATGCCTCTTTCGCCGGGCAGATGGACAGCTACCTATTTCAACGGGGTAAATTAGCACTTGCCAATAGCTTACGTGCTGTGATGGCCTCAGCTTTTAACACACGCGCATTACAATATCGCCTACACAAACAGCTACCGATGGGCAATATAAGTAGTGCTGTTATCATTCAGAACATGGTTGCCGGTGAGGTTTCTGGTGTCATGTTTACTGCTCACCCAGTTACGGGTAGCAGACAACATTGCCTAATCTCATCCGCCTGGGGAACCGGGGAAGGCGTAGTTTCCGGCGAATGCGATACCGACGAATTTTCAGTTCATCTCACTACACCTGAAATAGAACGCCATATCACACAAAAAGAGACAGCAACTGTTTTCAATACCATCAACGGCAGCGGTACAGTAACAATACCCGTCGCGAAAGAAAAACAGTGGGAACCGACCTTACCCAATAATGAAATCTATGCATTACGAGATATTGGCAAAGAAATCGCGGCAGCACGGGGATGTCCACAAGATATCGAATGGACGATTCAAAATCACCAAATCTTTATTCTACAGACCCGGCCAATAACCCGATTGCCACGTCTGGATGATAAAAGCGAACGCCATATTATCTTCGATAACTCCAATATTCAGGAATCTTATTGTGGAATAACAACACCACTGACTTTCTCTTTTGCCCGGGCAGGTTATGCTACCGTTTATGAACAGACAATACGTGCTTTAGGTTGCTCAGATAAGCAGGTTAATCAGCATCGTTCCATGCTGGAAAATATGCTCGGCTTAGTTAAAGGCAGGATCTATTACAACATCAACAATTGGTACAAAGGACTACTATTACTTCCCTCTTTCCAAACCAATAAAAAAGATATGGAAAGAATGATGGGGCTGGAAGACCCGGTTGATTTTATTGAGGATAAAACACTTTCACTGGGCGATAAAACAAAGAAACTGCCAAAAATGGGATGGGCACTCCTGCGCTTGCTATATGCCTTTAGGACTATGGATCAACGGGTAGAACTATTTTTAGAACAGTTTAAATGGCATGCCGCCGCCATAAAACAAACAGAGCTGCATACTTGCAACAGCGGCCAACTGATCGAGAAATTGAAATATCTGGATGAACATCTGCTACGACGCTGGACAACACCGATCCTGAACGACTTCTACGTGATGATGTTTAATGGCCGGGTACATCGAGGGCTGGTTGATGCCGGTATTGAGAATTCATCTGCACTATTAGGCGATCTTCTCTCTGGGGATGAAGATATTGAAAGCACCCAACCGACCAAGGTGCTGTTAAAGATGTGCCAATATGCACGCCAGCACCCTGAGTTGTGCAACCTGTTGACCTTCGGTGATGCTCGTACCCTGCTGACCCAAGTACGCCCACTCGATGAGCCATTCTACCAGCAATGCATTGATTATATTAAAAAATATGGCGATCGCACGATGGGTGAATTGAAGCTGGAAACCATCACCCTAAAACAAGATCCCAGTTTTCTATTTCTAATACTAAAAAACTACCTTGCTATCGATACTCTCACTCCAGAGACGCTATCCAGCCGGGAAAGAAAATTACGTACTCAGGCTGAAAATACCGCATTTCAGCAAATACAGGAGCGACTTGGCTCCAGACGTATGAACGCCTTCAAAAAGAATTTGCAGAAATTACGTCAAGCGATACGCCACCGGGAAAATATGCGTTTCACCCGAACTCGTATGTTTGGGCTGTATCGGGATATCTTCCTACAACTTGGTCAGGCATATGCACTAGAAGGGATACTCGCTGAACCCCGCGATATTTTTTATCTCACGTTAGAGGAGATCTACAGCGGCTACGAAGGAACAGCAATACAGACCCAACTTAAGCCTTTAGTTGCTATACGCAAGCAAGAATATGCCAACTACGAAACAGAGGATGAACCTGCTCATCACTTTTTCATTAGAGGTTCACTGTATCAACAGCAAGATTACAGCTATCCCTATCAGGAACAACAAGCTCCAACTGATAGCGGGGTGCTACAGGGCATAGGTTGTTACCCAGGACAGGTTGAAACAACTATCCGCTTAATTAAAAACCCACAAGATGAAATGTCGCTGGCTGGTCAGATCCTGTGCACCGTACGTACCGATCCCGGTTGGGCACCGTTATTTCCTACCGCAGGCGGATTACTAATCGAGCGCGGTTCCACCCTCTCGCATTCTGCCGTCGTCGCTCGTGAACTGGGGATCCCCGCCATTGTCGGCATTCCGGCGATCACCCAAATTTTAAAAGATGGCGATCGGGTATGCATGGATGGCGCAACCGGGAGTGTTATCCGCTTGCACGACACCACAGCAGAAGAACAGACAGCAAGGAGTGAACATGTCTAATATCTTCATGGGAGAATGGTCTCCGGCCAATCCACTGCCTGAAGGTTTTCTTGACCTTCCTCCCATTATTTATCGCGATTGGCCGCTCTGGCCTGGTGAAGACAGGGAAAAAGTGCAACAGCAGTTCAGCCCCAAAAATGCCTGGTTTAATTACAGCAAAGCCTGGATTGGCTGCATTCCAGGGAAAACCCGTCTTGCCGGCTTTTTAGTACCTCATCTCGTTGATAACCGACCTGCCGCATTTTTCGGCTTCTGGGAAACCGATAATGACATAGCAAGCAACACCATACTGTTTAGCGCCTTAGAACAATGGGCCAAGGAAAATGGTGCACATAATCTCTACGGACCGATTAACTTTTCAACTTTCGGGCATTACCGCGTTCGACTTGATCATTTTGATGTGCCCCCCTTTGAGCATGAGCCTTATAACCCTCCTTACTACCCTCTTTTATTGGAAGGATTAGGCTTTGAAACTCGCTACCGCTATACCTCGATATTCGACGATACCCAAGCAATAGCAGGCAACTTTCAACAAGCTCATCAACGTGCGCAAAAACTTCCTGATGTTCAAGCAACATTACTGCCATTAACACCAGAATTATGGACGCAAGAGCAAGTTAAACTTTACTCCTTTATCGACTCGGTGTTTGGTGAGAATTTCGCTTATACCACGCCGTCTTGGCCCACATTTCAGCAGTATTGCGGTGAGGAGTTTATTAAACCTTTTTGCCGTTATCCTACGTCATTTCTGGCTAAAACCACCAATGACGAAATTGCCGGGTTAATTCTGAGTCTGTCAGTCTTGCAAGACGATAAGCCCGCCATCGGACTGTTGAAAACTGTGGCAGTCGCACCGCAATACCGAGGTAGTCGGCTGTACAACACGCTGTATCACTCATTTGAACAGAGCTCTAGGCGCATTCACCCACGTCTGGGAGGTGCTCTGATGCGAGAAGATAACACATCGCTCAAGACCGCAGGACGGCTTTTCAATACACCTGCTGCCACCAAGCATCAATATGCGCTTTATTACAGGAGGATCGCATGACAAATATTTGTCAGCCCATTGTCGATGCAGCCCAAAAACACCCTGAGCATTTAGCCCTGCAAGCGCCACATTCATTGGATCACAGTAGCGGCTTAAGCTTTCAGGAGTTTTTTTCTCATGCCTCCCATTTCCAGCGTCTATTAACCCAAGCCGGGTTCGTCGCTGGCGATCGCTTGTTAGTGATTATTCAACCAGGTTTAGTACTTTATCCATTGCTTATCGCCATTCTGGGATTGGGGCTGGTTCCGGTTATGCTTGAACGGGGGCTTTCCAGAAAACAACTCCGGGAGACACTACGACACAGCAAATTATCGGCGGTTATCACCCAACCTACGTTAGGAAAATTCTGGTTTCTGATCCCCGAACTGTGGCGACTGCGACGTTTTGTCATCGGACAACGTATCTGGGGCATGAAAGTGCTGGAAACGCCCAGTCAACATTTACCTCTGAATAACTTTATTTACCGAGATTTACCGCCGGATACAACTGGGTTAATTACCTTTACCTCAGGTTCTACCGGCATCCCCAAAGGCGCAAACCGCACTCATGACAGCCTGCTAGCACAACTTTATGCCATAACAACGCTTTTTCCCGAAGGAAAGAATGAGATAGATCTACACAGTTTCCCCGTTATGGTGCTGCACTCATTGTGTTGCGGCAACAGCAGTATTCTTCCTGATTTTGACTTTGCCCATCCCGCAACTGTCGATCCGCAGAAGATCGTCAAACAAGTGCAAGACAAAGGTATCACATGTCTCAGCGGCGCTCCCGCCTATATGAGCAAAATCACTGGTTATGCTAAGAGTAAAGGGTTGTCATTCCCTAACGTGCGGACTGTCATCGTGGGCGGCGCACCTGCCAACAAGGCTCTACTTAAAAACTGCCTGACCGTCTTTCCACATGCTCGGCATTTGGTGGTCTATGGTTCCACCGAGGTTGAACCGATCAGTACCGTTGAAATGACGACTCAATTAAACCACTGGGCAACTCATGATGGTTATCTGGTCGGAAAACCGGTTACACAAGCAGAAATATGTATCCGGGAAATAACTGCTAACCCCCAACAAATTATCCCACTCTCCGCCGGTAATATCGGTGAAATCTTGGTTGCCGGACCCCATGTGCTCAAAGACTATATTGATAACCCTCAAGCAACGAAAGAAAACAAACTTCCACGTAAACAAGGAGGCATTTGGCACTGTACCGGTGACATTGGCTATCTGGATACCACAGGACAGCTCTGGTTGCTTGGACGGGTAAAAGACCAGGTGCTGTTAGATGATGGTCGTATCATTCATCCCTACGTACTGGAAAAAAGGATCAATGAACTACCTGAGGTCACTCAAAACGCATTCGTATTACATCCTTTAGGCGGAGCCGCTCTGATACTGGAAAGCGCCACCCTACCGACAAATTTACCCGCTATTTTAGACGAGTTAGCGCTCACACTAGTTACCCGTATTTATTATGCTAATCCTATCCCTGTTGACATTCGTCATAACAGCAAAATAAACCGGATTGCGCTGATCAATATGCTCGGGAAAGGCCAATTATCTTCCGTTCCACATAAGGAAAAATTATGAACAGTAACCATTTCATCATCCAGCTAAACAGAGCAGACTATATTACTATCGGTGGAGCGGTATTTAGCGCTCTCTCCGTAGCAGCCGCATTACAACATTGGCATTACCTGGCTATTGCGTTTTTGTATCTTGCCATGCTTGGCGACGCGCTCGATGGCATTCTAGCCAGAAATTTACACATTGACCGCTCCTTTGGCCGCTATCTCGATGGCTTTATGGATCAACTGATTTACTTGATCTCGCCAGCCATTATCCTTTATCTCTCTGGTTATCAATCTTGGTATTCCCTGTTTATTATCTTGATGATTATTAGCGGTTGTCTGCGATTATCTGTATTTAATGAAGTCGGGAATATTCAGAATGAAAATCAACTCTCCTACCTTGGTATGCCCGTATTCTGGAGCTTATTTATTATCAGTGGTTACACTTTGATAAGCTTAATAATCGAGCCGTGGTTAAGCCATCTCTTACTAACATTAGCGCTCCTTACATTCAGTATCGCCATGCTATGGGATCGCCCATTTTATAAATTCAAGAGTCTCAACACTATCATCAGTACAACACTGGCAGGATTTGTTTTATTTACCGGTCTTCATTTCTGGAGTCTTTATGCTCAATAGTTTTTATCACGGGGGGATTTTACTTATCCCCGTTATCCTTGGTGGTTGTTTACACATGGTGATTGTGACGAAAAACTATTTTGCCCGCTGGGCTATTCCAATACATCAACGTTATTTTGGTCGTAACAAGACTTGGCGCGGTTTTATTGTCGTACCCATTATTACCGCGCTATTTTCACCGCTGTGGTTAATACTCTGTACCGAAACACAGGACACCATTATTCCACGGACCATTGCCTCTTGCTTATTTACCGGGTTCTTGGTGGGTTTAGGTTACGTTCTTTTCGAATTGCCAAACTCCTGGTTGAAAAGGAGACTCGGCGCACCACCGGGACAACATCCGAAGCAAAATAAGCAGTTGTTTATTTTATTCGATCAGCTCGATTCTGCTATTGGCATCACAATAGCCTATTTCATTTGTCTTAATCTTACTTATATTGATGCGCTTTTCATTTTCCTCTGGTTTTTAATCAGCGCTTTTATCGTTAAAAATATGCTGTTTTTATTTTCGCTGAAAAAAACGAGATTCTAGTTGGGAATACCACAGCTATTTGGCTTCCCAATAAGGAAGCCAAATAGCTCCGCCAAGTTAACCGACTTGATGAATTCATCAACACTATATGTTGTAGATATGCCAAAGTAGTTTTAGATCTCAGAATGAGTAAGTATCGTCAAGCGTTATTGATTGGTATTCATTACTTCTATTCTTATCGATGAAGTTACAACAGACGTGTAATTTTATCTTTTATTTAGTACTATTTATAGACATATTACATTACACCTTTCAATGTATATTTCGATAAAAATAAGGCTGTCACTTAAACTTTCATTTAATTGACACGTCAAAAAGATGAAAAAAAGGCTCATGGCACAGAAAATAGATGTTCGGGGTGTAACGGTGTCCGTATTCTCCGACAAACAGGATGATTACCTATCTCTATCTGACATCGCTAAATACAAAGATGGGGAACGAAGCGATTACATCTTACAAAACTGGATGAGAAATCGCAGCACCATTGAATTTATTGGTCTTTGGGAACAACTGCATAATCAGGATTTTAATTCCATCGAATTCGATGGGTTTAAAAATGAAGCTGGAGCAAACAGTTTCTCTCTCACACCAAAACGCTGGATCACAGCAACCAATGCGATCGGGATCATATCGAAAGCTGGGAGATATGGCGGAACCTATGCACATCAAGATATAGCCTTTGAATTTGCGTCCTGGATCAGCGCTGAATTTAAACTCTATCTCCTAAAAGAATTCCAGCGACTTAAACGAGAAGAAAGTGAACAGAAGGGTCTGGAATGGAATGTCTCTCGCACCTTGGCTAAGGTTAACTACCGTATACATACAGAATCAATAAAAGTAAACATTATTCCAACCCTGGAATTCAACCCCAAAGCCAAAAACTTCGTTTACGCCAATGAAGCCGATATATAGCAGTTAAGAAAAGCCGTTTTTTACCTACCAACGTGGTTTTAAAATCCAGAAAGAAAAGTAAGCGTATTATGAAAAAACAGGTGAAAACTTTAATTAATAAAGATAAAAACAAGTGATTAAATATTTTTAAAATAGATGAAAAATTCGATGCTATCCTTAGTTTATTTTTACATTTATCTAACCTACCATGAATATTTAAAAACGCGAATAAAGAGATATTAAAACTTTTATATACAAGGCAAATCTAACTCAATAAATACACTTTTTAGAGAGGCAGTTAATTGCATTTAATCGAAGTCCATTAACCATTAATAGAGAATTAAAAACAAATCATCACGCAAAAAAATATTATCTGAACAGGATCATACTCAGATGCTTTATCTCTATTATTTTACGAATAAAGCTATAAAAATAACACAATAAAAAAGGATAACATGGTTAATCCGGCAGGATTTAAGCCTTGAACAAAGAGTTGATTATCCGAAAAAACATAAAAGGGTATCTTTACATTATCAAGTTAATTTACTGTCTGGAAACACGATATCCCATGATGATTAAACTTACAAAAAACAGACATTAAAAGTGGTAAAAAAAACTGTTAAAAGAGACTGTAATTTAAATAGGTTAATCAGGCAATATATTTTCCAAAAGGAACAGGATTTAATAACGTTTTCAACCGGGAATAAACTTTTTCATAAACCAATTAAATCATCGAAAATAAAAATTTCCATAAAAAACCATGATACCTTAAATATACCAATTTAAACTTGCTTTACCCTGTTTTAACCCGTCCAGTCGCATTGCCTTTTCTACGGTTTGATTTAACGCGACAGATTAGTCCCCATCCGATGACGCACCCTCCCGATCAGAATCCCCAGCAGCGTATAAACCACGCCAAGGATCAGCATCATGGCGATATCTCCCAGTACATTCTGTAACGGCAGCCCCATCTGGTTAACACCTGCAATCGCTTTTGTCGCCCAAGTGGATGGTAAGGCGGAAGAGATTGCCCTCACCCAATCAGGCATCGCCTGTACCGGCCAGATTGTGCCGGAAATGTAGAACACAGGCGTTGTGCTAAGGGCGAGCGTCAGATAGATCATTTCCACACTACGCATGCATTCTGTCACCAGCTTCCCCAATCCAAACACCGACAACATAAACAGGAAAGTCAGCATTAATAACAGCGGAATAGACGCTTCCTGACGGTATCCCAATACCCACGGCCAAAGCACGAAAAATATGATAGAGAGGAAAAGCCAGATTGGTAATAACGCCGACAATGCACCTAAATAGACGGGTAATGGTGGTTTACCTTTCGGTGTACTGCGCATCGAAATACTGACCCGCACACAAGATATTAGCAAAGAGTGTTGCAACAACATCACCAACAAACCAGGAAAGGTAATTGCAGCAAAGCTAACTCCTGGGTTGAACAACCCAACAGTTTCACTACGAATTGGCATCAGTAGTAGCTTTACCTGTTCAGGACTGAAACCATATTTCAGGAGTAATTTGCTGTTATATTCACTCAGCAATTGCCGGTGGGCAGAGGTCAACTCTTGCTGAATTTGCCCATTGGCAAGACGACTCGTTGCATCTCCATAAATCGGGAAGGTGATATTTTTTCCATTAAGGATATTTTTCTCCAGATCCGCCGGTATGATGATGATCGCAAAAATTTCACGTAATAGCAGATCGTGACGGGCATCAGCCAGATTGTCATAGCTGTGGACCGCAATTTTAGCCGTGGAATTAAGCTGACGCATTAAAGCACGACTGGCGAAGCTGTGATCCTGATCGATCACGGCAACGGGCAGATCCCATACTGTTGGCCGGACATACACCAAACTCATCAGACACAGGGAAGCCAGCATCAACATCCACATGGGTTTTTCCAGCATACCCATTAATACCCGGCGAAAAGTCTGCCAATACATCTGCATCATTCACCACCTTGTGGCAGACTAAGCCGTTTCAATAACCGGTTACGCACCAGCAGGGAGCAAACGACCGGATAGATCAGTAACGAAGCACAAACAGATAAAATACCCAGTAAAGAAACCTCACGCAGAAAAATATCAAACATCGCATTCAAGGCATGGGTCAAAGGCTCAAGATTGGCAATTATTCGCGCCGGCAATATCATTGATAATTCGGGTACTGACATACCTGAAAAGGTCATCGCAATACTCACCAGCACCCCGATAAGGCTATACGCTGTCAGTGCGCTATTGGTGAAAGTAAATAACAACAGGCCAATACTTTGAGCGGCAATCACATAGAAGAAACCGACTACCACCATATATATTGGATTACCATTCACTTTTGCATCAAATACCCCAATCAGCGCCGCCAACTCCACAATCAACAACAGAGTAAAAAACAGGGTATAAGGCATCAATTTTCCCAACAGGGCGAAGGTAAACGGTTTCATTGTCATCAGCGTACTGCTGCGGGACATACTGTAAATCGTGCAAGTCACAACAAAAAGCTGTAACAAATGGATAGTGGCCGCAAACTGCTGATAATAAATGTAACTACCACTAGCATTGAAAAGACTGTCATAAGCGAGTGTGACATTGGCTAACGGAGGTAACTGGTGCCCCATCTCAGTTGCCAATATGGAACGGTATTTCGCATTGATTTCCGCCATTACTCCACTGAAATCCTGAATAGAATAACTTCCGGCACCATAAAATAATGCGTTGTAATACATACGAACGGTTGGCTGGTACCCCCGGAGAGCATCAGCCTCAAAATCATTCGGGATATAAAGCAGAGAGTAATCCTTAGCATCGCCAAGCCGTTCAAGAGATTCATGCAATCCGCCATCGTAGGATTTAATCTGCGCATGAGAAGCGCCATCCAGATTACGGATCAGACTACGTGACAACGGGCTATGATCATTATCCACTACTGATACCGGCAGATTGAGCAACGTCCCTTCTGAAAAGTTAGCGCTGATTAGCACAAACAGCATCAAAGGGAACAACCAACTTAGCCAGTGAAAAACTGGACTACGGATCGTAGCCCGAATCTCTTGACTAAAAGCGCGTTCGAACCCACGCCATGCAACCTTGCCCCTCATCAGCAAGTCACCTATTTATCCCAACGCCACAAGGCGCTCATACCAGGACGTAAACCTTCAATAGTCTGTAAGGGATACAAGCGCACTTCAAAGGTTCTCAGGTCAAAATCACCGGTCGCACGCGTCGCGCGTTTGGTTGCGTAATCTCCCATCGGGGCGATATAACGTATTTCTGCTTCGATCTCTTTATCACCCAGCGCAGGAACACGGAGTTTGACTTTATCCCCTTTGCGCACTTTCACCAGAATGTCTTCCCGCAAGTTATAAATAAAATAGGCTTCCGGTACGCGAACTAATGTCACCAGCGGGCTGTTAGCATTAAATAGTTCACCAACCTCTGCCGGAATCGGCCCAACTTCCCCCGCGACAGGTGCTTTGACCTGCAAATCATCACTCTGGGTTTGTAACTCAATCAGTTGCTGTTCAGCCTGACGTAAAGCTGCTGCATATTTCTGGCGCAGTTCAATCCTGTCACCATGCATACCTTCATCCAATGCCGCTTTTGCGCTCTGCATTTTCTGATAGGAAACATCCCTATTTCTATGGGCATTATCTAGATCGTTCCGAGAAACATAACCTTTAGATGCTACGTTCTGAATACGATCATATTCACGTACCGCATTATCATATTCAGCCTGAGCCTGTGCTAAACCCGCTTCCAGATTCCGGATACTTTCTTCACGCGTACCATGCAAAGATTGCTCTAACTGCGCTTTAGCCTGATCACGGACAGCTTCCAATGAAGCAACTTGAGCCAGTAATTCAGGGCTTTCAAGTGTGATCAAGAGCTGACCTGTTTTGACATCATCTCCCCGCTCGACGTGGCGCTCGATCACCCGGCCTTTGGCTTTAGATGCCACAATCACTTCCGGCGCATCAACTTCACCCTGTAACAATAAATATTGGTTATGAGAACGAAATAACACAGCCATTGCTGTGAGCAGGATAACCAGTAAGATCGTAAAAAGTGTCGTTTTTTTCATTATGTCTTACACACTCAAAATTGCTCAACCTGAAACTAATAGCATATTCGTATTATTTCACGGAAAATTTCTTATATATTTGTACGTATAATCACTGACGGAAAGAATAAGTCTTTATAATAGTGTAGTGGTTTATGATTCTTGTCAAATATTAACCTACTTAAACTAAACTTTTAATAATATTATTAGCTGTTTCTGTAAACTAATAACATTCATAAATCCTCCCGGAAAGTCTATGTACGAATTTAATCTTGTGTTGTTATTACTACAACAGATGTGTGTTTATTTGGTTATCGCCTGGCTACTAAGTAAAACACCGCTATTTATTCCACTGTTACAAGTCACTGTGCGTTTACCTCATAATTTGCTGTGTTATGTCACTTTTTCCATTTTCTGTATTATGGGAACTTATTTTGGACTGCATGTAGGTGATTCCATTGCCAATACCCGCGCTATTGGTGCAGTCCTTGGCGGTCTTCTAGGTGGGCCAGGTGTCGGCGCGTTGGTGGGATTAACCGGTGGACTACACCGCTACTCCCTTGGTGGGATGACGGCTTTCAGTTGCATGATATCGACCATTATTGAAGGTTTAATCGGTGGCATTATCCACAACTATCTGACGAAACGTGGTCAAATAAACCGACTGATTAATCCCTGGACAGCCGCTATCGTCACGTTTTGTGCTGAAATAATACAGATGGGCATTTTACTTCTGCTCGCCCGTCCATACAGTGAAACATTAGCATTGGTCAAAAATATCGCAGCCCCCATGATCGTCACCAATAGTATTGGCGCAGCAATGTTTATACGCATCCTACTTGACCGGCGCGCAATATTTGAAAAATATACCAGTGCATTTTCTGCTCAGGCCCTGAAAATCGCTGTCTATACGGAGGGTATTCTGCGAAAAGGATTTAATGAAAATAACAGTATGCAAGTAGCAAAAGTTATTTATCAACAACTGGAAATCGGTGCAGTTGCTATTACAGACAGAGAAAAACTCCTAGCATTTATTGGTATCGGTTCAGATCATCACCTTCCTGGAACACCTATTTCTTCAGAACAATCCCGCCGAGCAATTGAAAATAATGAAGTCGTTTATGCCGATGGCAATGAAATACCTTACCGTTGTTCAATCAATCCAACCTGCAAATTGGGTTCCACCCTGGTTATTCCGCTACAGGGAGAAAATCAGCAAGTTATCGGCGCAATCAAACTTTATGAAACCAAAAACCGTCTGTTCAGCTCAATCAATCGCCCCCTAGGGGAGGGTATTGCCAGCCTGTTATCTGCCCAAATCCTTGCAGGACAATATGAACGTAACAAACAATCACTACTTCAATCAGAGATTAAGCTGCTTCATGCGCAAGTGAATCCTCACTTTTTATTTAATGCCTTAAATACCCTGCAAGCAGTGATCCGACGGGACAGCGATCAAGCAAGTCAATTAGTACAATATCTCTCAACCTTTTTCCGTAAAAACTTGAAACGGTCAGAAGAGGTTGTCACGCTGTCTGATGAAATAGAGCATGTGAATGCTTACTTACAAATTGAGAAGGCGCGTTTCCGTGAACATCTGCAAATCAGCATTGAACTACCGGAATCTCTGCTTCACGCCAAATTACCCGCTTTTTCTCTCCAGCCAATAGTAGAAAATGCGATCAAACACGGCACATCACAGTTATTAGAAACTGGTAAGGTTACTATTCGTGCTCATCAGCAGAATCAATTGTTGATACTGGAAGTAGAAGATAATGCTGGTCTTTATAAATCGGTTTCCATGGGGGATGGACTAGGAATGAGTCTGGTAGATAAACGACTACGACTTCGCTATGGTGAAAATTATGGTGTGCAAATAGATTGCCAGCCAGAAAAATTTACCTGCGTAATTTTACGCTTACCACTCATCAAAGAGGCTAATAAAACTGTGTGAATATGAATATATTAATTGTTGATGACGAACCACTCGCACGGGAAAACCTACGTTGTTTGCTAGAAGAAGAACATGATATTCAAATTATTGGCGAATGCGCCAATGCCGTTGAAGCCATTGGTGCCATATATCATCTAAAACCCGATGTTGTATTTTTGGATATCCAAATGCCACGTCTCACCGGATTAGAAATGGTTGGTATGCTCGATCCAGAACATCGTCCCTACATTGTTTTTCTGACCGCATTTGATGAATATGCAATACAAGCGTTTGAAGAGCATGCATTTGATTATCTATTAAAACCACTGGAAAAAAATCGTCTAACCAAAACGTTACAACGATTACGGCAAGGGCATCAAAAACAAAATATTTCTACCCTCAAAGCAGAAGAGCCGCTGAAATATATCCCATGTACCGGCCACAGCCGAATCTGGCTTGTTCAACTGGATGAAATACTTTATGTCACCTCCCGCCCAAGTGGAGTGTATGTTATGTGTACCAATGGGCAGGAAGGATTTACTGAACTGACACTTCGCACACTGGAAACCCGTACGCCATTGATGAGAAATCATCGTCAATATTTGGTCAATATGACCCATCTGCGCGAAATCCTATTTGGTGCTCACGGACAGGCCGAACTGATTCTACGCAATGGTAAAACTATTCCTGTCAGCCGCCGTTATTTGAAGCCATTGAAAGAGGCTCTAGGATTGAAATAATCATGACATTCATCACACTTTCAGCAGGTTAGTGAATTTTGATTCACCGCTTACCTGCTGAATCTAACCACTTAACCCGCCATACAACCACTCATTCAGACACTTCCTGATAGCTTCCTTTAGCTGTGACAAGATAGGAGTAAAAAATTATAGCCCTCAGGAGAAGAAAAATGCAGCACGCTCTCACATTTGTTATTGCGACGTTGTGTATTCTGGTTATCTGCTACCGTTTGTACGGCGTATTCTTCGTTAAGAAAGTATTGAAAGCTGATGACAGTGAAGTGACTCCTTCGCATTTACTGGAAGACGGCAAAGATTATGTGCCCACAAAAAAATGGGTGAATTTCGGTAGCCACTTCGCGGCAATCGCAGCCGCAGGACCTCTGGTTGGCCCAGTATTAGCCGCTCAATACGGTTATCTGCCCAGTATGTTATGGCTGTTAATCGGCTGTGTCATCGGCGGTGCTGTACACGATACAGTTGTTTTATTCGCCTCAATGAAACATCGTGGTAAATCCCTATCAGAAGTTGCCAAAGCAGAACTTGGCCCAGTTGCGGGCTGGTGTACCGGCCTTGCAATGTTGTTCATCATCACGATTACCATGGCAGGTCTGTCTATGGTGGGGGTTCACGCATTAGAACGTAACCCCTGGGGAACGTTTGCAGTATTTATGACCATTCCTGTGGCCATCGGGGTCGGCCTGTGGGAACGCTTTACCGGCAATATGCGCGGAGCAACCTGGGTAGGCATTATCACTATTATGGCCTGTGTGCTCATCGGCCCTTATATCCAGGAATCTGCTTTCGGTGAATGGCTGAGTCTGCGTACATCCACTGTCAGCATGGCACTGCCAATCTATGCGTTTTTTGCAACCGCTCTGCCAGTATGGATGCTGCTGACTCCTCGTGGCTATCTCTCCAGCTTTATGAAAATTGGTGTATTCGGTGCGCTGGTTGTGGGAGTCATCTTTATTAACCCAGAAATCCAATTCCCGGCAGTGACTGAATTTATTCATGGTAATGGCCCTGTGCTGGCTGGACCGGTATGGCCGTTTATCTCTATCACTATCGCTTGTGGTGCAATTTCTGGCTTCCACGCATTTATCGGTTCTGGTACGACACCAAAACAGATCGATAAATGGAGTGACATTCTGCCAGTTGGCTTCGGCGCAATGTTGGCAGAATGCGTTGTTGGCGTAATGGCGCTGATTGCAGCCACTTCCCTGTATCCTGCCGACTATTTCGCTATTAACTCCGCCCCGGAAGTCTTCGCCACACTGGGTATGGATGTTGTCCACCTGCCAACACTCAGTCAGGAAATTGGCCTGGATCTATATGGCCGTACTGGTGGTGCAGTAACCCTGGCAGTGGGTATGGCGGATATCTTCACCCGTATTCCCTGGTTCAGCCAATTGGCATCCTATTTCTTCCAGTTCGTCGTCATGTTCGAAGCGGTGTTTATCCTGACAGCAGTTGATTCTGGTACACGTGTTGCCCGTTACCTGCTGCAAGATTTTCTGGGCGATATCTGGGCACCACTGAAACGCCTCGACTGGTTACCGGGCTCAGTCGGTTGCAGTATCGTTGCCTGTTTACTGTGGGGTTATCTGCTGAATTCCGGTGATATCAACTCAGTTTGGGCTCTATTTGGTGTATCCAATCAACTAATGGCATCTATCGGCCTAATGATTGGTGCAACAATTATCCTGCGCTTGTCTGAAAAACGCTGGTATATGTTAACCTGCCTGATCCCGCTGGCTTACCTGTACGTTACGGTGAACTACGCTGCTTACTGGATGGTGAAAAATGTCTATTTCAACTCCGCAGCAAAAGGTTTCAACATCTTCAACGGAACTATCTCCATTGTGATGGTTATCCTCGGCGTAGTGATTATGGTTTCTTCTATTATGCAATGGCTGAAACTATGGCGTGCACGCAGTGCAAACAATCCGGTTGAAGTACTGAGTAACTGATCTCTTTCTGCATATTAAAAGCTGCCTTTTGTATAGAGCAGCTTTTACTGTTATAGACATGAATGAACATTTAATTTGTGCTATAATGTGCTACATAATGCGTATTTTTAAGGAACGGTTATGGCTACATTATTGACTCGATTGAGAAAGCAAGGCGGAGCTGTTGTATTAACTATTCCCAGCGATATAGCTCAATCATTGGGTTGGCACCCCGGTACAGAAATAGAGCTAAATAAACAAGGGGAATGCCTCAGTATAATATCTGCTAAAAGACAACGGAGAGGGAGAAAAACCCTATCCCAGCTTCTTACAGAAATCGATCCTCAGGAAATAAAAGTACTAAATCAATCAGTAGCATTCTGGAACGAAACTCCGGCAGTTGGTAAGGAATACAATGATGATTAAAAGGAAAAAATTCCCAGGACGCGGAGAAATCTGGTTTGTAGATCATAATCCAGTGACTGGCCAGGAATTAAAAGGAAAGGATTACTTCATTGTTATCACTGAAACTATACTAAATAAAGCTTTAGGAACTGCAATTTGTTGTCCAATAACAACAGGTGAGAACAAGCCACGCTCATCAGGTACAACAGTTGTGGTTGATGGCCGTAGTACACTTTCTGGAGAAATTACAGGCGTCGTATTATGTCACCAAATCAGAGCACTGGATTTAGAAGGAAGTAAAGCTACATATGCTACAGATGCAGAGGCTGAATTGCTCGATGAAATCATTGGCAAAGTAATTGATTTAATTGATCCCCAAGAAAACTGAATCATACCGCAATTGAAGCAATGAACTGACAACAAAAACGGCTCCTATAAAAAGGAGCCATTTTATCATTCAAATATCAGTTAATTACTGCGCGTTACTGTTGTTATAACGACGGCGTGGAGCAGATGAACCATTCTCATCGCTACGACCACGGAAATTGCTACGGTTTTGGCCTTCACCGCGACTTTCACCACCACGACCTTCTCCACTACGGCGTTCACCGCTGAAACGACGGCCACCACCGTTGAAATTCTCACGATCACGGCGAGGAGCATTGCCATTACTATTACCGTTACGTGGGCCACCACGGCGTTCACGACGTTCAAATGGTTGCGCATCCCCCATTAACTGCATATTCATTGGTTTATTCAGAATACGAGTACGGGTAAAGTGAGACAACAAGTCGCCTGGCATACCTTTTGGCAGCTCAATTGTAGAATGAGTTGCAAACAGTTTAATGTTACCAATATAACGGCTGCTGATATCGCCTTCGTTAGCAATCGCACCAACGATATGACGAACTTCAACACCATCGTCACGACCCACTTCAATCCGGTACAGCTCCATGTCACCAACATCACGGCGCTCACGGCGAGGACGATCACCACGTTGTTCACCCCGCTCACCACGATCATCGGAACCATTGCGACGACGATCATCACGCTCGTTGAACTCGCGACGAGGACGGCGAACCGGATCTGGTGGCAGAATCAACGGACGCTCACCTTGTGCCATTTTCAACAACGCCGCTGCCAGTGTTTCTATATCCAGATCTTCCGCAGGTTGCAATTTGGACAACAGAGCACGGTACTGCTCCAAATCGCTGCTTTCCAATTGTTGTTGCACATTGGCTGCGAATTTTTCCAGACGGCGCTGACTCAGCAACTCGGCATTCGGCAGTTCAACTTCAGGGATAGTCAACTTCATTGTACGTTCAACGTTACGCAGCAGGCGGCGTTCACGGTTTTCTACAAACAGTAATGCACGTCCCGCACGTCCCGCACGACCTGTACGACCAATACGGTGAACATAAGATTCCGCATCCATTGGAATATCATAGTTAACAACCAAACTGATACGCTCAACATCCAGACCACGCGCTGCAACATCCGTTGCGATCAGAATATCCAAACGACCATCTTTCAGACGTTCCAGTGTCTGCTCACGCAGTGCCTGATTCATATCACCGTTCAGGGCCGCACTATTGTAGCCACTACGCTCCAGTGCTTCTGCCACTTCCAGCGTTGCATTTTTAGTACGCACGAAAATAATCGCAGCATCAAAATCTTCAGCTTCCAGGAAACGCACCAACGCTTCATTTTTACGCATACCGTAAACAGACCAGTAACTCTGGCTGATGTCAGGACGGGTAGTTACACTCGCCTGGATACGCACTTCTTGCGGATCGTTCATAAAACGGCGAGTAATGCGACGGATAGCTTCTGGCATCGTTGCAGAGAACAGCGCAGTCTGATGTTCAGCAGGGATCTGGCTCATGATGTTTTCAACATCTTCGATAAAGCCCATACGCAGCATTTCGTCTGCTTCATCCAAAACTAAACCGCTCAGGTTAGACAGATCCAACGTACCACGCTTCAGATGGTCCAGAAGACGTCCTGGTGTACCCACAACAATTTGTGGCCCTTGACGTAAAGCACGTAACTGAACGTCATAACGTTGCCCACCATACAGTGCAACAACATTCACATTACGCATATGTTTAGAAAAATCCGCGCACGCTTCGGCTACCTGTACCGCCAGTTCACGGGTCGGTGCCAACACAAGGATCTGCGGAGCTTTCAGCTCAGCATTGATGTTATGCAATAAAGGCAGGCTGAATGCCGCCGTTTTACCACTGCCGGTCTGTGCCATACCCAGCACATCACGACCATTTAATAAATGGGGGATACATTGTTGCTGGATTGGAGATGGCTTTTCATAGCCAAGATCTTCCAGTGCAGAAAGAATAGGTGCTGATAAACCCAGATCAGCAAAGGAGATTTCAGTTTCAGTGGTCATGTAATGGTGCCTCATTAGTTATGGCGGCCAGTCTACATAACGCATTGAAAAAAATTTCGGTCATTTTCATTTAAAATGTGAACTGGCTCAAAGTATGTAATTAAACGAACAAACAAGCCCTCATCGGTCAAGATGATGGACTTTGCAAATCGATCTCGAAATGTTCGTCAGCTATTGCTGGTCCGATTCTGATAGGTCGTCTTGTTCCTGGCCTAACAGCGCCAATTCCAACAATGCATAGCGGTGCTCAACAAAGTTATGTGCATTGTTAGCCACCGTCAGCTTGAATAACGCAGAAGCGCTATCCTTGTCCCCCAGACTTAGGTAATGTTTACCTAAATAGAAGTCAGTTTCACTGAGATGCTCAGCGAGCGAAGTGTTATCCGTTGCATTCTCTTTCAGGCGATCCATCAATGTATATTCACTGATTTTGCCTAAATAGAATTCAACTATATTCCAGCCCCATTGCCCCCGGTTCGCTCTTTCGTAATGTTGCGACAAGTTTACCATCGCTCCTTTAGGATAAAATTCTTTTTCCACCAGGTATAACCACAACGAACGGAAGGGATCATTTGGATCGTCTTGATAAAACGCCTGCAGATCATCCTGCGCTAACTTATACCGGCCACCGTAATACAACGCGATGCCACGGTTCAGACGCGCGTAATTGTAAGTTGGATCAAGCTCTAATACAGAATCAAACGCTTCATAGGCGGCATCAAAATTGCCAGCCTGCGTAAAGTAAATTCCCAGATAATTAAAAATCTCTGGAATATTAGGCCGAATAGACAAGGCAATAGAAAAATCATTCCGTGCCAAGGCTCTCAGCCCGAGACTATCATACAGCACACCCCTCTCATATAAAAGCTGTGCGTACTCATCTTCTGTCAATGATCGACTCGCAAGAATCTGTTCCATACGGGCCAGAATAACTTCCTGCTGCAATGAAGGTTGTAATGGAATAGCAAAAACTTCGTTTTTACGCCAATCCTTGCTGCTGCATCCTGCCAAAATAAGTATTGCTACAGCATAACACCAGCGCAGAAAAAAATTCATTTCCTACTCCCAAAGTCAGACATTGATTAAGAATGCCCTATCACCTATTGCATTTATTGGGCCTCCTGCCCTGAGTCTGTTAAACGGCGCTTTTTTACAAGACACCGTTTATGACATCAAATTTATTCTGCTGATTGTGGTGCTGGTGATGCTTCCTCAACAGCTGTGCCGGCTGTCGCTTCTTTGATGCTCAGGCGAACACGACCCTGGCGATCAATTTCCAGTACTTTAACTGGTACTTCCTGACCAACCTGCAAATAGTCAGCCACTTTCTCAACGCGCTTATCAGCAATCTGCGAAATATGTACCAGACCTTCTTTACCACCACCGATAGCCACAAATGCGCCGAAATCAACGATACGGGTTACCTTACCGGCGTAAATACGGCCAACTTCGATCTCGGCGGTAATTTCTTCAATACGTCTGATTGCATGTTTTGCTTTTTCGCCATCAGTTGCAGCAATTTTCACCGTGCCATCATCTTCGATCTCAATGGTAGTGCCGGTCTCTTCAGTCAGTGCACGGATAACCGAACCACCTTTACCGATAACATCTTTGATCTTGTCCGGGTTGATCTTGATAGTATGAATGCGTGGTGCAAATTGAGAAATATCATCACGTGGAGTGGTAATTGCCTGCTCCATCACGCTCAGAATATGCAAACGTGCACCTTTTGCCTGATTCAACGCAACTTGCATAATTTCACGGGTGATACCTTCAATTTTGATATCCATTTGCAGCGCACTGATACCTTCACAGCTACCCGCTACTTTAAAGTCCATGTCACCCAGATGATCTTCGTCACCCAGAATATCAGACAGAACAACAAAGTTATCACCTTGTTTCACCAAGCCCATTGCAATACCAGCAACAGCAGCTTTAATCGGCACACCTGCATCCATCAACGCAAGAGATGCACCACAAACAGATGCCATTGAAGATGAACCGTTAGATTCTGTAATTTCAGAAACTACACGAACTGTGTATGGGAACTCGTTAGCTTTTGGCATGACTGCCAATACACCACGTTTAGCCAAACGGCCATGACCAATTTCACGACGCTTTGGTGAACCCATCATACCTGTTTCGCCAACAGAATATGGAGGGAAATTATAGTGCAGCAAGAAGCGATCTGTACGTTCGCCCATCAGTTCATCAATGATCTGTGCATCACGTTCTGTACCCAAAGTCGCAGTAACCAGAGCCTGAGTTTCACCGCGGGTAAACAATGCGGAACCGTGAGTACGGGGCAGAACACCAGTACGTACGTCCAACGCACGAACCATATCTTTTTCGCGGCCATCAATACGTGGTTCACCGCGCAGTACACGGCTACGAACAACATTTTTCTCTAAGCTGCCCAGAATTTCATGGATTTCCGCTTCTTCCAAAGTTTCATCCTGTTCCAACAGCGCAGCTGTAACTTCATCTTTGATAGCATCAACCTGAGCATAACGCTCCTGTTTCTCAATGATACGGTAAGCATCACCCAAACGGCTTTCTGCCAATTCAGCTACACGATCATGCAACGCCTGGTTAACAGGTTCTGGCACCCAATCCCATTTCTCTTTGCCTGCTTCCGCAGCCAACGCATTAATGTTATCAATAACCACTTGTTGTTGATCATGGCCGAACACTACCGCACCCAGCATTTGCTCTTCAGTCAGCAGATCTGCTTCAGATTCCACCATCAAAACAGCACCGGCAGTACCTGAAACCACCAGATCCAAACTGCTGTTTTTCAGTTCATCACTGGTTGGGTTCAGCACGTATTGATCATTAATATAACCAACGCGGGCAGCGCCAATCGGGCCATTAAATGGAATACCAGACAATGCCAGCACAGCAGAAGCGCCAATCATTGCAACGATATCCGGGTTAATTTGTGGATTGACAGAAACCACAGTCGCTACAATCTGAACTTCGTTTAGGAAACCTTCCGGAAACAGAGGACGCAGAGGGCGATCAATCAAACGTGCTACCAACGTTTCGCCTTCTCCTGGGCGGCCTTCACGACGGAAGAAGCTGCCTGGGATACGGCCTGCGGCGTAAGTACGCTCCTGATAGTTAACAGTCAGCGGGAAGAAATCCTGACCAGCTTTTACTTTTTTCTGACCAACAACAGTTACGAATACAGCAGTGTCATCCATATTGACCATGACAGCAGCCGTGGCCTGACGAGCCATCATACCCGTTTCGATAGTAACAGTATGTTGACCATATTGAAATTTACGAACAATCGGATTCAGCAAAATAATATCCTTTCGTTAACGTTGTCTTTTATATTCAGCAGACAACAATGAATGATCTCTTCATGCCACATCCTCGCGACTAATGACAGCTCTCACTCCTTTAAGCACTCTCATTAGCCGCGCGAACCTCTGTAACCGAAGAGCCTTACCCAAAAATCATCATCAGCATTCTTATGCTGTTACGTATGATGACTTCTCAGAAGAAAAGGGGCCATATATGGCCCCTTTCCACTGAAACTTGCTTGATTAGCGACGTAAGCCAAGACGCCCAATCAGCGCGGTGTAACTTGTTACATTTTTACGCTTCAGATAGTCCAGCAATTTACGACGCTGAGAAACCATGCGCAGCAGACCACGACGGCTATGGTGATCTTTTTTGTGCTCTGAAAAATGGCCTTGCAGGTGGTTAATCTGCGCAGTCAGCAAAGCAATCTGCACTTCACTAGAACCACTGTCATTCGCATCACGACCAAATTCAGCAATAATTTGCGCTTTTGCTTCAGTACTTAGAGACATATTACAACTCCAAAAATACATAAATTAAAATTACGGGTGCCGATCTCTAATTCAGCCACCCAACATATAGCTGCGCCATTCTACGCTGCAAATAAGTTAAGCGCAAGATAGCCCCAAATACCCTAATCCCGGCTTTCAACAACCAAACGGCGAGGAGCAACAAGCCCATCATCATTGATAACAGCAATGCCAATGAATTTCCGGTCATCACCTTCAGTTACACGTACCATACTTTCAACTAGAGCTGGGGATTTAGCACTGCGCACCGCCTGGCCTTGTTTAAAATAAGCCGCAACTACTGGAATCAAATTAACCTCTGGGAAATGAGCAATTGCGCTATCCATTGGTAATAGTAATGAATCAATTAATTCGCCCACAGGTATTTCCTGAGCTTTGGCCTGCTTTTGCAATTCATATAATTGCTCAAATGTCACCATGCGATCATTTGGATAATTCGCTACCTGTAAACGTCTTAAATAAATAACATGAGCACCACAGCCTAATAATTCACCTAAGTCATCAATAATAGTGCGAATATAAGTTCCTTTCGAACAGTATATTTCCAATTCCAGTTCATCATCTTCCCAACGGATAAACTGTAATTCATAGACTGTAATTGGTCGTGCTTCGCGTTCTACCTCAATCCCCTGACGAGCATACTCATACAATGGCTTTCCCTGATATTTCAGTGCAGAATACATGGAAGGAATTTGCATGGTATCACCACGGAATTTATCCAAAGCTTCATTAAGCTGAGCCTGATTTATCCGGATTGCTCTTTCACTGATGATCTGCCCATGTGAATCAGATGTGTCAGTTCGCTGACCAAGACGGGCTATCACCCGATAACGCTTGTCAGAATCCAGTAAGAACTGGGAAAACTTCGTCGCTTCACCCAAGCAAACCGGTAGCATACCCGTTGCCAGTGGATCCAACGCACCAGTGTGACCAGCTTTGTTGGCGTTGAAAATACGTTTTACTTTTTGCAACGCATCATTAGAAGAAATATCCTGCGGCTTATCCAGTAACAACACGCCATGTATATCACGACCGCGACGACGACGCCCCATTACTTCTCCTCTTTGTGATCCACAGAAACCCGGCGCTGTTCATCATTCTTCACGACATTAGTGACCAGATTGGACATCCGCATCCCCTCTACCAGGGAATTATCATAGGAGAAAGTCAGTTCTGGTACGACACGCAAACGCATTGCTTTACCCAGCAGAGAACGAATAAAACCAGAAGCTTCATTCAATGCCTTAATACCTTTTTTCACCACATCGGAATCATGTTCTTCAGTCAACACATTCAGAAAGGTAACAAATACTTTGGCGTAAGCCAAATCACGGGAAACTTCAACACCAGAAACAGTTGCCATACCAATCCGAGGATCTTTTACTTCTCTCTGTAAAATGATGGCAATCTCTTTTTGCATTTCCTGTGCAACGCGCTGAGTACGGCTGAATTCTCTTGCCATTGCTATATCTCCTGACATTTGGGGGGCATAAGCCCCCCAACAATGAAATTAACCAGCGGTAGGAATTAAGCGATAGAACGTTTAATTTCAATAATTTCAAATACTTCTATCATATCTCCGACGCGAACGTCGTTGTAGTTCTTAACGCCAATACCACATTCCATACCGTTACGGACTTCGTTAACGTCATCTTTAAAGCGGCGCAGGGATTCCAGCTCACCTTCGTAAATCACTACGTTATCACGCAGTACGCGGATTGGGTTATTTCGCTTAATGGTCCCTTCAGTCACCATACAACCTGCAATCGCACCGAATTTCGGTGACTTAAACACATCACGAACTTCTGCAAGGCCCATGATCTGCTGTTTATATTCAGGTGCCAGCATACCACTCATTGCCTGTTTAACTTCATCAATCAGGCTATAGATAACGGAGTAATAACGCAGATCCAGGCTTTCATTTTCAACAACCCGGCGTGCAGAAGCATCGGCACGAACGTTGAAACCCAGAATAATTGCATTAGAAGCAGCAGCCAATGTAGCGTCAGTTTCAGTAATACCACCTACGCCAGAGCCGATGATTTTCACTTTCACTTCATTGGTAGACAATTGTTCCAATGCTTCGCGGATCGCTTCACATGACCCTTGAACGTCAGATTTCAGAACAATATTCAATTCAGAAACTTCGCCTTCTTCCATGTTAGCAAACATGTTTTCCAGTTTAGATTTCTGCTGACGAGCCAATTTGACCTCACGGAATTTACCCTGACGATACAGAGCAACTTCACGAGCTTTCTTCTCATCACGTACAACAGTTGCTTCATCACCAGCCGCCGGTACGTTGGATAGGCCAAGGATTTCCACTGGAATAGATGGCCCCGCAGAGAACACTTCACGACCTAGCTCGTCACGCATTGCACGAACTCGTCCATATTCAAAGCCACAAAGTACGATATCACCTTTGTTCAAAGTACCTTCCTGAACCAACACTGTCGCAACCGGGCCACGACCTTTATCCAAGAATGATTCGATAACAACGCCGCTTGCCATACCAGAACGAACTGCTTTTAGTTCAAGAACTTCAGCTTGAAGTAAGATTGCGTCCAGCAATTCATCGATACCAATACCCGCTTTAGCAGATACATTGATAAACTGAGTTTCACCACCCCACTCTTCAGGCTGAATACCGTGCTGAGAAAGCTCACTCTTTACGCGATCCGGATCAGCTTCTGGTTTGTCGATCTTGTTAACCGCAACAACTACAGGCACATTCGCTGCTTTTGCATGCTGAATAGCTTCGATAGTCTGAGGCATCACGCCATCATCAGCAGCAACAACCAGGACCACGATGTCGGTAGCTTTTGCACCGCGTGCACGCATTGAAGTAAATGCAGCATGCCCTGGGGTATCCAGGAAAGTAATCATGCCACTTTCAGTTTCAACATGGTAAGCACCGATATGCTGGGTAATACCACCCGCCTCACCAGAAGCAACTTTCGTAGAACGAATGTAATCCAGAAGAGAAGTTTTACCGTGGTCAACGTGACCCATGATAGTCACAACCGGCGCACGCGACTCAGCAACAGCTTCACCTGTATCGCGGTCGCTCATCAGCGCTTCTTCCAGTTCATTCTCACGACGCAGGATAACTTTATGACCCATTTCTTCAGCAACCAGCTGTGCAGTTTCCTGATCAATCACCTGGTTGATGGTTGCCATTGCACCCATTTTCATCATGGCTTTGATGACCTGAGAACCTTTGACAGCCATTTTATTCGCCAATTCAGCAACAGTAATAGTTTCACCGATCACAACATCACGGTTAACAGCAGCTACAGGCTTATTGAAACTTTGCTGCAATGTACTGGTTTTACGTTGCTTACCTTTTGTACGACCAACTGCACGGGCTTCTTCACGATCTGCTTTAGATTCAGAATGTTTATTATTTTTCTTCTGGCGAGTCGCCTTACCACTACGACTGCGGGCTCGACGATCACCTTCAACTTTAGCATCATTTTCGTCTTCTGCTGCACGGGCATGACGGGAGGTAGTGACATGATAATCGTCGCTATCAATGGAATCTGAATCACTTGACCACTTATCCTGATTCTCTTCAGCCATACGACGAGCTTCCTCAGCAACGCGTTTAGCTTCTTCCTCTACCTTACGACGCATCTCTTCTTCTGCTTTACGCTTAAGATCGGCAGCTTCTGCTTCACGACGTGCTTTTTCACTTTGAGCTGTTTTATCAGTCTGGGCTGGTTTCTGTTTATGTTCGGTATGTTGATTGGTCACTTTTTCATTTTCCGCTGCCTGGCGCTTAGCTTTATCAGCTGCTTCACGTTTGGCTTTTTCTTCTGCCTCACGTTTAGCCTGCTCTTCAGCGAGTTTCTTCGCTGCTGCTTCGGCTTCGCGTTGCACTTTTTCTTCTGCTTCGCGCCGTGCTTGCTCTTCCGCTTCACGCTTCGCCTGCTCTTCCGCTTTAGCCTGTTCAACGGCATCACGGTTCACATATGTACGCTTTTTGCGGACCTCAACGGCTACCGGTTTGCTTTTACCATCGGTGCCTGAAACATTCAGCGTACTACGTGTCTTACGCTGCAATGTTAATTTATCGGGTTTACCAGCTGAACCACCTTGTTCGCGGTTCAAATGTGCCAGTAAAGCTTCTTTTTCTTTCTGGGAGACAAAATCAGTTTCGGTTTTTTTAATCCCTGCATCAGCAAATTGCTGTACCAGGCGATCAACCGAAGTCTGTATCTCTTCTGCCAGTGATTTTACGGTTACATCTGTCATGCTGTTCCTTCCTGCTACGGTTTATTACGCATCATCGCCAAACCAACAGATATTTCGGGCAGCCATGATGAGCTCGCCTGTTTTCTCATCATTCAAACCTTCAATATCAGATAGGTCGTCGATACCCTGCTCGGCAAGATCTTCCAGCGTACAGATGCCACGGGCAGCCAGGTCAAATGCCAGAGTACGGTTCATACCAGTCAGATTTAACAACTCTTCAGTTGGTTGTTTATCACTGAGGCTTTCTTTCTGAGCCAGTTCCCGAGTAGTTAAAGCAGCTTTCGCACGTTCACGCAGGACTTCGATAGTTTCCTCATCAAGACCTTCAATTTCCAGAAGTTCCTTAATTGGTACATAGGCCAATTCTTCCAGAGTTGAGAACCCTTCTTCGACTAGAACAGTAGCGAATTCTTCATCAATATCGAGATGCTTAGTGAATGTATCAATAGAAGCATGAGCTTCTGCCTGATGTTTTGCTTGTAGCTCTTCAGCAGTCATGACATTTAATTCCCATTTGTCATCACCACGGTGTTTTTTCAACAACTGCGCAGCCAAGCGCACATTTTGACCATTACGGCCGATAGCCTGTGCTAAGTTGTTGCTTTCAACGGCAACATCCATCGTACACTTGTCTTCGTCGACAACAATAGATGCAACATCAGCCGGAGCCATAGCATTAATGACAAACTGAGCAGGATTATCATCCCACAGTACAATATCAATTCGTTCGCCGCCCAGTTCACTGGAAACAGCCTGTACTCGTGCACCACGCATGCCAACGCAAGCACCTACCGGATCGATACGCTTGTCATTCGTTTTTACTGCAATCTTAGCGCGAGATCCCGGATCGCGGGCAGCAGCTTTAATTTCAATTAGCTCCTCACCAATTTCCGGAACCTCAATACGGAACAGTTCAACCAGCATTTCCGGGCGGGAACGACTGACAAACAGTTGCGCACCTCGTGCTTCAGGGCGAACATCATACAGCACACCACGCACGCGGTCACCTGGGCGGAAATTTTCCCTTGGTAACATGTCTTCGCGAAGGATAACTGCTTCAGCATTATTGCCTAAATCAAGAGTGATATTCTCACGATTGACTTTCTTAACCACACTGGTGATGATCTCACCTTGCTGTTCGCGGAACTGGTCAACAACCATAGCGCGCTCAGCCTCACGTACTTTCTGTACAATAACCTGTTTAGCGGTTTGCGTTGTAATACGATCAAATGTGACTGATTCAATTTGATCTTCGGTATAGCTACCCACATCAATTTCAGGCTCTTCAAATCTAGCCGCATCCAGCGTAATTTCACGAGTTGGCTGGGTCACTTCTTCAACAACTAACCAACGACGGAAAGTGTCAAAATCACCAGATTTACGGTCAATGCTGACACGAACATCAATCTCTTGTTCATATTTTTTCTTGGTGGCTGTGGCCAATGCTGTTTCCAGCGCCTCGAAGATCTTTTCGCGTGGAAGGGATTTTTCGTTGGAAACCGCTTCCACAACAGCCAGAATTTCTTTATTCATCCTAGTTGCCTCATCCGAACTTTAAAAGTGGGGTACCAGGTTCGCTTTCTGGATGTTGCTCAGTGCGAACACTTCATCTTTTCCATCCACCGTAACCGTGATCATTTCGCCGTCGACAGTTTTGATAATGCCCAGCCATTTCCGACGGTTTTGCATTGCTATACGTAAAACCAGACTGACTTCCTCACCAATAAAACGCTGGTAATGTTCAGCCGTGAACAATGGACGCTCTAAGCCAGGCGAAGAAATTTCCAGGTTATAAAGCACTGAGATAGGATCTTCGACATCCAATACCGCACTGACCTGGTGGCTAACATCAGCACAATCATCAACAGTGATACCATTTTCACTATCAATATAAATCCGCAGTGTAGAAACACGTGCACGAATAAACTCCAAGCCGACTAATTCAAAGCCTAAAGCTTCAACTGGTGCTGAAATCATCGCTGTTAATTTTTGCTCTAATGTGGACAAGCCCACCCCCAAGACATAAAAAAAGGGCTAATTAGCCCAGTAGTTCTGTTGTCAAATAACAAAAAACCCCGAAATTCGGGGCTTTATGCAACTGGACCCTATTTGCTGCCAGTGGCTTCAACCACTCACTTCATGCCCCTTTAACTCAGAATCAATATTTCAAATATTGCTGAATTATTTCGTTCAAAAAGGTGCATCTTAATTTAAGAAGTGGTTGCGGGAGCCGGATTTGAACCGACGACCTTCGGGTTATGAGCCCGACGAGCTACCATGCTGCTCCATCCCGCGTTCGAAAACGTGGCAAATATTACGCCGATAACTGCCAAAACGCAAGCTATCCGAATAATGGTACCGAGGACGGGACTTGAACCCGTAAGCCCTAGTGTGGGCACTACCACCTCAAGGTAGCGTGTCTACCAATTTCACCACCTCGGCACTACTATGAGGTTATCGCTGATTAAACAACCTCATCTTAATTCTTTCTTGTGACGATTACTGCGGAATATCACTATTTGGTACTGCTGGCACCGCCGGAATCTCCGTTGACTTCTCGACTTTAGCCGGCTCGCCAATGTTTTCCCATTTACTGCTTGTACCAGTCTGGTTACTCGTCATATTGCCAAGCACCAAACTAATAATGAAAAACAGAGTAGCAAAAAGCGCAGTCATACGGGTCATAAAGTTACCAGAGCCCGATGAACCAAACAGCGTTGCAGAGGCACCCGCACCAAAGGAAGCACCCATATCAGCACCTTTACCCTGCTGCAGCATAACCAAGGCAATCAGCCCGATAGCAACCAGCAAGAAAACAACTAAAAGAGCTTCATTCATATGTCGTACCTATGTCCTTGTGGGGTTTACCACGATTTACATGGTTACCTTATACCGCACTACCCACTCAAACAGGCTAATCACCTAACTGAGCGGGTCTGAATACTAACCAAACCACATCTGATACGCAAGGTTAATTTCAATAATCAGAATCACTTGAAGAAAAAAACAACAAATTAACCAGCGTATTTCACTGCATCAGCAATACGATGGGCCAAAGCAGTGACTTGTACATCATCTTCACCCTCTACCATGACACGAATCAATGGCTCAGTACCAGATTTACGTAACAATACCCGTCCACGGCCATTTAATTCAGCTTCAACAGATTTAGTAGTATTAATTACACTTTCCGATTTAAGTGGATCGTGTGAGCCGGAGAAACGAACATTTACCAGCACCTGCGGCAAAAGTTTCATACCACTACACAGATCGTGCAAACTCATATGGTTACGTACCATAGCACTCAGAATCTGAAGGCCAGCAACAATGCCATCACCCGTAGTTGTTTTATCCAGTAAAATAACATGACCAGAGTTTTCGGCCCCTAAACGCCAACCTTCTTCCTGCAATTTTTCCAGCACATAACGGTCACCCACTTTAGCACGCAAAAATGGGATACCAAGCTGCTTCAATGCTAACTCCAATCCCATATTACTCATCAGTGTACCAACAACGCCACCACGCAGTTGCCCCTGCCTCAGTGCTTCACGGGCAATAATATAAAGGATCTGGTCGCCATCAACTTTCTGCCCCAAATGGTCAACCATAATAACGCGATCACCATCACCATCGAATGCCAAACCAACATCTGCTTTCTCTTCTACAACACGTTGCTGCAACAAACGAACATCGGTAGCACCACACTTTTCATTAATATTGATACCGTTTGGTTCACAACCAATCGTCACAACATCAGCCCCTAGTTCTCTGAGTACATTTGGAGCAATGTGGTAAGTCGCACCGTTAGCGCAATCAAGTACAATTTTCAAACCATTAAGACTTTGCTCACTTGGAAATGTACCTTTACAGAATTCGATATAACGACCAGCAGCATCAACAATACGATTTGCGCGTCCCAACTCTGCGGATTCCACACAAGTCAGTGGCTTTTCCATTTCAGCCTCAATCGCTTCTTCCACATCATCCGGCAGTTTCGTACCATCAATAGAGAAGAATTTAATACCATTATCATAATAAGGATTATGAGAAGCAGAGATAACAATTCCAGCTTCAGCACGGAAAGTTCGGGTCAGATAAGCAACAGCAGGTGTTGGCATAGGACCAGTGAACGAAGCAGATAAACCAGCCGCAGCTAAACCTGCTTCTAAAGAAGATTCCAGCATATAGCCAGAAATACGGGTATCCTTACCGATAATGATCTTACGAGAACCATGACGAGCCAGTACCTTACCCGCAGCCCAGCCAAGCTTTAACACAAAATCTGGCGTAATTGGGCTATCGCCCACTTTGCCACGGATACCATCGGTACCAAAGTATTTGCGGTTACTCATAATTTCTTTTCTTCCTTTGCTGAAAGTGTTGCTCCGACAATTTGCATTGCCTGCACGGTTTCTTTGACATCATGCACCCGGATAATTTGCGCTCCTTGCATAGCTGCGATAACAGCGCAAGCCACACTCCCGGCAACCCTTTCTTGTGGCGGCACATGAAGCAACTGACCTATCATAGATTTACGTGACATTCCTGCCAGCACAGGTAAACCAAATTGATGAAATTGGTTTAAATGTGCTAGTAACTGATAATTATGCGTCAAGTTCTTGCCAAACCCGAAGCCAGGATCAAGAACAAGTTTATCTTTTGTTATCCCTGCCACCATACAACGTTCAATTTGTTCAGTAAAAAATTGTTTCACTTCACCCAACAAATTTTCATAATGCGGTGCATCCTGCATCGTCCTCGGTTGGCCTTTCATATGCATCAAGCAAACGGGCAAACCAGATTTAGCTACGCTTTCCAAAACACCAGGCTCTTGCAATGCACGAATATCATTAATTAAATGGGCGCCAGCTTTTGCTGACTCACTCATCACCAATGCTTTCGAGGTATCAACAGAAATCCAGATATTAAATCGTTGAGCTAAAGCCTCAATAACCGGAACAACACGATCCACTTCTTCTTGTTCACTGACTTCATCAGCTCCCGGACGGGTAGACTCCCCACCGATATCAATGATCGCAGCTCCTTCATTAATCATCTTTTCAGCATGTCGTAAGGCCATATCCAGAGTATTATGAACCCCTCCATCAGAAAATGAATCTGGAGTCACATTCAAAATACCCATTATTTGTGGGCGGGAAAGATCGAGAACATTATCTCTGGCTCTGAGTTTCATGTTGAACTACCTTCAATGTCAAAACCCCAGGACTTACCTGGGGTTTCATGAATATATCAATCAGACTACGAAACAATGGAACAATTACTGATCTTTATTTCCTGACGGCCCTACTTGCTCACCACCTTGCGCCAATGTATTGATATCATCAGTTGGTTTTGCAGTCTGTGGAGGAGGTGTATTACCTGTTGGGCGACTGTTATTATTGCTACCGTTATCACTTTCCCATCCTGCTGGCGGGCGCACATTCGTGCGATTCATTAAGTCATCGATCTGAGGTGCATCAATAGTTTCGTACTTCATCAATGCATCTTTCATCGAATGCAGGATATCAAGGTTATCCATCAGAATATGACGGGCACGTTGATAGTTATGGTCAATAATTGCCTTAACTTCCTGATCGATCAGACGAGCAGTTTCATCGGACATATGTTTAGCTTTCGCAACTGAACGCCCGAGGAACACTTCCCCTTCTTCCTCCGCATAGAGCAATGGGCCGAGTTTTTCCGAGAAACCCCACTGCGTTACCATGTTACGGGCTATTGATGTTGCAACTTTGATATCGTTAGATGCACCAGTAGAAACACTGTCTGGACCATAAATAATCTCTTCTGCCAGACGGCCCCCGTATAAGGTTGAGATCTGGCTTTCCAGTTTCTGGCGGCTAGCGCTGATCTGATCCCCTTCCGGTAGGAAAAAAGTCACACCCAAAGCACGACCACGCGGAATAATGGTAACTTTATGAACAGGATCATGCTCAGGAACCAGACGGCCAATAATGGCATGGCCTGCTTCATGATAAGCAGTTGATTCTTTTTGCTCTTCCGTCATCACCATAGAGCGGCGTTCTGCACCCATCATGATTTTGTCTTTCGCTTTTTCGAATTCAACCATAGAAACTACGCGTCTGTTACCACGGGCAGCAAACAAAGCAGCTTCGTTCACTAGGTTAGCCAAATCAGCACCAGAGAATCCCGGAGTACCGCGAGCAATGACAGAAGCATCAACATCAGTATCCAGAGGAACCCGGCGCATATGAACCTTCAGAATCTGCTCGCGGCCACGTACGTCTGGCAAACCAACAACAACCTGACGGTCAAAACGACCAGGACGCAACAATGCAGGATCAAGCACGTCGGGGCGGTTAGTCGCGGCAATAACGATAATACCTTCGTTGCCTTCAAAACCATCCATCTCAACTAGCATCTGGTTCAGAGTCTGCTCACGTTCATCGTGACCCCCTCCCAAACCAGCGCCACGCTGACGGCCCACCGCATCAATCTCATCAATAAAGATGATACAAGGTGCTGCTTTCTTCGCCTGCTCGAACATATCACGAACACGGGATGCACCAACACCAACAAACATTTCAACAAAGTCAGAACCAGAGATAGTAAAGAACGGCACTTTCGCTTCACCAGCAATTGCTTTTGCCAGTAAAGTCTTACCCGTACCCGGAGGCCCAACCATCAGAATACCTTTCGGAATTTTTCCACCCAACTTCTGGAAGCGGCCTGGCTCTCGCAGATATTCCACCAGTTCACCAACTTCCTCTTTCGCTTCGTCGCAACCAGCAACATCAGCAAAAGTGGTTTTAATCTGATCTTCTGTCAGCATACGGGCCTTACTTTTACCAAAAGACATTGCCCCTTTACCGCCGCCGCCCTGCATCTGACGCATAAAGAAAATCCAGACCCCAATAAGCAGTAACATCGGGAACCAGGAAATGAAAATAGAAGTTAGCAGACTTGGTTCCTCTGGGGGTTCACCAACCACTTTTACGTTTTTATTCAGTAACGTATCTAGCAGTTTTTCATCCTGTACTGGTAGGTAAGTGGTGTATCTGCTGTTATCTTTCCTACTAACGTTAATTTCACGACCTGTGATACGAACTTCGCGCACCTGATCCTGGGCTAATTCATTGATGAAGGTAGAGTAATCCACCCTACGACTATTGGAATCGCTGGGACCAAAACTCTGGAATAACGACATCAGCACAACTGCGATAACTAACCAGAGAATCAGGTTTTTCGCCATGTCACTCAAGGGATTAACCTCATATTACAACTGTGTTAACAAATAGCATTCAGGGTACTATAGTTTCCGCCCTGTCGCTACAATGTATACTTCACGCGATCGTGCCCGCGAAGCGTCTGGCTTACGAATTTTCACGTTCGTAAATAGGGAGCGAATTTCCCTCAGGTATTCATCAAAACCCTCTCCCTGAAACACTTTGACAATAAAACTCCCCCCGGGGGCCAGCACATCACGACACATATCTAACGCCAATTCAACCAGATACATGGATCGAGGAATATCGACCTCAGGTGTTCCGCTCATATTGGGTGCCATATCCGACATGACGACCTGGACTTTGTTATCACCAACTCGCTCAAGCAATGTTTTCAATACAAATTCATCACGAAAATCACCCTGAAGGAAATCGACGCCAACAATGGGATCCATCGGTAAAAGATCACAGGCAATCACTCGCCCATTATCACTAATTTGACTCACTGCGTACTGAGACCATCCACCAGGAGCTGCGCCTAAATCGACAACGGTCATGCCAGGCTTAAAAATTTTGTCAGTTTGTTGAATTTCATCAAGTTTAAACCAAGCGCGAGAACGAAGCCCTTTTTTCTGTGCTTGCAGAACATATTTATCACTAAAGTGTTCTTGTAACCAGCGACTGGAGCTTGCCGAACGTTTTTTATTGGCCATTGTCCTTTCCAACTATACTACGAATAAAGAGCCAGATATCTATTGCTCCATACACCAAAACCACAACACACTATTTTATGGTGATAGAGATGAGATGGCGGTAGAATGCCCCGTTTTCAATCCTAACTAAGCAAAAAAACAATGGCCCTTAACAAAAAACAAGTACAACACCTGAAAAGTCTCGCTCACCCGCTAAAACCTGTCGTCATGATTGGTAATAACGGCCTGACCGAGGGTGTGTTGGCCGAAATTGAACAAACGCTGTCACACCATGAGCTTATCAAAGTCAAAATCGCAGGCGAAGATCGTGAAACCAAAAATTTGATCGCCGATGCAATTGTCCGCGAGACCGGTGCATATAATGTGCAAATTATCGGTAAAACTCTAGTTCTTTACCGCCAATCGGAAGAACGCAAAATTATTTTACCTAAATAATCAAACCACATTTATATAAAATGCGGTGCGCATATTATGATAAAAAAGGCCATATCCGGCCTTTTTTACTTTCTCCACGATCCTTGTGCAACTTTACCTAACGTAAATCAATAGCAACAGGCCAATCCTGAAGTTAAATATATTCAACTTTCAGGATTTCATATTCAACTTCACCACCTGGTGTTTTGATAATAACAACGTCATCAACTTCTTTACCTATCAAACCACGGGCAATTGGTGAATTTACTGAGATTAAATTTTCCTTAATATCCGCCTCATCATCACCCACAATCCGGTAAGTCTGCTCTTCATCAGTATTAACATTCAAAACCGTAACTGTAGTCCCAAAAATAACACGTCCAGCCTTGGGCATTTTTGTGACATCAATCACTTGTGCATTAGAAAGCTTAGCTTCGATTTCCTGAATACGGCCTTCGCAGAAACCTTGTTGTTCACGAGCAGCATGATACTCAGCGTTTTCTTTTAGATCACCATGTTCACGCGCTTCAGCAATGTCTGAAATAATTTTTGGACGGCGTACGTTCTTTAGATAATCTAGCTCTTCGCGCAACTTATCCGAGCCACGTACCGTCATTGGAATCTGTTTCATTTATTAATCCTCTAAATCTTTCCTGAGCAAAAAACCAGCATCATCCTGATGTTTTCAGATAACAGCACAATGAGCACACCTTGTCGGGCGGGCTTCCAGACAATAAACAATAGTGCAAACCATAGGACTACCCAGAGTTCACAATCATATTTTACATATTAATATATCATTCTAACGTAGACTTGGTGATGGGTCATCGTTTACTTTTCCCCACTTTGCGCCTTAGTATTGTGGTATGTCTACATCCATATGCGAAATTTATGTCCTTCTTTAAAATTGCCAGCAGATTAGTTTGCGTTACCGCTCTGTATTTGACTACACCTAACGCAAACGCCACACTTGTTGAGGAATATACGAAATATCTGCCTGATGGTACCAATCTGGCATTAATAGCTCAAAAAGCAGGCGCCAGTTCCCCATTAATTGATTATCACGGGCAGCAAATGGCTCTACCAGCAAGTACGCTGAAAGTTGTCACCGCACTTGCAGCATTATTACAACTGGGAAAAGACTATCGCTTTATCACCACATTGGAAAGTAATGGCAAAATTTCAAACGGTATTTTAAAAGGGAATTTGAGCGCTCGTTTTGTCGGAGATCCAACGCTGACCCGCCAACAACTTCGCAATATGGTTACAGTTTTGAATCAAGCCGGCGTGAAAAAAATTGACGGTGATCTTTTAATAGATGTTTCCGCTTTTTCCAGCCACGATAAGGCTCCCGGTTGGGTATGGAATGATATGACCCAATGTTTTAGTGCTCCGCCTGCTGCCGCAATCGTGGATCGAAATTGTTTTTCCGTTTCACTATATAGCGCAGAACGTCCCGGTGATACTGCATTCATCCGTGTCGCATCCTTTTACCCAGTGAATATGTTCAGTGAAGTCAAAACATTGGCAAAAGGCGCTCCTGAAAGCCAGTACTGTGAATTAGATGTCGTTCCAGGAGAACTCAACCGTTTTATACTTACCGGATGCCTTACTCAGCGCAGTGAACCGTTGCCACTGGCTTTCGCAATTCAGAACGGAACCAGCTATGCAGGGGCAATTCTCAAAAACGAACTGCAAATTGCTGGAATTGAAATCACAGGTAACCTCAAACGCCAAAGCTTACCAACTGAGCCGGGTAAAATTTTGGTTCAGAATCAATCCGCACCATTACATGATCTGCTGAAAGTCATGCTGAAAAAATCTGACAATATGATCGCGGATACCGTATTCAGGACAATAGGCCGACAGCACTTTGATATACCAGGAACCTGGCGTTCAGGCTCTGATGCGGTACGGCAAGTATTGAAACAAAAAGCAGGTATCGATCTGGGAAATACCGTGATGGTAGATGGCTCAGGATTATCCCGCCATAATCTGATTACCCCAGCAACCATGATGGAAGTATTACAATTTATTGCTCAACATGATCAAGAATTAGATTTCATTTCCATGCTGCCATTAGCTGGTCATGACGGTACTCTAAGATACCGAGGAGGATTGGATGAAGCAGGAGTAAACGGGAAAGTTTCGGCTAAAACCGGTGCCCTGCAAGGAGTGTATAATCTGGCTGGCTTTATAACCACGGCTAGCGGTCAGCGAGTTGCCTTCGTGCAGTTTATTTCTGCTTATGCCGTACCGCCAAAAGAGCACCGCAGCCGGCGGGTTCCTCTGGTCCGATTCGAAAGTCGGCTATATAAAGATTTATATCAACAAAACTAATAAAATCGGCGCCACAAATAAGTGGCGCCCTTAACTGCAATGAGAGAGACCGAAGAATCAGCGTTTATAAATTACTTCAATACCTTCGTCGTCATCTTCATCCCAATCGTCATCCCAGTCATCGTCTGCTTCCGAAACCTGTTCTAATTGCTCTTTATGGTAATCATCCCACATGAATTCAACTTTCTCAGGTTGAGCTCCATCTTCTGTTGTACTCATATTACGAGGTTTGGTTTTCATAAACTCCATAATATCCCAACAAAGCTCTTTAACACCCAGACGATTTATCGCTGAGATCATGTAAAAATCGCCTTCCCAACCTAATTCATCAGCAATAGCTTGTGCACGCTGTTTGGCTTCTTCTGGCTCTAACAGATCAACTTTATTGAATACCAACCAACGTGGTTTTTCTGCCAATTTTTCGCTGTATTGCTGTAACTCATTGACAATAATCCGGGCATTTTCGACAGGATCTGATTCATCAACAGGACAAATATCAATTAAGTGCAGCAATACCCGGCAACGTTCCAGATGTTTCAAAAAGCGAATACCCAAGCCAGCGCCATCGGAAGCACCTTCAATGAGCCCTGGAATATCAGCAACAACGAAACTTTGTTCGTTATCCATCCTTACTACACCCAAGCTGGGTACCAGAGTGGTAAATGGATAATCTGCAACTTTTGGTTTAGCAGCAGAAACAGCACGGATAAATGTAGATTTCCCTGCATTTGGCATCCCCAGCATACCAACATCTGCTAACAGCATCAGTTCCAGCATCAATTCACGGGTTTCACCTGAAGTCCCCATCGTTCTTTGACGAGGAGCCCGGTTAACAGAAGATTTAAAGCGGGTATTGCCAAGCCCGTGGAATCCACCTTTCGCTACCATTAGACGCTGTTCATGACGAGTCATGTCGCCCAGAATCTCACCAGTTGCCACATCACGGACACGCGTACCAACAGGCACTTTAATCGTAATATCCTGACCACGCTTACCTGTACAATCACGGCTCTGACCATTTTGCCCACGTTCCGCCCGAAAAGACTTTTCAAAACGATAGTCAATCAGTGTGTTAAGATTTTCATCTGCTAGCAGATAAACATCTCCACCATCTCCACCATCCCCACCGTCTGGCCCACCTTTCGGAATATATTTTTCACGACGGAAGCTGACACAACCATTGCCACCATCCCCCGCAACAACCAGTATTCTGGCTTCATCTACAAATTTCATATTTTTTCTCCGTATGATAGCCATTACAGTGCTGGATGGCTGTGTTACCCAGAGATGGCGTACTTTAGAATATAAAAAGCCCCGCAACACATGCAGGGCTTCTGATTCGGTGTATAACTCGAAAAACTTATTCAGCTTCGATGCTGATAAATTTGCGGTTTTTCGGGCCTTTAACTTCGAATTTAACTTTTCCGTCAGCTAATGCGAACAGGGTGTGATCACGACCACAACCAACGTTATTGCCAGCGTGGAATTTAGTACCACGTTGACGAACAATGATGCTGCCTGCTAATACAGACTCGCCACCAAAACGTTTTACACCCAGACGTTTGCTTTCAGAATCGCGGCCATTACGAGTTGAGCCGCCAGCCTTTTTGTGTGCCATTAATCTGCTCTCCTAAATCTTAAGCGATGACAGTGATTTTAACATCGGTGAACCACTGACGGTGGCCTTGCTGCTTACGGCTGTGTTTACGACGACGAAACTTAACAATTTTAATTTTCTCGCCACGACCGTGGGCAACGACTTCAGCTTTGATTTTAACGCCTTCAACGACAGGAGCGCCGATTTTGATGTCATCACCATTAGCGACCATCAGAACCTGGTCAAACTCAACAGTTTCACCCGTTGCGATGTCTAGCTTTTCCAGGCGAATTGTTTGACCTTCGCTGACTCGGTGTTGTTTACCACCACTTTGGAAAACCGCGTACATATAAACTCCGCTTTCCGCACGCCCCCTTAAATATCATTCCAGAGCGCACTATAAATATTCATAATAGGGCGCGAATTCTACGCAAAAAAGCCTAAGAAGACAAGAGCAGAATTAGAGCAGATGATAAAAAAACATAGTTGCTGAATTGTCATTTATTTAGACTGTTTTTCGAGTACAATCAAGACACAGCAATAACTATTTTAATGTTAATATGAACACAGCTCTGCATTAAAACCCATAGCCGAAAAAATATGAATTTAGAATCCATTATCAAGCTAACCGCTGATGATATGGCAGCGGTAAATGAAACCATTCTTAGTCAGTTGAATTCTGACGTTACTCTCATCAATCAGCTGGGCTACTACATAATCAGTGGTGGTGGAAAACGCATTCGCCCAATCATTGCCATCCTAGCTAGCAGAGCATTAGGTTATCAGGGTGATAAGCATATTACTGTTGCTGCATTAATTGAATTTATCCACACAGCGACTCTGTTACATGATGATGTAGTGGATGAATCAGACATGCGACGTGGCAAAGCGACGGCCAATGCCATGTTTGGTAATGCAGCAAGCGTGCTGGTTGGTGACTTTATATACACACGCTCTTTCCAGATGATGACAGCTCTTAACTCTATGCGAGTTCTTAAATTGATGTCAGAGGCAACCAATGTTATCGCTGAAGGCGAAGTTTTACAGTTGATGAACTGTAATGATCCAAATATTTCTGAAGATGATTATATGCGGGTGATTTACAGTAAAACAGCCCGATTGTTTGAAGTCGCCGCGCACTCTTCCGCAATTCTTTCTAATGCCACCCCAGAGCAGGAAATGGCTTTACAAAATTACGGACGTTATTTAGGCACTGCATTCCAGTTAATTGATGATTTACTGGATTATAATGCTGACAGCGATACATTAGGCAAAAACACCGGTGATGATCTTAACGAAGGTAAACCGACATTGCCCTTGCTACACGCTATGAATCATGGTACTCCAGAACAATCGGCACTTATCCGTGAAGCAATTGAAAAAGGTAATGGCCGACATTTACTCGAAACCGTACTGACAACCATGAAACAGTGCGGTTCACTGGAATATACCCGTAAACGAGCAGAAGAAGAAGCAGATAAAGCAATAGCTGCTTTGCAGGCGCTGGAAAACTCCCCATACAAGCAAGCACTCGTGGGGTTAGCCCATATTGCCGTACAACGCCTTTCTTAATCGATAGATAGAACGAAACCTGGGGTTAATCTGACTCCAGGTTTTTCTCTGCGTCTTCAACACCTACATCAATATAACCAATAAGTTTTGCGAGCCCCTCCCGAAGAATAAATTTCACAATTTTTTCCCGCTCAACTTTAGTTAATTGATAGTACGCCTCAATCCAAATTAAGAATGGGTCTTGCCGTTTGTTTGCATAATCAATAGTGCTTTCCCCTACGGATAGCACATTAAGTACATCTTCAGGCAAACTATTTATATGATATTCAAGAGCCTTGCCCTGAACACCTCGTTTACGTCTATATTCCCATCCCTCCCGCCTTGCCATCAGATTTATTCCCTGTGGCGAAGAAGGAAGTCCGGCAATACCAACCAGCTCTTTAGCTGAGTACCATTCTTTTTTCATACTTTTCTTCTCACTTTGCACCGGGATAATGAAGAAGAATCCAAGTTAGTTGGCATTTCTAATTTCCAAAAATGGGTTAAATAACAGAAATTTTTTCTAAAAAACTTCTGATACCATCCCGTAAAATCATGGCTATCACAGCCTGTTTCTCAGATTCTGATAACTGATGAAAAGCACCAACCCAAATCGATAAAGGATCTTGCTTCTGTACCTGATACTCAGAAGATGATTCATGAAGCTCCAAGGCTGTAATGGTCGTTTCCGGGAAACAGGAGTAGTGATACTCAACTGCTTTACCTTGTACACCTTGTCTTTTCTGACGTAACCACTCCTCGCGTTTTGCTCTGGCATTAACTCCTTGTGGTGATCCAGGTAACTCACCCACGCCGATTAACTCCTTGGCCGAATACCACTCTTTTTTCATCGCGTTTCTCTATTTTTGTAACCAAGTTCAAAAAAGAAGCTTTTAAGAAAAAATTTGGAAATATTTTCAGAAAAATAATGCTATTTTATTTCTCAATAACAGGTTTAAGTTCGTTATTACTCTCATGCGTACCTGTTATTTATACCACTAATATGGCATCAAATTTAATAAAAATAAGGATTAAAAATGATTTCAAGGAAATCTGATTGGCATCCTGCCGATATAATTGCAGCTTTACGCAAGCGGGGAACAACTTTAGCTGAGGTATCACGCAGAGCCGGGCTCAGCTCATCGACCTTAGCGAATGCACTATCTCGCCCGTGGCCAAAGGGAGAATGGATAATTGCAAATTATCTGGAAATACACCCTTCAGAAATTTGGCCAAGTCGTTATTTTGATCCAAATACTGGAGAATTATTAGAAAGGAAAGTACGTGAACAAACAAATAATTAGCTAACGAATTACATTAGTTGAATAAAAACCGCTGGTAATTCGCTATACCAGCGGTTTTATTGTTTCATAGGTATATATTGTTTATTTATAAAATATATTAATTAGTTATTAATAAATTTTTCGCCTAATTCTATATCTTTTCTCAATACATCTAGCATGCCTTCCAGTGCTTTCTGTTCAAAATCACTCAGCTCACCAATATCCAAACGCTCTTCTACGCCATTTTTACCCAAACGAACCGGCTGAGCGAAGAAGCGAGCATATTTGCCATCACCTTCAACATAAGCACATTCCACAACATCACTTTCGCCTTGTAAGCCACGGACCAAAGAGAGACCCAAACGAGCCGCAGCTTGCCCCATGGACAGAGTTGCAGATCCTCCCCCCGCCTTAGCTTCAACGACTTCTGTACCAGCATTCTGAATACGATTAGTTAAGGCAGCCAACTCTTCATCAGTAAAGCTCACACCAGGGATCTGAGATAACAGAGGTAAAATTGTCACACCAGAATGACCACCGATAACGGGCACTTCGATTTTCTGTGGTTTTTTACCTTTCAATTCAGCAACGAAAGTATTAGAACGAATAGCATCCAGGGTTGTGACACCAAACAGGCGGTTTTTGTCATATACACCCGCTTTTTTCAGCACTTCGGCTGCAATAGCTACAGTTGTGTTGACTGGGTTAGTAATAATCCCAATCAGTGCTTTCGGGCAAGTTTTAGCCACTTGTTCTACCAGGTTACGAACGATCCCCGCATTAACATTAAACAAATCTGAACGATCCATGCCTGGTTTACGGGCAACCCCCGCAGAAATCAATACAACATCTACTCCTTCCAACGCTGGAGTTGCATCTTCACCAGCAAAGCCTTTAATTTTCACTTCCGTTGGAATGTGGCTCAGATCAACAGCCACCCCAGGTGTTACTGGAGCGATATCATATAAAGAGAGTTCTGAACCTGAAGGAAGCTGGGTTTTTAGTAGAAGAGCAAGAGCCTGACCAATACCACCGGCTGCACCGAGAACTGCAACTTTCATCCTGATACTCCTTAAATCGTTTATACTTTAAAATGCTGTAAATTCATCTAGTTAAGAACCATAGATTACTACGTTTTTGAAAACAATCTGTTAACAGCCAAATTGTGGACTTACGCTCTAATCGTGGGACGCAAAAGTCGCCGTATTCTAGGCAAAATGCTTATCTGTTAATGAGATAACGGACACTATTTTGAGAATTTCCCTATGATTTTACGAAATAATCGGCTAAATACCTTACACCCAACAACAACGCCGAACAACATCATTTGATTAACAATATATTTACCTGATAACCAGCTAAAAAAAGCAAATTTCCATATTCATATTTTATGAATTTATATATAACATAAGACCAATTTCGCACGGTTCAAATCGGCTATAAAATCATTATTATTGCATAAAAATTCATTTATATGCATAATAAAAGCTTCATAGCTGATTGAATATGGTGAAATATGCGCACTCCCTCTAAACAGGAAGATTTAGTAAAAGCTTTCAAGGCGTTATTGAAAGAAGAAAAATTTAGCTCTCAAGGTGAAATTGTCACTGCTTTACTGGAAGAAGGTTTTGAGAACATCAACCAATCCAAAGTCTCTAGAATGCTCACTAAATTTGGTGCTGTTCGCACCCGTAATGCTAAAATGGAGATGGTTTACTGCCTGCCTGCTGAGCTTGGTGTTCCTACTGCTACTAGCCCACTAAAAAATCTAGTATTAGACGTTGATTACAACCATCCTATAGTTGTGATTCGCACAAGCCCTGGTGCTGCTCAACTTATTGCTCGTCTGCTAGATTCTCTTGGTAAATCAGAAGGTATACTCGGCAGTATCGCAGGTGATGACACCATCTTCGTTACACTCACCAGAGATTCCACAACAGAACAGCTGCGTGGAGCCATCCTTGGGTTGTTCGAACAAGAGCTTTAAATGAACGCGCCAACATGGCGCGATTCATTTTCCTGCTGCCATTCTCAGGATTGATCAGCTTTTTTATTCAGCTTAGAGAGTAATTTTTCATGAATATCACCAAACCCTCCATTACTCATAACCAGAATATGATCCCCCGGCTGCGCCTTATCAACAATCATATGCACCAGTGAATCTATATCAGCACTCCAATACGCAGGCTGAACACAGTGATCTGCAATTTCTGATACGTGCCATTTAATATTAGCTGGCTGGAATAAGAATACTTCATCCGCACGCCCCAACGCTGGTGCGATCTCATTCTTACTCACACCCATTTTCATCGTATTTGAACGCGGTTCCAGTACGGTAATAATACGGGCTGTTCCTCCAACCTTACTACGCAGGGCCTCGAGTGTTGCCAGAATTGCTGTCGGGTGATGAGCAAAATCATCATAAACAGTAACGCCGTTTTCCTCACCACGTAGTTCAAGGCGACGACGGGCATTAATAAATTCACTTAAAACACAACAGGCATCTGCTGGCTGGACACCAACATGATGTGCAGCGGCAATTGCAATCAGCCCATTGCGCATATTATGTTCACCCACCAGCGACCAGTTCACTTCTCCAACAACTTTACCACCATAAAACACCTGATAATTACGGCTGTCTGTACTGATCTTTTTTGCCTGCCAGTTACCGGTTTCACCCACTAGTTCCAACTCACTCCAACAGCCCATAGACAAAACCTGTTTCAGGTTAATATCGTTATCTGGGACAAGGATCTTACCACTACCCGGAACGATCCTGACAAGATGATGGAACTGTCTCTGAATAGCAGCCAGATCGCCAAAAATATCGCCATGATCGAATTCCAGATTGTTCATGATCAGCGTACGTGGGCTGTAATGCACAAACTTAGATCGTTTATCAAAAAAAGCACTGTCATATTCATCAGCTTCTATTACAAAAAACGGGCTTTCCCCGATCTGAGCTGATGTTTCAAAATTCCCCGGAACACCACCGATTAAGAAACCTGGTTTATAACCACAAGCTTCCAAAATCCAAGCTAACATACCCGCAGTTGTTGTCTTGCCATGCGTCCCTGCAACCGCCAGCACCCAACGTTCTGGCAAAACAGAATCATGCAGCCATTGTGGGCCAGAAGTATAAGGGAGCCCACGCTCCAGCACAGCTTCTACACAAGGATTCCCACGGCTCATAATGTTACCGATGATGACCATATCTGGCGCAGAATCCAACTGTGCCGGGTCATATCCCTGAATCAGATTAATCCCATGTTTTTCCAGTAAGGTACTCATTGGTGGATAGACATTGGCATCAGAACCAGTCACTTCATGACCAAGAGAACGAGCCAAAATTGCCAGTCCACCCATAAAAGTGCCGCAGATACCAAGAATATGAATACGCATTGATTTCCTATTCCATAGCATGAAGTTAGCCACTATTCTAACCATCAAAAGCAAGATAAGAAATGGAATAGCCTATGAATCATGCCTTTCTTTGGCTAAACTGCCCGCGTAAGAGTGCAATGGACACTCTAAAACCACTATCAAATCACATTCAGGACTTTCGTCATGAAAACATTAGGCGAATTCATCGTCGAAAAGCAGCATGATTTTTCTCACGCTACGGGTGAACTTACTGCATTGCTTTCCGCTATTAAGCTCGGAGCAAAAATCATTCACCGTGATATCAACAAAGCCGGTTTAGTGGATATTTTAGGCACCAGCGGTGTGTCCAATGTCCAAGGCGAAGTACAGATGAAACTGGACCTGTATGCTAATGAAAAACTCAAAGCAGCACTGAAAGCACGCGGTGAAGTTGCCGGTATCGCTTCCGAGGAAGAAGACGACATCGTTATTTTCGAAGGCGACCGCGCTGAAAATGCAAAATATGTTGTTTTGATGGACCCATTGGATGGTTCTTCAAATATTGATGTAAACGTTTCCGTTGGTACTATCTTCTCTATCTACCGCCGTATTACACCTGTCGGCAAACCCGTCACTGAAGAAGATTTCCTGCAACCGGGTAACCGCCAAGTCGCAGCCGGATATGTTGTTTATGGCTCTTCAACTATGCTGGTCTATACAACCGGCTGTGGTGTGCACGCCTTTACTTACGATCCATCTCTTGGGGTGTTCTGCTTGTCCCATGAAAAAGTACAGTTCCCTTCAAAAGGCAATATGTACTCCATCAACGAAGGGAACTACATCAAATTCCCTATGGGAGTAAAGAAATACATCAAATATTGTCAGGAACAGGATGAAGCGACTCAACGCCCGTATACTACTCGTTATATCGGTTCACTGGTTGCTGATTTCCACCGCAATTTACTGAAAGGCGGCATCTACATTTACCCAAGCACCGCCAGCCACCCATCAGGAAAATTACGCCTGCTGTATGAATGTAACCCAATGGCATTCCTAGCCGAACAAGCTGGGGGTAAAGCCAGTGATGGCGCCAACCGCATTCTGGATATCATTCCATCCAAACTGCATCAGCGCATACCTTTCTTTGTGGGTAGTAAATCGATGGTGGAAAAAGCCGAGAGTTTTATGGCTGAGTTCCCTGATGAGTAATTTCATCGGTTAATTATGAATAGAAGGCGGTACTCACCGCCTTCCTCAGTTTTGCAGATTTTTAACAGAGAAGGTGCTAGATATGATGAGATTTCATCATCATTCTGGCTATAATACTCCCCACTCTATTCTGGTTTAAAATAAAGGAAACTTTCATGAGCCTGAACTTAGTACCGGCAGGAAAAGAACTGCCTGAAGATATCTATGTCATTATTGAGATCCCTGCAAATGCAGATCCGATTAAATATGAAATTGATAAAGAATCCGGTGCGCTATTTGTAGACCGTTTTATGTCTACCACGATGTTCTATCCATGCAACTATGGTTACATCAGCAACACCTTATCTCTGGATGGTGACCCGGTTGATGTTCTGGTTCCCACGCCATACCCACTACAACCAGGTTCTGTGATCCGTTGCCGTCCGGTTGGCGTTCTGAAAATGACTGATGAATCAGGTGAAGATGCCAAACTGGTTGCAGTTCCGCACAGCAAATTGACCAAAGAATATGATCACATTAAAGATGTGAACGATCTGCCAGAATTGCTGCGCGCTCAGATCACTCACTTCTTTGAGCACTACAAAGATCTGGAAAAAGGTAAGTGGGTTAAAGTTGATGGTTGGGATAATATCGAAGCTGCTAAAGCAGAAATTATCTCCTCTTTCGAACGTGCCGCTAAGAAATAGCTTTTCTCTGTTTAAATAATTAAAAAACCTCTGGGGAACATCACCGGCAGAGGTTTTTTAATACCATACTCCCTTTTTATGACAAAAAAGGGATTTTTATTTACTCTTCCACATGGCGCTTCAACCAGTCACCGCTTTTTATCCGCCGTAAACCAGTTATTGGAAGCTGATAAAGATATATCCATGCATTACCATACGGTGTCTGAATCAATTCCCTTACATACTCCCGCGAATTATCTTTCAAATCGTCTAATTCTGTCAGGATAGTAGAATTGATTCGATATACCTCACATTCAATACTTCCGTCACCACGGATAACCGCAGGATAATGCCCAAGGTCATATAGCTCATAACCTTCCAGCCAATGATCACCCAACCATTGAGCGTCGGTCATCCAGTGATGATTGCCCTGTTTGCGCCGTAAGCTGCCATAAACAATAATTCGCATTTTTAAAACTCAAACTGATAGAGCAAATCCAATGTCTGATCAATACCAGACACCGCTTCCAGATACAATCTAGGCATTAACCTATAACGTAAGGTTAATGTTGCCAGTGAATCAAATATACCAACACCATACTTAACTTGCAGATCTTTTGTAATCTTTCCGCTAACAACTACCTGTGATTTATCACCAACTCCCTGAGTATCCAATGCCAAGTCGGAAACACCAAATATTTCACCGATCTTACCCACCAACTGACCACTCTGTGCAACCCCCAAACCTATTAATATTGCCGTCATCTGTGAGTTGTCCGAGTTACTACTCTCTAACCCTTCACCACGCAACAGATAAGAAAGTGCTTCCAGTTGCGATTTAACAGGCTCTGAAAAAATTTCTACTTTTGGCTGATCCGCCAAACCGGTCACCCTTACCCCTGCAATAACCCGCCCATTGGTAGAATCTGGATTACGGATAGCCTCAATGTTAAGCAATGGCTGATCAGGTGGGCCTGAGAACATAATCAGCCCTTTGCGAACGATCAGATCCTGCCCATAAGTATGGAAACGACCATCAAGAATATCAACTTGACCATTCAAACCTAAACCTTGTTTATCTTGAACAACCATCAGATCGCCTTTAAGTTGCGCTTTAAGACCGAAAGCACTAAGACGAACATCATCTCCTATATGAATTGTCAAGTTACTTTGAATCGGGATAGACGCTTTTTTCTGTTGTAATGGCTGAAGATTCTCATTCAATATAACTTCATCCGATGAAGCCTCAACTGTCGATTCTGGTAGTTCCTTCACGGTAATACGCGCCCAAGGAATACCAACGCTACCATCCAATTTCAGCAACTGAGGAGAAGCCTCAAACACCAGAGCAGGGCTAACATCAATTTTCACCATTGGTGGAAAAACTACTCTTAACTTGTCACCGTTAGCCGTTACTCTTGCATGCCATGCATCCACATTACGCCAGTCCGCGTCACCATTTAAGTTAAGCTGCCCCTTCGGCGTTTTAATAACACCATCGAGAACGGAACGTATTCCATCAAAATTCACACCAATTTGCCCTTGAGTAATATCAAATGGGATCCAATGACCCGAAACTTGCAGTGCACTCAAGTCTAACCGGCCAAACAATAATGGATTTTTGGCATTTCCTCCCAGACGCAGGTTAGCATGCAAATGACCATCAGCCTTATCATCTTTCCCAAGAATCGGCTTGATTAACGCCAGTGAAATATCCTGAATATCTACATTGCCCGATAGATTACGACGCCCTGCAAGATCAGCAATCTGTACGTCACCGTCAAACTGACCATTTCCCATAATCTTAAACAGCCAATTCAGCTTTGCTGTGCCATTATTCAAGCCTGCATTGAGTGTCAGGGTCTGGAAATCTACTGGTAATGCAGTGCCATCAACCATCTGCTTAACATGCACCCCATCACCACGCAGATTAACGTTGGCCTGAGGCAATCCACTTTCCGCGCTCCATTTAACGTCGGCATTGCCACTGAATACACCTTTCAAATGTGTTTCAGGCCCCAGTAATGGCTGAATCATAGCAAGGTCCAAACGTTCAAGCACAATGGACGCGCTACCACTGGCGCCAGCTTCAATGGATTTAGGTACGCAGAGCTGCGCATGTGGATTCAGCCAACAATGAGGGCCCACAGTGACTTTCTGCTGCTGATTAAGATAATCAAGAGTTATCGCTTTAGTTAAACGCCATTCTCCAACCGGGGTGTCAAAACGGGTATTGTTAATGCTACCTTTCCAGCGCTGTTGCTTACGATCAAAACTACCATTCAGTGCAAGTTGACCAGCAATCGGCTCGCCATCAATCCTTAATTGCAAATCGTGCTGTTTCTCATTGCCCTTAGCATCCAACGTAAAAGTACGGACAATCAAATCCGCTTGTTTCAACTCACTGACTTTAACAGTAAGATTCCCTTGGATCTGTTCAGCAGAACGTACATCCCCTTTCACATTCACTCGATCAATGCGCAAATCCTGCCATTTCAACCCGTTAGCATTAAGATCAGCCAAAAGCTGAGGCGCTTGCACATTACCACGTAATTTCAGCGTTCCATTCACAACACCGCCAAGCCCCGGTAATATGCCATCCAGCTTCGGTGCACGGATATCGCCATCCAGTTTCCACTGTTTGGATAACTGTCCCTGGAGATTCATTTTATTGCGCCCTAAAGCCAGCTCGAATTGAGGAATATTCCACTGACCAGCCGCATTACCAGAAATCTTACCTTTGGCTTTTATTAAGTTCTGCTTTACGTCACCGTCCAGCGTAATTTCCGGGATCTGAAGCTGCCAACTACCACCGTGTAAACTACCACGGGTCACTATTTTCCCCTCTATTTTGGCTGGCCATTCCGGCCACTGCTTAGCGGTATTGATCCCGGAGAGTGTCAACACCGCATTCCAACTCACCGCCTTACTCCAATCTGCCACACCTACCAGCTCACTCTTTCCCTGCAAAGCAGACAGGCGTAAGCGGGTCAATTTAAACTGTTCTTCATTACCTTTGGCATCTAATACAAGTAATGCTGGCGGGACTTCACTACCGTTAATACCGGAACGCAATGACAAATCATAACCACTAGCCTTACCATTAAGACGCATTTTTACATTATCAAGCTGATATTCTGGCTTCCCCGTTAAAGGCCAACTCAGTTGCTGGCTTTCAAGCGTCATCCGCACTGGTAAACCTACCTTAGCCAGTTCCGCTTGAGCATCAAGTTTAGCATTGACAGGACCAGACAAATTCAGCCCTAAGCTGAGTTGCTCCAGTAAAGCACCATTAAGCGTTACATTAACCTTTTGCCCCAGGATCTCTTGTCGACTTAGCTCACCTTTTATTACCAGTTTTATTGGCCATTGCTGTGCCAGAGTCGCGGAACCATTAATGGCGAGAGAACCTTCCGGCATTTTAACATCCAATTTATTGAGCTGAATCTGCTGCCCCTGATTGCTAAATTGCAGTAAAAACTCATTGATTGTGATATTGGTATCACCAGTCAGCCGTAATTGCTTGCCACTGATCCCTGCAATAGTCATATCCAGTGGAATAAGCACTTCTGGTAATGTTGCCAATAGCGGCTGAGAGAACAATTTTTTCAGAATCTCTCCCAACGATTTTTCCGGTTCAGCCCATCGTTTCGATTTCTCCTCTGCTTCCGCTGTTTTCAACCGTTCAGGGGGAGTTTTTGGCAGTCCCACCAGCAATCCATTAATTTTTGTTGGCTTAAGCGTTAATGCTTTTTGCTGCCAGTGAGCAGCGGTTCTAAATTCATCAAGGGCAAATACCATATCATTTACGGTGACAGTGACATCTTTAACGGATAGCAAATCAAGTGAGACGGGATACGGCGTCCTCAGTTCAGTTAAAGGTTCTGACTTTGACGATGGTTCTCCCGCAGGCGGCAATTGTTTAGTATTAATCGCAACTTTTACGCCTTCCGTTGTCAATGCATTAACACATAATTGACTATTTTTCAGACAGGAAAGACGCAGTGAAAGGTGGAGTTGATTCACATTGACATTAACACCGGGCATTTGGTACTTAACGCCTTTCAGGGTCAAATCACGCCAGCCACCACTAACATCGGCAATATCCAGCCCCGGTACCCAACGGGCAGCACTGTTAATCATAAAATGCAGGCCAGATTGCGTTCCTACCAACCCGGCAACAGCAAGAACCAACAAAGTCACTATCAGCAGAAAAGCAATACTGACCTTTTTAATCCATCTCATAATTCAGATCCTAACCCGATGTAAAACTGGATGTTACGGGATTCTGAATCCCCTATTGGTCTGGCAAGGTCAAACTTAATGGGCCCGACCGGAGAAGCCCAACGCACACCAACACCTACGCCGGTTTTAAAATTGCTCTTTCTAACGTCATTAATGGCTTCGCCGGTATCAACAAAAACAGCACTCCACCAATTACCTGTTACGTTATATTGGTACTCAAGCGAACCCACAATCAGTGCGGATGCACCGGTCAATTTTCCTTTATCGTCTTTAGGCGAGATTTTCTGATATCTGTAACCACGAACACTGTGATCACCACCAGCGAAAAAGCGTAAGTCGGGAGGAACCTTCTCGAATGCATTGGTTTCTATCCAACCCAAATTACCTCGAGCAACAAAACGGTGATTATCCCAATAAGTTCTGATCCAAACGTTTTGCGCCTGTAACACCAAGAAATCAACATCAGAACCCCAAAGGGTATCGGAGATATCAATAGAATAGCGCTGGCTATCGCCCCAATAAGGCATCGTTCCTCCACGCTGGCGGATACGGCTGACGTTCGCTCCTGGGTACAATAACATTGCCGTATTGGTGACATTAGCCTGAGTAAAGTGGCTGAGACTCCAACGCATATTGATCCCATACTGCCAACCCGTGGAAAGATCCCAATTACGGGAAAGATTTACTGTCGCGGTATCTGATACGGTATCGTTGATATCTTTACGCTTATAACCCGTCTGCAATGCGTAATATTGCTCTAACGGATTCACCTTCAACGGCATTTTATAGGTAGCATCAACGACCTGTTCAGGTGCAGAAAGGTTGATGCTGGTGCTAAGGCTGTGTCCACGGGAATTAAGCCACGGTTTTGTCCATTTAGCCTTTACCCGTGGCCCTACATCAGATCCATAACCGCCACCCAGTTCAACATAGTTTTTGGAACGTGGTGTTAAGACCGCTTCAAGAGGAAGCATTCCGTCACCATTTTTTCTAGCGGTATTAAAATCTGGTGAGACTACTGCTGAATTAAACCAGCCAGTTTCTGCTAACCGCCGATTCAATTCGGCCAATTGTTCAGAGGCATAAAAATCCCCTTCTTTGAATGGAACCAGATGATTCAAATAATCTTCGCGGATCTGTGAGCCACAATAATGTATCTGACCAAAGTGATAACGCTCACCGCTATTAAAAACCAAGTCCCAGAATGCCTCATGTCGTTCTTTGGCAACACCCAATTGGCTCTTTTTCATAACAGCATCAAAATAGCCTTTCCTAATAGCAAGCCCAGTCAGAGAACCTTTAAGGCTTTCATATTCATCATGATTAAGAACCGTTCCTTTCTTTGGGCTTTTGCTTTTTACCAGTTTGGCATAATCTCCATCTGCCTTCGCCCCACCTTCCAAAATAACATTAACACCGGCGATTCGCACAGGTTCACCTGCGGTAACTTTTGCCGTTAATACCGAGCGAGCAGGCGGTTTATTTTCCCGATAGGTAAATTCGATAATGGGTTCATAATAACCAAGCGGGCGCAAGCCTTCACGAATCGCTTTATCTACACGAGATCGGAAACGACCATCTGGCGCAACTTCATCAGTGCTGATAGTGGAAAGATGAATTCGGGCATTTTTTTCTAAACTGCCGGTTAATCCTTCTATTTTCAGACGAAGATTAGCACTATGAGCAATGGGAGCTGCGATGGACACACAAAGAAAGCATAAAAAGGGGTATCTCAACACGCGAACTCCTGACCTGATCGGAATAATTTGGCTAAATAATTTAGCTATAATAAAATTTACCTTGAGTAACGTTTATAATATATACAATCTATTAATGTCTGAAAACTTAATAATTACGGGAGTGAATTGTGTCAACTTCAGCTAATAAAAGCCTATCTATTGATCCTCAAAGCTCATTACCAGGCAGAACTGAGCCACTTAAGGTTTCACCTAATCATGCTGTTAGCGATCATGTGATAGAACCTGTTCCAGAAAATATGGAAGTTGCCTATTTTGGCATGGGGTGCTTCTGGGGCGTAGAACGCCTATTCTGGCAACAACCCGATATTTACACCACCTCCGCAGGTTATAGCGGTGGTACAACAGCGAATCCAACTTACAAAGAAGTTTGTAGCGGCCTGACCGGACATGCTGAGGTTGTTAGAATTGTTTACGATCCAGCAAAAAACAGCTACGAAAACTTATTAAAACTTTTCTGGGAAAACCACGATCCAGCTCAAGGGATGCGCCAGGGCGGGGATATTGGCTCTCAGTATCGCTCCGCGATTTATACCGTGTCACCTCAGCAACATGAACTGACACTAGCCAGCCGTGAACGTTTCCAAAAAGCAATGCAACAACAAGGCGATAACCGCCCTATTACAACGGAGATCACAGAAGCGGGGCCATTCTATTTCGCTGAAGACTATCACCAACAGTATCTATTTAAGAATCCTGAGGGGTATTGCGGGCTAGGCGGTATTGGTGTTTGCCTACCCAAAATGAACGAAAACTAGTCACTACATTTAATTAATGTTATAATTACTACGCTATTCAATAGCTTTCTAAGTGTTTGTTGTCACTTTTTATTTTATATGATTTTTATTGTTTCCTCCGGTGCTTTTCTAATGACAACCTACCCTACCACCGGAGGTAAAACACGGATTCCTTATGCTAAATAGTCTCTTAATCGTATTTCTATTGTGCGCGATAAGCGCCTTTTTTTCGTTATCTGAAATCTCTCTTGCTGCCTCTAGGCGAATCAAACTAAAACTGATGGCAGATGAAGGTAATGTTAACGCTGCCCATGTCCTCAAATTACAAGAAACGCCGGGAATGTTTTTTACCGTGGTGCAAATCGGCCTAAATGCAGTGGCAATTTTGGCAGGTGTTGTCGGTGAATCCGCATTTTCTCCTTCATTGAAAGCGTTTTTCATGAAATTTATGCGCCCCGAATGGGCAGACCAATTGGGCTTTATCTGCTCTTTTGCCATTGTGACCAGTATATTCATTTTGCTCGCTGACTTGACACCAAAGCGTATCGGTATGATCAAACCAGAAGCTGTCGCGGTGAAAATCGTTAATCCAATGCGTTTCTGTCTGGCAATTTTCCGCCCATTAGTTTGGTTATTTAATGGGCTGGCTGATCTTATCTTTAAGATCTTTAAAATTCCGATGGCGCGTAATGAAGACATCACATCTGATGATATTTTCGCGGTTGTGGAAGCCGGGGCTGTTGCAGGTATCCTCCGTAAACAAGAGCATGAGCTGATTGAAAACGTGTTCGAACTCGAATCCCGTACCGTTCCTTCTGCCATGACCTCACGGGAAAGCGTCGTCTACTTTGATAAGCATGAAAGTGAAGAAAGTATCAAACAACAGGTCTCCACCCAACCACATTCCAAGTACCTAATATGTGATGGAGATATTGATCACGTTATTGGTTATGTAGATTCCAAAGATCTGCTTAACCGGGTCCTAAGTGGTCAAAGCCTAAGCTTCAATAAAGGTGTCCAGATCCGCAACGCGCTGATCATTCCAGATACCTTGACACTTTCAGATGCGCTGGAAAGTTTTAAAGCGGCAGGTGAAGATTTCGCTATTATCCTGAATGAATATGCACTGGTAATGGGTGTGATTACCCTTAATGATGTTATGACCACACTGATGGGCGATTTAGTCGACCAAGGACAAGAAGAGCAGATCATCATCCGTGACGAAAATTCATGGTTAGTAGAAGGAGGAACACCTATTGATGATGTACAGCGTGTACTGGATATTGATGATTTTCCTGATTCAAGTAACTATGAAACCATTGCAGGTTTCATGATGTTTCGGTTACGTAAAATTCCAAAGCGTACTGATTCAGTCAAGTTTGCTGGTTACAAATTTGAAGTTGTCGATATTGATAACTACAAAATCGATCAGCTATTAGTCACAAAAATCACTGATACTCTCACCACGACGCCAACGCAAAACCTGCCTATCAGTGATGATAAATAAAAACGGCCTCTTCTTGAGCTAAGGCCGTTTAGTATTCTCGTGTTAAGCGCCACTTATTGTTATTTTGTGGCGCAGATTACATAAATATGCAACCCGATTCTTTTTCGTTATCTATCCTATTTCGGACTGCAAACGTAGCACTTGCTGATTGACTTCGCTCATTACACTAAAATGGCGCTTATCTCTCACCTTCGGCAATAAAATTTTGCCGCAGTCGAATTCAAAAGCCCCCATATCTTTAATGTATAAACGTCCACGGAATAAAGTTTTAACGTAGAGAGCAATTTTCAGTGGGTTATATCGGTGAAAAATTTTCATCTCTGCTTTTTTCCTCCTAAATACTTCTTACGGTTACGTTTGGTGAACCAACTCCACACACCATACCGTTATGTAGAATAATAGACTGAATTTATCCGATTTTGTTCCCCCCATTTTTAGTTTTATGCACTGAATTTACATAAAATGACAGATATTTAGATATACATAACTATGTAACTTTATCTCTTACTTAATGTTAAAAATTTGATCTTCTTTAAAGAGATAAATCAGTTAATACCCGCTATGCTAGAGATCCATGCATTGCCACATTAACCTACAAAGGAAAAATTATGATAAAGCACTTTATGCTATATGCTGCGCTACTTTGTTCTCCTGCTTTAGCATTCGCTCACAACATCACTCTGGAACAACAGGTTCCTGCGATCAGTGTCTCTGATAAAGGTGAGTTGTTACTCAACAATAACAAGTTTAGCTACCAAAATTGGGATAGTGGAAAACTGATTGGCAAAGTGAGAGTCATACAACATATTGCAGGTCGTAGTGCAGCTAAAGAGATGAATGCTCCACTGATAGAAGAAATAAAACGCGCTGATTTTTCAAAAGAAAAATACCAAACAACCACCATCATCAATATCAATGATGCAATATTTGGCACTGGGCCATTTGTCCGCAGCAGTATTGAAGATAGCAAAAGAGAGTTTCCGTGGTCTCAGTTTATCGCTGACAGCAACGGTGTGGTCAAAAAAGCTTGGCAGTTGGAAGCTAAAAATTCTGCCATTATTGTCCTGGACAAAAATGGCGTAGCGAAATTTACCAAAGAAGGTGCGCTAAACGGTAGTGAAATCAAACAGGTCATTGAATTAGTTCGTAAGGAACTACAGTAAAAACATCCGTGGTGATAACGACTTTCAGGTATGTTTTCGTTTGCCCTTATCACCACAATTCCGCTGAAAAACAGCCGTGCTCAAAAGAACCATAATTAAAAAATCGTTACTCTAAATCCCGGATTCAGGAATGATTCACGAGGAGTATAATCTAGCGTCTGACCTTTCCAGTTCGTCACATGAGCACCAGCAGCAATGGCTATAGCGTGACCCGCCGCAGTATCCCAGACATGAGTGGGTCCAAAGCGAGGATAAAGTTGCGCTTTTCCTTCAGCCACCAAACAGAACTTCAGTGAAGACCCCACAGAAACCGTCTGATGTTCACCTAACTGATTGAGATAATCTTCTAATTCTGTATCCATATGAGAGCGGCTAACAACGACCATTGGTGGATTAGCATCACGAATCTTAATCGGCAAGCATTGACCTCCACAGGCTTTTTTCCATGCCTGCCGCCCTTGCCCGGAATAAAGCGTATCCTGCACAGGAGCATATATCACTCCCATCACGGGAACGCCCTCATCAATCAAGGCGATATTAACCGTAAATTCACCGTTACGATTAATAAATTCCTTGGTACCATCCAGAGGATCAACTAACCAATAGCGCTTCCAATCACGCCTCTCTTCCCAAGTAGGAAGCTCTTCTTCCGACAACAGTGGAATTTCCGGAGCGATACGGGATAATCCGGCTTTAATTATTTTATGAGCCACAATATCAGCCATAGTAACCGGTGAATCATCTTGCTTATGATCAACTTTCAGAGGATGTTCATCCTGATAAATTGTCATAATAGCCGCACCAGCTTCCTGAGCCAGTTGGCAGATTTGTTCTAGCATCACACACCTCTGCGGTTAGTCATCTGTTATCATTTTAGACTATATTACCAATTGATCTTTTTATTGGAACGGTAAGAATTTTATTACCACGCCTAAAATAAAAATAGTCGGATATACCCGCTCAAATTATTGACAATCTGATGCAATCACGATGATCTTCATGTTCTCACCAAACTCTTTTGCCCAATATGATGCCGTCATTCCTTAAGTTAAGTATTAAAAACTTTACATTAATACCCGCGACTTCGTTGTAAACCCTGGCACACCGCAAGCGCCACTAAAGACAACATAGCCGCTATCAGTAACGCCATAGCTTCCGAGATACGAATGACAGAATCCCCGCTGTGTTGCGTCAACAATGAAAAAAAAGCGACTCCTGCGGCAAACCCGGTTTGACGCAACGTGCTAGTGAGGGCTGCCGCCAGTCCTGAGTTTTCAGGAGCAACATTGTCCATCACCAGCCTTGCCATTAATGGATTAAGAACTGCCGCCCCCATACCTAACAGCAACAATCCAACCGCCAATAACCAGACATTCCCATCAGCAACTGGGCTGAAGATACCCGCGAGCAACACCAGTCCAGCCGTTAACATCAGGAATCCTGCGGTAGCCTGAAAGTTGAAACGTTCGGCAATCCTCAATAAAGGTACCAAGGTTAATGGAAGAGAAAGTAACAGCATGGTCATAGCCAGATACAACGCATCAAAACCCAACTTCACGGCGAAATATTGCGGCAACACCACAAATAGGCTCCAGTAGGTGATAGAGAAAATAATCGGCAGAACCAATGAGATAAGAAAGGTACCATTTTTCAGCTCAGGCAAACGTGTGAAGCTACGTGCAGAAAAACGATGACACAACCAGATGCTTGCACCCCCCAAGATAAGCAGCGTTGCCTTAACAATAGTGCCATTTTGGCCCGGAAGCACTTGCTCGAGGTATTGATACATGGTGACCAACAGCAGAATCACCGTCACCGGTAAGGTGCTAAACAACGAAACACGGCTTAACGTCCCATTGGCAGACAAGGTGCTACCTTTGCTTTTCAACATCAAGAATATGACCAGTCCCCCTAAGGGAAGGTTGAGCAACAATATCCATGACCAGTCTAGCATCCTGATTATCAAGCCCCCCAGAGGTGGCCCCAAAGAAAAACTCAGCCCAAGTATCATTGACCAAGTTTTAAAAGCCTGTGAGCGGTTACTACTTCCCACTGGAAACAGGAGATTCAACAGCGCCATCGCAGCCGTATTCAAAAAGGCAGCAGCAATTCCTTGAATTAAACGAACAAAGATAAAGCTGCTAAGAGAGACACAACTAACGGAAATATAAGAAGCAACAACGAACACCAATAGGGCAGAAATCAGTGTCTTCATGGCTCCCAGACGATCAGTGATTATTCCGGCAGGTAATAAGAAAGCAGCAAAACCCGCTGTATAAGAAATACTAAGCCATGCTCCTTCTTTAACACCGAAACCAAGTTCAGTCGCAATCACCGGGATAGCAACCCCTAAGCCTGTGGTATCAAAACCAATCATGAAAGTAACGATCATGATGGCAATAAATAGGGCTCTGTATTTCGTATCTTGATTAGAAGAATTCATATAGTCCTATGATTAAGAGGATGAATATAGCCATGCTTTTCCATACATAATTAATGTTTCAGACAACAATAATTCAGAGATCATTATCATCTGAAACACCTGACAATATCGTATTAATTTACCTAAGCAAGAATTGAACCTTCAAGATATTTGACCACATTGCGATCAATCAGGCATTCGCACTGTTCATCCATCACACCAAGCGCCGTTATCCACATTTCCTCCATACGTGCCCTTGCCATCTCAGGGCCTTTCTCATGCGCCAATAGTGCTAGCATGTAAGTTGTGCCAGAGACCGTATAACCAGCCATTTTGATTCGGGAGCACTTCTGTGATAACTCAAGAGGAAATGCATTCATTTCCGCCAGACTTTTGGCAACAAAGGCGTTTTTCTGGGCCATATTCTTAACATCAGGAGAATTCAAAAATTGTTTGCGGGCAGTTTCATTCTCAATCAGGTAACGTAATGAGCTCATCAGATGGAAACTTTCCATCGGTTTAATCACCGAGACATCAGTACCATGCCAAATATCGAGTAGTGCCCACAGATCCATCTCTTTAACATTACCTGGCATAATTTTCTGGCCAGTATTATGGCCTACAGCATCCAAATAAACATAGGCAGTGCTGGTCTCACTATTTTGGGAGAACGAATAAACTTTCGTATAATCTCCTGCCTCACTAATCCCCTTTTTCGTCAACATCACTTCCTCAGGTAAACGCCCCAACGTAACCACTCCATGAATATGATTGCACGAAAGGATAAAACCCACTTTTTCCAGCAGATTATGAGTCTGTTTCGTATCAAAATTACCGTCATTATCCCGCACACCCCATTGCCCATCTTCCGTTAATGCCAGACCAAAAGGATCGACAATCATCTTTACTGGCACGGAACCAATCGAAGCCAGTATATTTTGCAGAGTTTCTTCAAATAATATTAAGCCTGCCTCAATATTATTATTTCTATTTGCCGACGAGATAAATCTCAGAGAAATATATTCTACTCCGAGTGTATTAGCGTGAATTATTCGGTCAGCAGCGCTGCGCCAACCATAAGCAAAATAGCCAGGTATCCCCTTTGTTGGCTTACGTTCGCTTTCTCCTAGATCAATACTCACATCAATAGCCTGTGCCATTCTTTTCGGAGAAATTCGGTAAAGACTTTCAGAATTAATACGGCGAGAAAAATAGGGTATTAATGATGATATTTCAATTGCATTCATTTCCATTTCCTTTATATCAAGATAATATTTCTGGCTTATTAATCCACCAGACCTTTCATAATTGTTGATGCAATGTGAAGTACCCACACTATTATTCAATATATTTAATAAATCAATATTATCTTTATAATAAAAACAAACAAAATATTGTTTATTTGTCACTAAAGTTATTAAAAAAATAAAAGATGCTCGAAAGACTGAAACTCAGCCAAAGGTATGGCAAAAGCTAGCGGGCCAAAGACCCTATTTAAAGAAATAACTAGGAAACTGAGGGAAAGCCAGTTCATCGGCAACATACTAGCTGAAATTTCCGATGGTTTGAAAACACCCCCATTTTTTAAATGGGTTTTTCAGTAGTCTGAGACGGATATACCGGCTATTTTTAATCCTACTTTTGGATAAAACTTACAGAATATCCAACAATTCCACCTCGAAAATCAGAGTGCTATATGGAGGAATCGATGCACCAGCACCACGCTCGCCATAAGCCAAATTATAAGGGATATAAAGTTCCCATTTAGAACCGACAGGCATCAACGTCAATGCTTCAATCCATCCAGCAATCACCCCATTCACAGGAAATTCAGCAGGTTCGCCACGCTGTACTGAGCTGTCAAACACGGTGCCATCAATCAGACGACCCGTATAATGAACACGCACGTGGTCAGTGTGGGCAGGAATTGCACCATCACCCTGTTTTAGTACAGAGAACTGTAAACCAGATTCTATCGTGCTTATACCGTCACGCTGAGCGTTTTCTGCCAGAAACTTCTGACCCTCTTCTGCCATAGCTTGCTGACGTTCACGACGCACACCATCTGCACGTTCGTGCATTTCACGTAAGGCACGATGCAATATATCGACCGGCACCGCTGGAGAATGATTTTCCAGCGCATCACATAACCCCGCTAACAGTGCTTCAGGTTCCAGACCTTGCAGGCCAGACTCCAGTAATTGCTGACCAACTTGCAAGCCAACCCCATAACTTGCTTGTGCTTCGATAGAGTCAAAAGAAAGTTTTGCCATGAAAATACCCGTGATCAAATTAAATTAGACCTCTAAGCATAACAGCGCTATGCAGCAGGGTAAACCGAAGATGTCACCAGGAAAATACATGTCGCCCAAATATATAAGAGCTAATAATCGATATAATTCTAAGTAGCATATTCATTTCTTAAAGGTTACAATATAAAAATTCAATTTTTAAAAATTTTTACTTATAATTGATTATATGAATAAAATATTTTTTATATAAAATTAATTTTATTGCAAATATTATATAATGAGGAAAATCTTATGAATACATCATTTAATGAGATTTTATCAGAAATCAAAAAGTCCAAAACCATGCCTGAATTAGAAAAGAGGCTGTTAAACGCGATAAACTATCTGGGTTTTGAATTCTACTCAATTTATCAGGAAGAAAAATATCCATTCACGACAAAAAAATATGTTCTAATAACCAACTTAAATATAGAAACTGCAAGCAATTATAATCAAGATAATAATCATGACAGCGACCAATTAATGAATGGTGATTACACTTTCTCTATTCCGTCAGTTTGTAATGATAAAATATCAAAAAACGCTGATTTTATGATTGAAAAATCAAATTCAAATAAAAATGAAGTTAAAAATAGTCTTTCAATCAAAATTAAAGGTTATCATGGCGAAAGGTCAATTTTTTCAGTTGCCAGAAAAGAAGGCACTATTTCCCACAATGAAATACTTAATAAAGCGGGAGTATTGGGCATATTGGCAAATGAATGCATAAAAACATTTAATAACCTAAAAAATAAAAAGGATAAAATCATTGTTCCAACACTCTCTACCAGAGAAGTTGAAGTCATAAGATGGACTTGTGAGGGAAAAACTTCTGCTGAAATAGCCGACATACTGGATATTTCAACAAGGACAGTTAATTTCCACATTAACAATGTTATGGAGAAATTAGTGGTTCCCAATAAAGTTGCAGCAGTAGCTAAAGCAATAGCATATAATCTAATCATATAACAATTAGAGCCAAAATAAGACTCTAACCATACGAAATTATAAAATATAATTAGACAATATACCCTTCCATGCATCATTAATTTCATTCATCAGGGATTCACATTTGACGTGCTCATCATTAATATGCACACAAACGTAACCACAGAAATCATTATTGCTTTTTGGTGTTTCGTAAACCAGTGAATTCTTATCTAAATTAATTTTTATTGCAATAATTTCGCAACATAATTTATTCAAAATATTATCAACAGATGCTAATAATACTTCATTAACTTCTATTTTATCGAATTTATCATTAATCTTTCCATCTTTACCCGCCAGCAAATTAATCAAAAAGGCTCTTCCCTTCGCTTCAGGTAATATCATTCGATCACTAAATCCTTTGACTAAATGGTCAACCCAAATTTCCTGCAAGCTTATACCATATACCCGGTTAGCCATATCCCAAATACGCATACCCGCTGGTCTACGATTAGTTTCAACCAGAAAAGTTTCTCCCGTTTTACTATCTTGCTTAATCTCATTATGGAATGCGCCAAGAATTTGCCCTGAAATCAGATTCATTACCTGCCCTGCTTTATGTAATGCAATTGTATTTCTGCCATCACATTGCGCCGGAACTATTTGCCCTATTTCAACAGGATATTCCCCTTTCTGGGAAACTTTTTGCGTTAAAAAAGCCATACAACCAATACCATCGTACGAATATTCTGTATCGAAAATAATAAGTTCTTCTGCAAGAGTTTGATTACCACCAGATTGCTCAACAGATTGGGCAAAAGCCGTTGGGATTTTACTTCTATCTTTAACCGCTACCACGCCGACATTTGCCCGACCACAATTAGGCTTAATAATCACACCATACGGAACAGAATCATAAAACTCTTCTAGTTCTTTAACCTCATTAATGAAAGTATATCGAGGCGTCTTAATATGTTGTGCCGCAAGCAACGGTAATATCCGAGTTTCTTGTTGGCGGAATTGATATTTCTCAATACCTGCGAAACTTAATTCGGGATCATCACCATAAACGCTTAAATTCTTCGCGATAACAGCAGCATACCCAGATACTGCATCCATAAAAGGAAGAATACCCGCACATGTCATATTAAGTTCAGCAAGAACTGCCATCACACGATCAACATAATTTTCTGTTCGTACAGGAATATGATAGACAAATGGTGTGATATCTTTTTCCTCACCGGACAACATATCGCTAATAATCACCAACTCAAGGGAGTAATTATATCGAATATAGTCACGAATATTAACGATTTCACTCAGCCTTGCCGGAAGATAATCAAGCACTAACAAATATTTTTTCGAACTCATATTTCCTCCATTATTGACTATTATGCAGATTAAATTTAAGCGAACGATAAGGATTAATAATGATAAACATCAATAAAACAAATACAGAGAATATCAGATAAATACTATTGTAGGAAAAATAGTTCAGTAAATTAGCACAAATAAAGCTGGTTAAAGGTGTCGCTAACTGATTCAAAACCAGCACCACACCAAGATACTGAGAAAAACGCTGCTTCGGAATAAGACTTGCTCGATAAGAGCGGGAAAAAAGATTAAAACAACCTTCCGAACCAATGACCAGTAAGAAACCTAATGTGTAAACCACAAATAACGGCCCAGTAGCAAATAGTGTCAGACCACATAACGCAATCAGAAAAGCCGTTACACCAATAATACGCACATCAAAAATCCGGCACAATTTTGGCGCAATAAAAAAAACACAACAATTCACCAGCCCCGCATAAGCCAAAAGCTTAGCATAACTCCCTTCCGGTTGTGAAAAAACGCTGGTGATAACATAAACTGCCGTTGACAGAATAGCACCTTGCATCACATTCATCAGGAATGTCAGACTAATGACGCGTAACAAGGGTGGGTTTTCCATCAGGAACTTAAAAATGGCCGGCAGATTATACCCTTCTCTACTAGTTCGTTCTTCAATCCGATTTTTCCTTTGTAGCTGGAACCATATCAAACTACTAATCAGGAAAGGAAAAAACGCAAATGCAAATACCGCATAAACACTGAATTTATAAACCAGCACGCCGACAACCGCCGGGGCTGCAATATAGGTAAACTGTTCAACAAATTGTAAACGAGAATTAACAGAAGGTAATTCTATTGCACTCATGTTTTTAGAGACAAAACCTTCAAGGTTGACATATCCCGCTCCACTAAAAAAGGATAAAACACATGAGAGAGGAATAATGATATATACGATACTATTATCAGAGTATACAAATGAAAGAATAAAAAGAAATAAGCAAACTAATGATCGAAGAATATCACTTAGGAATAACATAACCAGAGTATGCATCCTGTCCCCCATCCAACCAGAAATGGGGAGAGAAATCACTCTGAATAGCCGTTCAAGCCCAAAAGCAAAAGATGAAAGTGAAGCGCTATTAGTTGAGGTATATACTAATACAGGCACAGCGAACATAACAAATGCCTCTGAAAAAACAGAAAAAAAACGAGCCAGTATGATCCTATGTATCATTAATATTACCTCAACCTTATTATCTATCCCATTAGACTATTTTATTTATCAATTTGAAACTGAGCAATGCCCAAATTGACTTCATCAATTACACCTACTGGGATAGACGTTTACTATGCAATAATTAATGAATCGATTTAATCAAATAATTCCCCAAAACTAAATAATCAATATTAGTTTTCATGAAAGTTTTAATAGCATCTTCCGGTGAACAAACAATCGGTTCGCTATCATTATAAGAAGTGTTCAGCAACAAAGGCACACCGGTTTTCCGATAAAATGCCTCAATCAACTGGGCATAATCTGAATTTGACGCATTATCTACCACCTGAACTCTGGCAGTACCATCTTCATGAACCACTGCCGGAATTTTCGATGCTTTATCCACTTTAGCATCCATCGCTAACAACATATATTTTGCAGCTTCCGGTAATTCTTTTCGAACGTGGAACCAATCAGCAACATGTTGACGCAATACACTAGGCGCAAATGGCCTAAACATTTCACGATGTTTAACTTTACGATTCATTAAATCGCGAATATCTTTATTTCTTGGATCGGCCAACAAACTACGATTACCTAATGCCCGCGGCCCAAATTCCATCCTCCCCTGGAACCAGCCAACGACATTATTTTCAGCCAGCAAGTCTGCGACAACTTCATGAATATTCTCTTCATATGTCCAGTCCAAACCATGGGCCTTCAAACTACGCTGGTAATCATCGTCACTATATCCCAGACCCCAATAGGTATGAGTCAGAGGATAGCGTTGATTATTTTCAAGAATATGATGCCAAATAAATAGCGCGGCACCTGTGGCAGTCCCGGCATCATGTGCAGCAGGCTGAACAAAGATATCTTCGATATCCAACTCTTCATATAATCGTTTATTCGTTATGCAATTCAATGCGACGCCACCCGCAAGGCAGAGTTTATTCGTTGCTGTTTCCTGCAAATAATGATGAGCCATATTTAACACTATTTCATCAGTTATTTGCTGGAGAGAAGCAGCAATATCATAATATTCCTGCGCTACCTCTCCACCAGGAACTCTTTTCGCAATACCAAACAAAGATTCTAATTTAGAAAAGTCTTGGCTGCGGAAATTGAGAATGGTGTTATCGATAGTAAACTCACCTTTCTCATAAATTTTGACGAATTGTTGGAACGCCGGCATAAAACCTTCAGGCTTACCATAAGCAGACATTCCCATCACCTTACAGGCATCGTATACAGAGAAGCCCAGGAATTCTGCCAATTTCTCCCACATAAAACCGATTGAATCTGGATATTCAATGGTTTTAATTTTTTTCAGACTATTACCATCGCCCAGATATACCCCTGCGGTATTATCCTCTCCCACACCATCAAGTGATAAGGTTAACGCTTTATCAAATGGCGAAACAAAATAAGCAGATGCCGCATGAGCTGTGTGATGAGGAACCCAATGAAATTGACCACGGAATCCCATTGATTGCAAAATTTCTGGTACTGAAGTGGTCTTGCGATAAAAAATGGACTCACCCGATACACTTCCCCAATTTCCCTCACTGGTGAGTTCATCAATAAAGACTGATTTTCTTCGTTCTATCGGATCAATAGAAAACCCGATATGACTCACATCTTCCAAGCGAATACCCGCAAAGTCTAATGCAACTTCAATGGAAGCCAATGGCAGTTCATCAGGATTATCAATATTTGCTGGTTTTCCGTGTTTTCTTCTATTTAGGCGCTCTTCTTCAATGGCAAAAATAGTTTCTCCGTCTTTTAATAAGCAAACTGCTGACTCATGGTAAACTGAATTTATACCTAAAATATACATGACTTATTATCCTCCTATTATAATTATTTAATTTTTAATACTAAGCAGCGCAGACTACCACCACTCTTTAAGAATTCACTCATATCGCATTTAATGACATTATAACCATAATTATTTAATTGACGTTCAACCTCTATAGAACAATCATGCATGAGAATATCTTTACCTATTGGGATATTATTACAGGAAAATAATTCCTTAGCATCATGTTCTGATATTGAGATCCGGCGTTCAAATGTTTCAACAATATAACTCTGGCTCTCTTTAGTAAATGCTTCTGGATAGTAAACAACCGTATCTTTGTCAATAAATGAGAATGCCAGAGCCACATGAAAGAAAGTCTTATCCTGAATATGCAGTTCACCTTTAATTTTAAGTTCTGGATAGATTTTCTGAATGGTATTTATTGCTTCTTTATCTGAGCGAGGGCCATAACCAAATATGATGTCATTATCCCAATAGATAACATCTCCAAGCCCTTCAAAATAGGTACCTTCATCAACACGATGTATCTCAAAACCTAGATTTTCCAGATAATCGATATAGTACTGGCTTTCCCCCTGGCGTTCAGCGTGCCGGAAATGACTAGCAAGGAATTTATTATTATACACCATGCCACAATCACCTGAGAAAGTCATATCAGGCAAACCATTAACCGGATCGATAGTGCGAATAGTGATGCCACGTTCAGTCAACCGTTCATGAAGAAAATCCCATTGCTGCTGTGCCAATTCTTTATTAACTCTATTATTAGGGTCCATCCAATCATTAATAACGTATTCAATATCATAAAAATCCGGTTTACACATTAATAATTCTTTAATCATAACTTTTGCCTCATCTTAGATTTAGCACTTTGCTTAGTATGGATATTAAATATTTTTGCAAATCCCTCTGCATCGTTTTGACTGTATAAATGCCCACAATTATATATTGCTAAATTATCATCATAGATAGTCGTCTTTGAAATACGGGAACAAACATTGGCATATTTATAGCCTAATTCAAGCTTAATCTCACCATTGACATGTTGATTCATGCTATCAATAAAGTGGTTTAAATGAGTTAATAAGGGATCATACCAAAGCCCAGAATAAACTAATTCAACCCATTTTTTATCAATTATCTCTTTAAACCAATTTTCGTGACGATTACTACAATAACATTCTAAATCACGATGTGCGGTAATTAAGATATGTGCAGCAGGTGATTGATAAATTGCGCGTGTTTTCAAACCGACAATGCCATCTTCAACAATATCAAAAATACCAATTGATAGTTTTTTACCAATCTCATTTAATATTTCAATAATTTCATATAATGATTTCTTTTCGCCGTCAATCGATATCGGTATACCATTCTCAAAACCTAATGACAAAAATATTGGCTCAGTGGCTGATAGTGCATGCTCAAATAATTTCTCTCTGGCATCTTCAGGAATTAATGTTTCCGGTTCTGCTAACGGGCCACATTCGACACTTAATCCCCATATATTTTCACTAGTAGAATAAGGGTTATTACAACCAAATTCTTGGGGAATACCATACTTCATAGCATAACTATTTACGATATTTTCGTCGTATTTAAAATCTCTCAACGAAGCAATAGGTATTTTATTCAGAATTTCTATATTCATATCCATTCTGACTTGATCATTACCTCTGAATTGATGGGCAATATAATCAATATTGAGCTCATTAGCTACTTCAACTGCTGCCTCAGCAATCGCAGGCCGGGAAAGTGCAGCACTGAGAAAATAACCATTTTGATAAATAGCATTCGCTTTTATCGCTTTTGTAAGGAAGTGTTCAGCATATTGCGTTCGATAATCTTTATAGATAAATTTATCAGCACCTGCAACCATGCATTCCAATTCAATATCTTCAATGTCTCTTACCTGCCCTTCATCAATATAAAGAGCAATTACCTCTCTATATTCAGATTTAAGACTTCTTATGATAAGAGGATTATAGAGGCGATTATAGTAAATCACCAAAACACGATCAGAACTCATTTAATACGCACCCCATGTTTGTAATAATTTCTTCTAGTTGAGGTTCTGTTTTACTTTCCTCAACTAATTCTGAGAAATTATTTTCAAATAACCAAGTATCATTATAAATCGTGTCGATATAACGTTCTCCACTATCAGGAATAATGACAACAATATTATCTCCAGGTTTAAAATCATCTAGGTGATTTAATGCTGCGCTTACCGCACAACCTCCCGTACCACCAATTAAAATACCTTCATTTCTGGCTAACTTTCTTGCTACTCGGAACGCATCAATATCCGCAACCTTCAAGGTAATATCGATGTTGGTACGATCCAGAATAGAAGGTATAAACGTCAATCCCGCTCCTTGTACCAGATATTTTCCTGGTTCCCCACCGAAAATAATTGACCCCACAGGTTCAACACCATAAATTCGCACCTGTGGATTTTTCTCTTTCAAATAATGGGAAATCCCAGTAAGTGTTCCACAACTGCCTACCGTCGCAAAACAAGCCGTCAAATTATTGCCAAAGATTTCATACAACTCACGCCCCGTGGAACGATAATGCTCATCAGGATTAACCTGATTTTCAAATTGCATAGGGCTAAACGCATTCGGATAAGCTTTTATAATCTCTTTAGTTAAATCAATGCGATATTTGACAGTATCCGTTCCCGCTTCAAATTCTGGCAGGAAAATAATTTCCGCACCAAATGCTTTTATTTTATCGCGTTTCGCTGCCGGCACCATGCGATCCAAAACTGCAATAAATCGATAACCTTTAACAGCACACGCCATTGCCAGACCAATTGCCGTATTACCCGATGATGGCTCAATCACCACCATTCCCGGTCTTAATTCTCCCTGAGCCTCAGCCGTTTCCAACATAGCAACTGCAATACGATCTTTAATACTCCCACTGGGGTTAATATTCTCCATTTTGAGAAAAACATTAATACCTTTAGTATATCTACCATTCAACATAACTACTGGAGTATTACCTATAGTTTGTAATATGTTTTTACCAAGATTCATACCAGCTTTATCCCTTATGTCTGGGTTAATATGAAGAATATATAATGATGACAAGGTATTTTTATTAACAAACAAATAAATAAATCAATTCAACATATAATATACCTATTAATTTATCAATGAAACCATTCACTTTATTAATAACTATGGAGAATAAACTCATGCCTATTAACAATAAGCGCATTCATTTGTGTTTTCACACAAGGGTTAATTAACAAAAATTATAATTATAAAATTACACTTAAAAGTCTACTGTCAACTCTGACAGTTATGTCAATAAAATCCCATATAAATTTTTGATATTATTATTTAATAATAATGATATATATTGACATTATTAAATATTCTTATATGAAATCATATAAAATAAATTATCATTATAAAGAAAAATAACCGTGACTATATAAAAAACACGAATCCGATTATTTATAGATAATAATCTAATAATGAATAATATTTTCAATATAAAAAACGCAAAATCAATAACAATAAAAACCAACCAAAAAACAATATTACAGAAGAATAGACAAGAGAAACCACAATTCTATAAACGACAAATAAGGTAGTAAATATAAAATAAATCAGGTTAATGCTCAGTTGCAGGGAATTACCGGCAAAAACCTTATAGACGACCAAGAGAATAGTAAGTTGAGGCAATAAAAAACGCCGGCATTGCCAGCGTTTTTTACTTGTTAGCATCAGTTAATCAGAGATTAAGCTTCAGCAACAATGTTAACGTTCAATTTAGCGAATACGTCGCTGTGTACCTGGAAGTTAACTTCGTGTTCACCAGTAGTACGCAGAACACCGTTAGGAAGACGAACTTCACTTTTAGATACTTCAACACCTGCGGCAGTCACTGCATCAGCAATATCGCGAGTACCGATAGAACCGAACAGTTTACCTTCGTCACCCGCTTTAGAAGCGATAGTAACGGAACCCAGTCCGCTGATTTTCTCAGCACGAGCTTGCGCTGCTGTCAGAACGTCAGCCAGTTTGGCTTCCAGTTCAGCGCGGCGAGCTTCGAAGAATTCGATGTTTTTCTTAGTCGCAGGAACAGCTTTGCCCTGTGGTACTAAGTAGTTACGGGCATAACCCGGTTTAACGTTAACTTGATCACCCAGGCTACCCAGGTTTGCTACTTTATCAAGCAGAATAATTTGCATTACCTTATCCTCTCAGAGTCGTTAATGGACTGTGCCGATTACTGATGACGATCAGTGTAAGGCAACAAAGACAGGTAGCGCGCGCGCTTGATAGCACGAGCGAGCTGACGCTGGTATTTTGCACGGGTGCCAGTAATACGGCTTGGTACAATTTTACCGCTCTCGGTGATGTAGTTTTTCAGCGTAGCGATGTCTTTATAATCAATCTCTTGAACGCCTTCCGCGGTGAAACGGCAGAACTTGCGACGACGGAAATAACGTGCCATTTGGCTAGTCTCCAGAATCTATCAATTCAATCTGCTCGGCATGAAGAACCAGTTTGTTAAGACCATTGCGACCTTGATGGCAACTAATGAATCCTGAAACGGTTAATCGACTGCCGACCGTTATACTGTGAGTTAAAACTTGTAACAATTGTCCGCTGGCAATAACGGGCATTCTGCACCATGCTTGCCTGCTCAGACCGGCTTCCTGCTGCTGTGAGCGATGCTCAAGCACGAACTGGCAATGAGGAATGCCGGCAGGACTGACTTTTCGAATGGGGGCTTTGCACACTGTGCCAGAAAGCACCAAACGATTAGTTGTCACAGTTATTACTCTTCAGAATCCCCAGCTTCTTCAGCATCAACGCCGGCGTCTTCCATAGAGTAATCGCGGCTGCGACGCTCATCTTTGGCTTTAACCATTGGAGATGCTTCAGTTACCGCGTGCTTAACGCGCATAATCATGCTGCGGATAACGGCATCGTTGAAGCGGAAGTTAGTTTCCAGCTCATCAATCGCTTCCTGCGGCGCTTCAACGTTCAACAGAACGTAATGAGCTTTGTGCAGTTTGTTAATTGGATAAGCCAGTTGACGGCGGCCCCAGTCTTCCAGACGGTGAATTTGACCTTGCGCGTTAGTGATAGTCGCACTGTAACGCTCGATCATGCCCGGAACCTGTTCGCTTTGGTCAGGATGGACCATAAAAACGATTTCGTAATGACGCATTAGAATTGCTCCTTACGGATTATTCAGCCTCCTGTCAGGGTCAACCGCGGCCCGTGGAGGCAAGGAACTTGTTTAAGTGCGGCTGAAAAATTGACGCGTAACTATACCCGCCTCACATAAAAAACTCAAGGAGCGGGTAACGCTTTATGTTATGGGTTACTGTGAACTCCGCTGACGCACTGCTTCAAACAGGCAAATACCCGTTGCAACAGACACGTTCAGGGATGAAACCGAACCCGCCATTGGAATACTAATCAATTCATCACAGTGTTCACGGGTCAGACGACGCATACCTTCCCCTTCAGCCCCCATCACCAGCGCCATAGGGCCGGTTAGTTTGCTCTGATGTAGCGTATGGTCGGCCTCTCCTGCTGTACCCACCACCCAAATATTGTGTTCCTGCAACAAACGCAAAGTACGCGCGAGGTTGGTGACACGAACAAGCGGTACATTCTCCGCGGCTCCACATGCAACTTTCTTCGCAGTGGCATTAAGCTGGGCGGAACGGTCACGGGGCACAATAACAGCATGTACACCTGCTGCATCCGCACTGCGCAGGCAAGCTCCCAGATTATGTGGATCTGTCACACCATCAAGCACTAGCAAGAAAGGGATTTCCATTTGTGCCAGCAAATCTGGCAAGTCATTTTCCTGATACTGACGCCCTGGCTTCACCTTAGCAATAATCCCCTGATGCACCGCACCTTCCGTTTGATTATCCAGCCACTGACGATTTGCCAGTTGGATCGCCATGCCGAAACTTTCCAGCTCATTAATCAGCGGTGTCAGACGGCGGTCTTCGCGCCCTTTCAGTACATAAACTTCCATAAAACGTTGAGGATCACGCTCCAGTAAAGCTTTAACGGCATGAATACCGTAGATAATTTCACTCATAATCTTCTTATTTTCACTGTCATACAGCACTGACGTACCTGAACCTATCCATCAGGCTCAATGTATTCAAGAGACTAAAATATTCAGGCTATCCTAAAGAAACAGGATAGCCCTTTGATTATTTATCTGCGCTTTTCTTAGCCCGTTTGGCTTTGAATTTAGCAGCAATTTTTTGTGTCTTGGCTGAAAGGCTCTTACCCTTTTTCTTATCTCCTTTAGGCTTATCCACAGATTTCTTTTTACGGAAAGCGCCATCGGGCTCAAAGTTAGCCTCTTTGCTATGGCTACGCCCTTTCTTACTGTTACTACGGCCAGGTGCTGCTTTTTTCGCCCTGTCACGAGCTGTCTTACCCACGTTTCGGGCTTCCCGGCTAACGGAGAGCAGTTTAAAATCAATGTTACGCTCATCCATATGGACAGCTTCCACACGAATTTCAACTTCATCCCCTAACCGGAACGTTTTACCAGAGTATTCACCAACTAAACGCTGACCAACATTATCGAAATGATAATAATCATTATTCAGTGTGGAAACATGTACCAGACCGTCAATAAACAGATCATTTAGGCGAACAAAGAAGCCAAAACCGGTCACACTGGTGATAATGCCGGTAAAGGTATTGCCCACCTGATCCTGCATAAAGTCACACTTAAGCCAATCAGCGACGTCTCTCGTCGCTTCATCTGCGCGGCGCTCTGTCATAGAGCAGTGTTGGCCCAGTTGCAACATCTGCTCCATATCACTGTGCCATCCCCCAGTCGGTGTCCCACATTGTTCAACAATGCCTTGCTGTTTCGCCAGCAGATATTTAATCGCCCGATGCAGCACCAGATCCGGGTAACGACGGATAGGTGAGGTAAAGTGCGCATAAGAATTCAAAGAAAGACCGAAATGACCACGGTTTTCCGGATCATAAATTGCCTGTTTCATTGAACGCAGCAACATGGTTTGCAATAACTCATGATCCGGACGTTCAGCCACTTGATGCATCAGTTGCGCATAATCCTTTGGTGTTGGTTGCATACCACCTGGCAGAGTTAACCCCAATTCGCCGAAAACAGAGCGCAGATTAACAATACTCTCTTCTCTTGGCCGATCATGAATGCGGTAAAGCACCGGCTCGCTGTTTTTTTCCACGAAACGCGCAGCAGCAATGTTCGCCAGGATCATGCACTCTTCAATCAGTTTATGGGCATCATTGCGAGCAACTGGCTCAATTCGCTCAATACGGCGTTCAGCGTTAAAAATAAACTTAGCCTCCTCTGACTCAAAGGAGATGGCACCCCGCTGCTCGCGGGCATTTTCTAACGCCTGATAAAGCCCATGTAAATGCTCAATATGCTGAACCAGTGGCTTGTAGTGCTCACGCAGCTCCTCATCACCCTGCAACATACGCCATACTTTGGTATATGTCAGGCGTGCGTGAGAATTCATTACTGCTTCGTAAAATTTATAGGATGACAATTTTCCCTGCTCTGAAACCGTCATCTCACACACCATACAAAGGCGGTCAACCTGCGGATTCAGAGAACAGAGACCATTGGAAAGCACTTCAGGTAACATGGGAATAACCTGAGAAGGAAAGTAAACTGAGTTACTCCGGTTACGTGCTTCTGTATCCAATGCCGTTTGTGGGCGGACATAGTAACTGACATCAGCAATAGCAACCCATAAACGCCAGCCGCCGCTTCGCTTTCTTTCACAATAAACGGCATCATCAAAGTCACGGGCATCTTCACCATCGATTGTCACCAATGGCAAATCACGCAGATCAACGCGGCCTTCTTTCGCGGAGTCCGGCACCTGCTCATTCAGGATAGCCACTTGGCTTTCCACCTGTGGTGGCCAACTGTGCGGAATTTCATGAGTACGTAGGGCAATTTCCACTGCCATGTTCGTTCCCATCTTTTCACCCAGTACTTCAACTATTTTACCGACAGCTTTTGTACGGCGCGCTGGACGTGTAGTCAACTCAACGACAACAACGTTCCCCATGCGGGCACCACTATTTTCATCTTTCGGGATCAGAATATCAAAGCTCAAGCGACTATCATCCGGCACAACAAAACCCATACCGGAGTCAATAAAATAGCGGCCAACAATCTGGCTGGTCTTGGGTTCCAACACACGGACAATACGCGCTTCACTACGCCCTTTGCGATCTGAAAGCAATGGCTGTGCCAGCACAACATCACCATGAATAGCCATTTTTAACTGCTCGGCAGAGAGATAAAAATCATCTTTGTGGCCTTCTACCCGCAGAAAACCGTAACCATCTCTGTGGCCAATGACGGTACCTTTCAATAAATCCAGTTTTTCCGGCAAGGCGTAACATTGACGGCGCGTGAAAACCAGTTGACCATCACGTTCCATAGCCCGTAAACGACGACGTAACGCTTCAAGCTCCTCATCGTTAGCCAGATTCAGCTCTCGTGCCAGTTCCTGGCGACTTACCGGTACAGTGCGTTTAGAAATAATGTCTAAGATATATTCGCGACTTGGAATAGGAGATTCGTATTTTTCTGCTTCGCGTCCCAAAAAAGGATCTTGTGACATGGCGGTTCCTCCGTTGTCATCAGTAGGCTGTTTGCGCCATTTCTTCATTCGGTCAGAAGCAGCTTATAAAGGGGGATATTATCTTCAATCATATCAGCTAAAGTATGCTTATCCAGTTCATTCAAAAATGTTTCTATTGCCTGATTTAATACCACTTTCAGGCGACATGCAGAGGTAATATGGCAAGATTCCTGACTACAATTAACCAATGATAAGGGTTCGAGAGCACGAACGACATCACCAATTCTAATATCCTTTGCAGGCTTACCCAGACGAATGCCACCGTTTTTGCCACGAACAGCATCCACTAATCCTAAGTGGCTTAACTGGTTAATAATTTTCACCATGTGATTACGAGAAACACCATAAACACGAGTGACTTCAGAAATACTGGTCATCCGATTTTGCGGTAAAGCAGCCATATAAATTAGCGCGCGCAAGCCATAATCTGTAAAACTCGTTAACTGCACATCAACCTCTGGATAATGAGATATAAGCTAATATATCCGAGAACAAATTAAAAAAATAAGTATTTGTTCAAATTATATACTTTAAATTGGTCGAAATCATGTTAATCATCTGGTAGTTACGCAAAAAAGACCATAATAAATAGCAAAAAACCGGGCTGAAAAGCCCGGCTTTACCTGATTATGTGACACAATCAAGCATCAAACGGATCACGCAGAATCATAGTTTCTGAACGATCCGGGCCTGTAGAAATAATATCAACCGGAACACCGGTCAGCTCTTCTACACGTTTGATATAGTTCAATGCTGCCTGAGGCAATTTGCTATGCTCTTTCACACCGAAAGTGCTTTCATTCCAGCCAGGCATGGTGTCATAAACAGGTTCAATACCTTCCCAGTCATCCGCTGCCAGAGGTGTCGTTTCAATCACACTGCCATCAGGCATACGGTAACCAATACAGATTTTTACTTCTTTCAAGCCATCCAGTACGTCCAGTTTGGTCATACAGAAACCTGACAGTGAGTTGATCTGTACTGCACGACGGATAGCAATGATATCCAGCCAACCAGTACGGCGGCTACGCCCCGTAGTCGCGCCAAACTCTTGGCCTTTTTCTCGCAAGTAACTGCCAGTTTCATCAAACAGTTCAGTTGGGAATGGACCAGCACCGACACGAGTAGAGTAAGCCTTGATGATCCCCAAGACATAATCAACATAGCGTGGACCTAAACCGGAACCTGTTGCAACGCCACCAGCCGTGGTGTTGGAAGAGGTCACGTATGGATAGGTACCGTGGTCAATATCCAACAGCGTGCCTTGTGCGCCTTCGAACATAACCAGCTCACCTTTCTGAGTTGCTTTATACAACAGGTCAGAAACGTCAACAACCATACCCGTCAGAATATCGGCAACAGCCATGATTTCGTCCAGAGTTTTCTGGTAATCAACCGCCGGCTCTTGGTAATAATTTACCAGTTGGAAGTTATGATATTCGATAATTTCTTTCAGCTTGGCCGCAAATACTTCTTTATCAAACAAATCACCAACGCGCAGACCACGACGTGCAACTTTGTCTTCATACGCAGGGCCGATACCGCGGCCGGTTGTACCAATTGCTTTTGCGCCACGCGCTTTCTCGCGGGCATTATCTAATGCAACATGGTATGGAAGAATAAGTGGACAGGCTTCTGAAATGAGCAGACGCTCGCGAACAGGAATACCACGGGATTCTAATGCGTTCATCTCTTTCATCAGCGCATCAGGCGCTAATACGACGCCATTTGCAATAATACTGATAACATTTTCACGCAGGATCCCTGATGGGATTAAGTGGAGAACGGTTTTTTCACCGTTGATAACCAGTGTATGACCAGCATTATGGCCCCCTTGATAACGAACAACATACTTAGCTCGTTCAGTCAGCAAGTCGACGATCTTGCCCTTGCCCTCGTCACCCCATTGGGTGCCCAATACGACAACGTTCTTACCCATTTCAAAATTCACTCGGTTGCTTAAAAATGGATTCTAACATCTCATCCCACACCTTTCAGTAATTTTTATCACATCCGTTATTTTTGTTGACCACCAGACATGACAAGGCCCGCCTGACGCGGGCCTTACTTAGATATTCAAAAATCTATCAATGCTGAACTGCACGTTTTTCAGGTGCTTTCATATAACGGAAGAAATCAGTATCGGGGCTTAACACCAGAACATCTTTCCCGTCTTTACTAAAGCTCTTTTCGTAAGCACGTAAGCTACGGATAAAGGCATAGAAGTCAGGATCTTTGCTGAATGCATCAGCAAACAGTTTAGCGGCTTCTGCATCACCGGAACCACGCAAAGTACGGGCTTCACGTTCCGCTCTTGCCAATGTTTCAGTCACTTGTTTATCCGATGTTGCGCGCAATTTCTCTGCTTCTTCCTGACCCTGAGAACGGTGACGACGGGCTACCGCTTCACGCTCTGCACGCATACGCTGGAAAATAGCCTCTGAAACTTCCAATGGCAGGTTAATCTGTTTGATACGCACATCAACAACCTCAATCCCTAGAGCAGCCATACTGTTCGGGTTAATAGCCTGTTGTTTACCCGCAGTTTCTTTCGCTACACGAGCTGCCGCTGATGCAATAGCGTCATCTGCTTCACTGGTAGCCACTGCTTCGCCGTCAGTTGTACCCTTGTTCAGCGCGTCACGAACATCGGTAGTCAATTTACCACGGGAATCGGTCACAATGCCGCGAACATCCAGACGACCAATTTCAGAACGCAAACGGTCACTGAATTTACGTTTCAGCAGAACTTCAGCCTGAGAAATATCACCACTACCAGTAGCCAAATAATAACGGCTGAAATCGATAATGCGCCATTTCAGGTAAGAATCGACAATCAGGTCTTTGTTTTCACTGGTCAGGAAACGGTCCGCCTGAATATCCATAGTCTGGATACGGGCATCAAGTGTTTTTACTGTTTCAATGAATGGCACTTTAAAGTGCAAACCCGGTGCATAAACGATCGGTTTATTTTCCGCGTCACGGACAACCTTACTGAAACGCAGAACAATACCGCGCTGTCCTTCATGCACAACAAACACTGAGGTATACAAAGCCACCAGTACAGCGACAATAATAACGATGAATGACTTACGCATGATTATTGTCTCCCTACTCTGACAGTATCGTTACGCAGATTATCTGTCCGGTTTGAACTTAAAGGTGCTGTCGGGCGAGTAATGCGCGAGCTGGAAACAGTTGTATTACCAAGCTGACTTTCCACGGCCGTTTTACCACTGGCTGCATCGCTACGGAACATTTGCTCTAATGGCAGAACCATCAGATTATTACTGTTCTCATTAGCAATAACTTTACGGGTATTACTCAGTACTTTTTCCATAGTTTCAATATACAGACGTTCACGGGTAATTTCCGGTGCTGCTTTATATTCAGGCAGCATCTTGGCAAAACTCGCCACTTCACCCTGCGCTTCCAGTACCACACGCGCTTTATAAGCCTTAGCATCTTCGATTAATCGTTGAGCCTGACCATTTGCACGAGGCTGAACTTCATTAGCGTAAGCTTCCGCCTCACGAATGTACTGCTGCTCATTTTCACGGGCAGCAATCGCATCATCAAATGAAGCTTTCACTTCTTCCGGTGGACGGGCAGTCTGGAAGTTGACATCCAGCAGCGTAATACCCATTTTGTATGGACGAATAGTTTCTTCCAGTACCCGCTGGGTATCACTACGTACAATGGTACGACCTTCAGTCAAAATTTTATCCATAGTGTATTTGCCGATAACACCACGAACTGCGCTGTCTGTTGCCTGACGCAGGCTGTTATCAGGGCTTGTTACGCTATACAGGTAAGCAGCTGGATTAGTCACACGGTACTGAACGTTCATTTCCACGCGAACAACGTTTTCATCGGAAGTCAACATCACACCGGATGCCGCCAGTTCACGAACAGATTCCACGTTGACCGGAACAACTTCATCAATGAACGTTGGTTTCCAGTTCAAACCTGGCTGCACGATATGGCTCAATTTACCCAAACGGGTAACAACACCACGTTCTGTTTCTTTAATCGTATAGAAACCACTGGCGGCCCAGATCACGACGACCGCGACAACAGCAAGGCTAACAATCCGCCCGCCAAATTTTGCCCCCTGATCAGAGCCATTACCGCCCTTGTTCCCACCGAAACCCCCGAGTTTACTGCTCAGCTTACGGAACAGATCGTCGAGATCAGATGCCCCACGGTTTCGACCACTTTTGTTCCCGCCGGAATTGCCGCTTTTATTGCTGCTTCCCCACGGGTCGCGGTCTTGTCCGTTGTTCCCGGGCTGATTCCACGCCATGTTTTAGCTCCATTCTTTTATGATTGGTTTTTCAGGCCAAGAGCCTCTTATAAACAAGCCGACTCTCAATCACATAAGTTTTCTGATATTCACCTGACAGGCACATCAGACAACATAATCAAACAAATCTTGTTCTTGTTTGCATAGACGGCGCCAGTCAACAATCGGCATTCTCACTTCGATACCAACTTTACCGTCCTCTTCTATCCACTCTTTCTCTATTGCTTGCAATTGATAGAAGCGGCTGCGTAAACGGCCTGCTTCCGGCGGTAAACGCAATTCGTAGTGCGCAATTTCACCTGAAAGACGCTCCGTTAACGCTTGTAACAATAACGGGATACCTTCACCGGTTTGCGCAGACAACCAAACTCTAACCGGTAAGTTATCTTCGTTGCGATCAATACGCGGCGTGAAGCTGTCCAGCATATCAATCTTATTCATCACCAACAGCACCGGAATTTGATGCGCTTCAATTTCTTCCAGTACGCTGTCAACAGCAGCAATATTTTCGTCGATGCGGCTATCCGCAGCATCAACAATATGCAGCAACAATGTTGCTTGCCGGGTTTCTTGCAATGTCGCTTTAAATGCCGCCACCAGATCATGAGGCAGATGACGGATAAAACCAACCGTATCAGCCAGTACCACCGTACCAACATCATTAATTGCAATCCGTCGCAACGTTGGGTCCAGCGTAGCAAACAATTGATCAGCCGCATAAACCTCAGCAGCCGTCATACAGTTAAACAAACTCGATTTACCGGCATTGGTATATCCCACCAATGAAACCGTCGGTATATCCGCTTTATTTCGCGCTTGACGCCCCTGTTCACGCTGTTTCTCAACCCGACTCAGACGACTCAGGATCTGACGGATTTTATCTCGTAATAAACGCCGGTCCGTCTCAAGCTGCGTTTCCCCCGGCCCTCTCAAACCAATCCCACCTTTCTGACGTTCAAGGTGAGTCCATCCCCGGACAAGACGGGTAGAAAGATGACGTAACTGCGCCAACTCTACCTGTAACTTCCCTTCGTGAGTCCGCGCCCGTTGGGCAAAAATATCCAGAATCACGCCGGTGCGGTCGATAACTCGACACTGACAGAGCCGCTCAAGATTGCGTTCCTGTGCAGGACTGAGTGCATGATTAAACAACACAACATCAGCACCACTAGCCTGTACCGCCTCAGCAATCTCTTCCGCCTTACCTTCTCCAACAAAATATTTCGGATGAGGGGCTTTCCTGCTCCCCGTGACAATTTGCACAGGAATTACACCAGCAGAAATTACCAGTGATTCAAACTCACTGAGATTATCTGTGTCTTTATCCTGCGAGAAAAAAACGTGCACCACAACGGCTTGTTCGCCGCCTTCATAACGTTCAAACAAAGGTGCGACCTCTCAGGCTGAGTAAAAAACTACAGGAAAAAACATAGGTAAAACCCCCTACCTATGTTTTTCTTCATTCTATTACTGCTCTCAAACTTATTCAGTGCCATCACTTTCCTGTTGTGCTGCCGGAGCAGAAACGCCACCAGAATGATAATTACCTACACTCGCCCCTACACTCGTATTGCTACTGTGATGAGAAACTGGGCGGGAAGGTACAACAGTAGAGATGGCATGTTTATAAACCATCTGGCTAACTGTATTTTTCAGTAAAATGACAAACTGGTCAAAAGATTCAATCTGACCCTGCAATTTGATGCCGTTGACCAAATAAATAGAAACCGGGACCCTTTCACGCCGCAATGCGTTCAGGAACGGATCTTGCAAAGATTGCCCCTTAGCCATTCTATATTTTCCTTATTTTGTTGTTTTTAACTAAGAACCTAAAGGTTCGAAAAAATGAACTACTCAAAAATTGCGCTTTGGTACTCATCAATTGTACACAATCAATAAACCTATGCACTAACAACCTGCATAACTGTGCTTAAAGCTTGCTCTGGTTGAGAACTATCCAACCAATGAACCGGCTTCCAACCTCTGAGCCAAGTTATCTGACGCTTTGCCAACTGGCGCGTCGCACAAATACCGCGATAAATCATTTCATCGTAGTCAATTTCGCCAGAAAGATAAGACCACATCTGACGATAACCAACACAACGAATAGAAGGTAAATCCACATGCAAATCATGACGAGCATAAAGTGCTTTAACTTCCTCTTCAAACCCTGATTCAAGCATTTGATGAAAACGCGCTTCAATGCGTTGATGAAGGAGCTCACGTTTTGCCGGTGCAATAGCAAATTGATGAACACGATAAGGCAGCGATTCTCCTGACAATTTAGTCAGTTCAGTGCGAGTTTTACCTGAAATAAGAAAAATTTCCAGTGCCCGAGAAAGTCTCTGTGGATCATTAGGATGAATTCTTAACGCCGCCACGGGATCAATCTTCTGTAGTTGCTGATGCAATGCATCCCATCCTTGCTCTGCCGCCTGTTGTTCTATTTGTGCCCGAATAACCGGATTAGCAGAAGGTAAAGGCGACAAACCTTCAAGTAACGCCTTGAAATAGAGCATCGTTCCCCCCACCAGCAGAGGAATACGGCCAGAAGCGGTAATTTCTGCCATTTCCTTCAATGCATCGTGACAAAAATCAGCAGCAGAATAAGGTTGGGAAGGGTCCAGAATATTGATTAAACGATGAGGTGCCAACGCTTGCTCTTCGGTTGTTGGTTTGGCGGTACCAATATCCATTCCACGATAAATTAGCGCAGAATCAACGCTGATCAGTTCCACAGGAAGATGCTGGCGTAAAGCGATAGATAAAGCTGTTTTGCCTGAGGCCGTCGGACCCATAACAAAAATTGCCGTTGGTAGATATTGAGTTTTCTGATCACTCATGAGTAAAAGATGCCACCACTGCTTGTAAATCAATTAATTGTAATAACCCATCTGGTGGAGATTTTACCAGTTGTGGGCAAAGACGCTCAACATCAGCTAATAACTGTACCGCCTGAGCAACGTTCCACGTCTCATGCTCACTGCCGATATGACGAGCAAGCCAAGTTACAACCTGTTCTGCCGATATTGATGACTGTTGAGCCAAATAACCTAGCAACCCAGGAATTAATTTAGGCAGATTTTGTTGACGTAATGGTAACGATACCGCACATAGTGTCGCTTTTCCATGAGATACAGATACGTCAATACCAAAAGAGCCCAATAAGTCACTATAACGATTTAAAGCATCAGCTTCCTCTTTACTAAGAGCTAGTGTCAGCGGTATCAATAATGGCTGTGATTTCAGCCCTTGCTCTGTTGGTGTTAACTGTGCTTGTCTTAACCAACGTTCAGCTACCGGCAAAGATAACAACCCAATTCCCAATGGAGATTCAATCAGAGCGTAGCATGGCGAATATATACTCAATACTTTACCAAAACTATGACTGTTATTTTTAACCTGAACAGGAGCAGAAGTGATCTTTTCTGCCATAACCGGAGCGGTTCTTGCTGGAAACAGCTCTCTTTTTTCTTCAGGTTCAGACTGCATCAGTTTCTGATATACCTCACCCTGACGTTTCTGATAATGGTCTCCATGGTATTGGCGATTTTCACCACCGCGAGGGGGCCCCATATTCCCTTTACTTGACAAAACCTCTTTTGATGATGATGTTGCCACAGATGTAGCATTGTTTTGCCGGGAAAAATGATTTCCCCCTGCTGATGGACGGTTTTCCGGCTCCCATGCTGGCGCGGGTTCACAACAAGCCATATCCAGTTCGGCATCGCTTCCGCGCTGTTTTAATACGGCTGTTACACCCTGATAAATAAAATCATGTACCAAACGGGCTTGATGGAAACGAACTTCATGCTTCGCAGGATGCACATTCACATCCACTTGATGTGGATCAACCTCCAGATATAAAACATAAGCAGGCTGTTGCTCTCCTCGGAGCAAATCTTGATAAGCCTGACGGATAGCATGATTAATTAAGCGATCACGCATCATACGTCCGTTTACATAACAATATTGAATATCTCCACTCGCCTCAGCATTCATCGGGTCAACAACCCATCCTTTAATCGATAAATCGTCGTGCCGCCAGGAAAGAGAAAGTGCCCGTTGCATAAAAGCAGTACCACAAATGGCAGCCAACCGCCGCTCATTCTGTGATTCATCTTTTGCAGGCCGGTATTGGCGCATCAACTTACCGTTATGATGTAAATTGATCAGTACATCCAGACGCGCCAGTGCAATACGTCTGACAACTTCATCAATATGACCAAATTCCGTTTTTTCTGTTCGCAGAAATTTGCGCCGCGCGGGGGTGTTATAAAACAGGTCCAGTACTTCGACAGTACTGCCTACCGGATGTGCCGCCGGCTTCACTGTCACCGCCATATCCCGCCCTTCCGCGTAGGCTTGCCAAGCTTCATGCTGTTCTTCAGTACGAGAAGTCAATGTCAGACGCGAAACTGAGCTGATACTAGCTAGCGCCTCCCCACGGAATCCCATACTGATAATGGCTTCCAAATCATCAAGGGTAGCAATCTTACTGGTAGCATGACGCGCCAACGCTAGCGCAAGATCCTGATGGTTGATGCCACAGCCATTATCACGTACACGAATAAGTTTTACTCCACCGCGCTCAATTTCAATATCAATACGGCTAGCGCCAGCATCAAGGCTATTCTCCACCAACTCTTTTACTACTGATGCAGGGCGTTCTACGACTTCGCCAGCCGCAATTTGGTTTGCTAATTGAGGAGGTAGGATCTTAATAGCCATATTCAACCTTTACTTCTTGGCTGTTTTAGGTTCAGCCTGTAATGGATTCGCTAGAAAATAGTTACGCAATCCTCGATGGATAGCCCTTGCCAGCTTATCCTGAAAATCATTGGAACCAAGTAATGCTTCTTCAGCTGAGTTACTGATGAATCCTGTCTCCACCAAAATTGAAGGGATATCCGGTGAGCGTAACACACCTAAGCTGGCATGCTCTGGTGAGCGTTTATGTAGTAAACCAACTTTGCGCAACTCACTTAAAACCTGTACTGCAACGTTATAGCCCACCCGCTGGGAGTGGCCGAATTGCAGATCCAACACCGCCTGACTTAGATAAGGATCCGCACCATTTGCCAAAGCATTACCCGCACCACCCAGTAACTCAGATTGTTTCTCATGCTGCTCAAGCCAATTACCCAATTCACTGTTTGCACGCTTGTTTGACAGCACCCAGACAGAAGCACCACGCGCACTGCGATTAGGAGCGGCATCCGCATGAATAGAAATCAGCATATTTGCGCTATGTTTACGCGCAACCTCAGAACGACCAGCAACAGAAATAAAATAGTCTCCGTTACGGGTTAGAACAGGTTTGAACATAGGGTCATTGCGTAACAATGCTTCAAGTTTGCGCGCTACACTGATAGTCACATTCTTCTCTTTCAATCCACGTTGCCCAATCGCACCGGGGTCTTGACCACCATGTCCTGCATCAATAGCGACAACTACCCGCTGACCGCCCTTAGAAGTTGCTTGCAAAGCAGCCTGTTTTGTCGTCTGCAATTTGCTGTTAGTAAGTGATAGCTTACTTGTAGCGGCTTGTGAACTCTCTCTAAAAACAGACTTGCCAGTAGATACCCCAGAAACTCGTAGGGTAAAAATAACCCGATATTCACTATCCGACCGCTGCACTATAGAGTTGACTTTAACTTTATTATTTAGTTCAAATACAATGCGTTTTTTTTGTCGATCAGGCGCCTGGCTGGAACGGATTTTCCCCACTAAATCCTGCCCCGGTAGATTCATGGGTAAGCCAATAATTGTTTCTGGCTGATGGATATCTACCACTAAACGCTCTGGCGAACGCAATGGGAAAAAACTGTAATTAGGGCGACCACCTGAAAAAACCATCGTCACTTTAGATTCATTTATGCTGTTACTGACGTGAATATTGGATAAAGTCGCAGCGGTTGCGGTTGTTACCACTAAACTGCTCATCATAATAAACAACCAGCACATTATCATAAAACTGATTTGCCATTTCTTTATCATTTTTGCGACTAAAAGACGCGTCATGGTCGGGTGATTCCTTATAAATATTTCAAATTATCTAACAGGCTCTCACCATATTTAGACAAAGCAATAAAATGTGCCTGTCTCCCTTCGGATTGGTAACTCAAATGTAATTCAATATCTGCATCCGGTAATATGCCCTCTCCTTGCTGAGGCCATTCCACCAGACAAATGGCATCCTGATGGAAATAATCACGTATTCCCATAAATTCCAACTCTTCCGGATCTGCCAATCGGTAAAGATCAAAATGGTAAACCGATCTTGGTGTTAAAGCATAAGGCTCAACCAAAGTATAAGTTGGGCTTTTCACATGCCCTTTATGACCTAAGGATTGCAAGAAACCACGGCTGAATGTCGTCTTACCCGCACCTAAATCACCATATAAATAAATTACACTGCCATGATTACAGGCAGCAGCAACCGCGCTTCCAAGGGAAACCGTCGCTTCTTCATCTTGAAGTGATAAAACAAGTTCTTTCATCGAATAATATCTGCTGTTTTATTAATTCGTCAGCTAAAACGATAACCCTAACACACTTCTATTATCAACATTTAACATCTTCTGCTCAGTCTCATTATCAAACCCACTATTTTCGGGCTGAAACAAATTATGCTACACTGCAACGCCTTGCAGTATAAACCGATTTCCACCATGACAACGCCTCTCGATCTTAATCTTCTGGTCACCAACATCAAACAATGGGGCCTCTCTCTTGGTTTTCAACAAGTTGGCATTTGTGATACTGATTTATCAGTAGAAGAGCCAAAACTTCAGGAATGGCTGGATAAACAGTATCACGGGGAGATGGCATGGATGAAACGCCACGGCATGATGCGTGCTCGCCCGGATGAACTTTTCCCAGGGACATTGAGAGTTATTAGTGTAAGAATGAATTACCTCCCTGCTAAAGCTTCTTTTGCCAGCACGCTAAACGACGCTGAACTCGGTTATATCAGCCGTTATGCCCTGGGAAGAGATTATCACAAACTGCTGCGCCAACGTCTTAAAAAACTCGGGGAGCAAATCCAAAATTATTGCCATGACTTCGAATATCAGGGAGTCCTTAATTTTCGACCTTTTGTTGATTCAGCACCCATAATGGAACGTCCACTCGCCGCTAAGGCCGGATTAGGCTGGGTCGGTAAACACTCACTTATCCTTAATAGAGAAGCTGGTTCATGGTTTTTCCTCGGTGAGTTGCTGATTAACCTTCCCCTACCTATAGATCCTCCACAAGAAGAGCAATGTGGACGCTGTGTCGCCTGCATGACAACCTGCCCAACCGATGCAATTATCGCCCCTTATACCATTGATGCCCGCCGTTGTATTTCCTACCTCACAATTGAATTGGAAGGCATTATTCCTGAGGAATTTCGTCCACTGATAGGAAACCGTATTTACGGTTGTGATGATTGCCAGATTATCTGTCCTTGGAACCGCTTTTCCCAATTGACAGATGAAGATGATTTCAGCCCCCGTGCAACATTACATACACCAAAGCTATTAGATTTATTCAATTGGAGTGAAGAAAAATTCTTACGGATAACGGAAGGTTCTGCAATTCGCCGCATCGGCTATTTACGCTGGCTACGCAATATCACTGTTGCATTAGGAAACGCACCCTATCAGTACGATATCATTCTGGCTTTGCAACAGAGATTAGGATTAAACACCATGCTAAATGAACATATCCATTGGGCTATTGAACAGCAAATCATTCGCCGCAAAACGAATACTGTTAGTGTACAAACACCACAACAGAAACGACTTATTAGAGCAATAACCAAGGGCTTGCCCAGAGATGCTTAATTATTAGCCATCTTTATAACGTATAAAAAGATTCAGATAATTTTCCTGTGAATAAAATAAAAACCCCTTGTTGATCAATGCTCAAAAAAAGCGCAAGTGATCAATGTGATATTTCTTAACAAAGGATCATTCCGAAAAACTATCAACAAGTTACAAAATAAATACTCATTTTGTAACATTCAAAGTCAGAAAAATTCAAACGCAACAGCCTGTGGATAAGTCTGTGTGATAATTTTAAAGTATCGTACTTATTTGCCGGGAAACCAACTTCCGGACTGTGGATAAAAAATAGAAATCTGTACTACGAGGATATAACCCAAAAATCAAATCAAAGTAAGTGAGCACAACCATTGAGGAAGAAACTTGGAGCAGGAAGTAAATCCTTTGAATATCAGCTAATTCATTGATTCAACAGAGATTTTTCCCATACCTCATTGACGAAAGGAGTGCATTATGTACTACCTCAAAAAGTTTGGCAAGCAGAAGTTAAAAAAATATTTTGCAATTATAAGGATAATACTTTCTTCACCCCCTATAAATACCACCCGCAGAACTGAGTACAATCGGAATATAAGGCTGGCTACCAATGTCGAAAAAGATAAAGAATCTACAACCAAACAATACCCCTTTAGGCATAAACATCACACAACATCGATGAAGCCAGCGCACAGATTCAGACATTCAGCCAAGGCCCTCGCTTGATCCACTGTTATTGCAGTGAGATTCTTTTTATTTGATCAAGGAAGATTTGAACAACCATAGGAATCAATAAGCAAGTAATTTTCATGTGCACCAATCATATTGGATTTCGCACAGCTATTGCATGCAGATAACAGTAAGATAACTAACTAGCAATGAGGATTGAAGAATGAAAAGATTTACCAAAATTGCAGTAGGTTTTCTCGCGTTAACCACGGCTCAGATCTCCTTTGCTGCCACCAGCAATTGGTCACAAACAAGCCTTGCCCCAAATGTTTATGCTGCCGGCTTCACCAACTCAAATTTCTTTACCACTCCCTCTTCGGTACCAACAAGGTCAACTATCACGACAGTTTCCTGGAATATCGGTTTATATAACAATGGTGCGACAACTCAAACTTTCAACGTTTGTTATACTCCTCGATATTCATCCACTCCATCACAATGTTTGGACGTCTCCGGTACCTTAAATGGCGTTACAAATGCCTTTAGCGGCCAGGATGCCAAAGGTTCCTTTAGAATTAGTGGGATTCTGACCGGAGGCACTTACCCCGTTTACCCGTCCCATTACAATATGATCAGAGTCGACTATCAGTATTGAGCAACCCGACCTGAAGCCTCATGGCTTCGGGTCACGGACAAGAAAATAGCGCTGTTCATTCACTGACCAGCTCCCTAGAAACCTGGGAAATAGCCGAACTCCCCATGCGGAATTTTTTAGCCGTCAATGCGATAAATGCTCTAGTGGCTGGTGACGATTGGCGTTCATCAAACACAGCTAATCCGACATGTCGTTTCACCTTTGGATTCAGCACTTTCTTAACATAATGAACTTCACGAGTCCGCGGCAGAGATGATTCAGCAACAATCGTTACCGCATCCCCACGCTCAACCGCAGCCAAAGTACTTAACAATTGAGACGTCCGATAACGAATATTAGGTTGCAACCTTGCCGATAAAAAAAGCCTGGAAACCAGTTCAGCCGATCCAGCTTCTGTCAACGCGAATGGTCCAACACACAGATCCTTCAACGTCACCGTATCCTGCAACACCAAAGGATGATCTACCGGCAACAAAGCCACCATTTGGTCTTCAAGAATCGGATAAGTGTCGAATTGGTCTTCCGGCAGGGTCACAAATCCCACATCCACTCGCCTATCCATAAGCCATTGCACAACCTGCCTGTCTGGTCCCTCATCAACATGGACCTCAATGCCGGGGTAAAGCCTACGATAATCGGCCAGTACCGTTGGCAACAGCCACAAGGATGAAGTCGGGCCAAATGATCCGATTCGCAGAGTACCTCGTTTCATCCCTCGTGCATCCGCTGCTTCTTGCCGCATAGTTTCAGCCAGACCAAGAATGGCCTGGGCTTTTTGTAGCAGGCTTTCTCCTATATCTGTCAGTTCGACAACTCCCTGATGCCGATGCAGTAGCTCTACGCCAAGCTCCTGTTCAAGGACTCTGATAGCATGGGAAACCCCAGACTGAGAGATCTTGAGCTGGGCAGCAGCTAAGGTAAAGCCCTTCCGTTCAGCAACAACAGCAAAAATTTCGAGCTGGGTTAAAGTCATTATCTCCCCCTTGAGTAATCACTCATTTCCGCATGATCATACATCTGAATAAGTATATGCAATGCGGATATAAAACAATAGGCGAGGCATGCTCGCCGAGCGCTCAACCGAGTTTCCAAACCATAATTAATTAAAAAAGGGGATTTTATGAGTTACCAATGGCCTTCAGATGGCTCATCTTCTATATGGCCGGAAATAAACAGCATGTTCTTATCCCTCCGTGGAGTTTCAGACGAATTCATTCCAATGAATGAAACTCAGCGAACTTACAAAAAACTCCTGATAGGATTTGATGCCATCACCTCTTGCGAGATGAAAGAGCTTTATAAATTCAAAATCACATTAACTCAAATGAACGAGCACGACCTCTCTCTCCCTGAGCTTTGCCTTATCCATAAGGCATTCAGTGCATGGGTACAATTTGATTACGAGAACGCGAGATCGCTTCTGACCCAACATATTCGAGCATACCCTTCGGATATTATCGCGCTCTTCTTTATTCACATGCTTGATTTCTGCACAGGAAAAACAACCAACCTGAAGTCCCTTCTGCTTTATTGTGACGAACACATTTCTAGCACTCACTACCTCTATCCATATTATCTTTCCATAAAATCATTCGTCCTTTGTGAAGCTCGATGTCTTGATGATGCCTTAGAGGTTGGTTTTAAATCTGTTAAATTAATGCCGGACAACATCTATGGCATTCATGCTGTCGCACATGCCTTGCATGAGCTAGGTCGCTGGAAAGAACTTTGCCACTTCCTGACCAACTGCAAAGAGCATTGGATAACCAACACCGGAATGGGAATGCATGTATACTGGCATCTCGCCATTGCGTATGAACGATCCGATGAGATCACGCTTGCATTGCAAGCTTTTGATGAATTATATGCTCTAAAAGACAATCCATTCGCTAAACAGGACTTGGACGCTGTAGGATTCTTGTGGCAGCTCAGGCTCAAATCTGCTGACACTAAATTCCAACCAATTTGGGAACGTCTCGCCGTCCTTTGGACAGGCAGCATCAGCGCCTCCACCTCTTACTTCCACAAGATACATGCAGCACTTGCTTTTTCTGCAACAAATCAGTCTTTTCTTATTGAAAAGCTAATCGCGGAAAGCGATGGATTTGGCATCGAACCAGATACTCATTCCACAGGGATAGACGTCCTTAAAGCAATCTTACTATTCACATCTAGACACTACGAGGAGTGTTTAAGCAAACTCCGTCTCAGCTATGAGAAATGGCCATTATTGGGAGGTAGCCGTGCTCAACGTGAAATATTGGAACAAACTATGGAATACGCCGCCTTGAAAGCATCTTCCACCCTATAAATTGCGATATCGACAAACATGAAAAGCAACCACGCATCAACGCAGCCAATCAACAACTACTCAACCTATATCAAGCTGTCTCTTGTAGCTATCATCTGGGGCGGGACATTTGTTGCAGGTCGATATATTTCTGTCGAAACGCCTCCCTTGCTGTCAGCAAGCCTCAGATTTATTCTTGCAGGTATGACGCTAATTATTTTCCTCATTTTGTCAGGAAAGATGTTTATCAAGATTAATCTGTCTCAACTATTGAAAATCATCGGACTTGGCCTCTGTGGAATATACGCCTACAACCTGTTCTTCTTTTATGGCCTGCATCACACAACCGCATCCAGAGCTTCACTTATCGTGGCACTGAATCCAGCAGTCATGGCGATTTTTGCATATTTCTTTTATAAGGAAAGGCAATCGCCATTGAAAATACTGGGAATCATTCTTTGTCTGTTTGGTGCAATGATCGTGATTTTCAGCAAAACACCGCAACTGACCGTGGGAGAAGAAGGTAACTGGTTGGGTGATACGCTGATCTTTGGCTGCGTTTTAAGCTGGGTTGCTTATAGCGTCTTCTGCAAGAACATTGTGAACCAAATCGGCCCGCTACACACCGTTACATACTCCATCCTGGCAGGCACTATCATGCTGACAGCAACGGCTATTTCCACCGAGCAAATGAGTTTATCTGCAATACATGCATTATCTATGACTGATCTCTACAGCTTACTTTATCTCGGCGCCGTCGGTTCAGCAGTGGCCTACATCTGGTATTACGACGGAATCCAAAAAATTGGTTCCACTCGTTCTGGCGTATTCATCGCGCTTAACCCTTTGACCGCTGTATTGCTCGGCGCAGCACTATTAGATGAGAGATTAACATTCCCAATGTTCATCGGAGGCGCTTTCGTAATCGGAGGTATCCTGATCTGCAACAAGAGAGCAATCGGTAAAAAACCTATTCCACACGAATCTAAACCTGGAATCAACCATATGGAGAAAACAAAGAGTTACAGGAGATAAGCCAGAAATTTCCCCCTATCGACGCTTTGGTACAGAACAGAAGCGTCGATTTTACAGCGACCTGATGGCAAGCCTGACTTTTGGACTTAAAAACCGTGAATGTAAGAAACTTCAATGGATATTTGCATATCAAAAATGGGAGCGGAGAAATGCAACTCACAAGTTAAATACAAAAAATTTACCAATAACCCAGACGATGTTTACAACATCATGCAGCATGTTTATTACGTGAAAATAAGACTGACAAGGGAGAGGGATATTGCTAGGTTATCGGCATGATAAGGAAGACTTGGAGCGGGAAACGAGACTCGAACTCGCGACCCCGACCTTGGCAAGGTCGTGCTCTACCAACTGAGCTATTCCCGCATTACTGACTGGTGATAACCTGAAACAATATATTAATCTCAAGATATCAATTTCAAGTTTGGAGCGGGAAACGAGACTCGAACTCGCGACCCCAACCTTGGCAAGGTTGTGCTCTACCAACTGAGCTATTCCCGCGTCACTGACTGGCTAATGATAACCAGAAATAACATACTAATTCCAAATAAAAATTTGGAGCGGGAAACGAGACTCGAACTCGCGACCCCGACCTTGGCAAGGTCGTGCTCTACCAACTGAGCTATTCCCGCATATTTTTTAGTACGCTATCCATACCTTATGAAATTCTTCATCGGTATGGGGAGCGCATTATACGAGAAATCGTTGCGCCCGCAAGCCCTTCAACGCAAAAAAACAAACTTTTTGGCAAAATGACGATTTAAACATCAACACAGATTAATTAATCGTCATACTAAACTTGCGTTATCAAACCAGCGAAAACTTTCTGGCTTACAGTTGAATAAAATGTTCCCGATAATAGGCTAATTCAGCCACTGATTCACGGATATCATCCAGTGCCTGATGAGTATTCTGTTTCTTAAACCCAGCAAGGATTTCCGGCTTCCAGCGACGTACTAATTCTTTAAGTGTACTGACATCTAGGTAGCGGTAATGAAAATAAGCTTCCAATTCTGGCATATAACGGAACAAGAAACGCCGATCCTGACTCACGCTGTTACCACAAATAGGGGAAGCGCCTGCCGGAACCCATTTTTCCAAAAATTCAATCGTCGCCTTCTCTGCCTCACGATCATCAATTTTACTTGCTTTAACGCGTTCAACTAGCCCACTACCCGTATGAGTGCGCACATTCCATTTATCCATCAGAGCAAGTTGTTCATCAGACTGATGAACCGCAATGACAGGCCCTTCAGCCAGGATATTCAGATTTGCATCGGTGACAATTGTCGCAATTTCAATAATGCGATCCCGCTCTGGATCTAAGCCCGTCATTTCTAGATCTATCCAGATAAGATTGTGCTCACTTTTTGACATGTTATACCCTAGATTGGAGAGATAGTTCTTATTAATGGTGTATCATAGCGCTTTTAAACAATAACAGCGATAAATGTGGAACAAGTGAGGTTCGGTGGCTAAGCATAAACTATCCAAAGGCCAGCAACGGCGGGTACAGGAAAATCATCAGCGTAGGTTGAAAAAACAGGATAATAAACCTGAAATGGATGATAGTCAGTTAGGTGAACCTCAAGAAGGGCTAGTTATCAGCCGTTTCGGCCAACATGCTGATGTCGAGGCAGAAGACGGTTCTATACAACGTTGTAATATTCGCAGAACTATCCGCTCATTAGTAACTGGCGATCAGGTGGTATGGCGACCTTCACTGCAAACCCAAGCAGATGTTAAAGTGAATGGTATTGTTGAAGCCGTTCACGAACGGACTTCCGTACTTACGCGGCCTGACTATTATGATGGCATTAAACCTATCGCCTCCAATATTGATCAGATAGTGATTGTGTCAGCCATTCTTCCTGAATTGTCACTCAATATTATCGATCGCTACCTTGTTGCCTGTGAAACACTGGGCATTGAACCGTTGATTGTATTGAATAAAATTGATCTTTTGGACGAAGAAAGCCGTGAATGGGTCAGCGAAATCATGTCCACATACCACAACATTGGTTACAGAGTATTGAAACTATCAAGCCATACCGGCGAAGGTATGGAAGAATTAACGAAGATGCTCGCAGGTCGAATCAGTATTTTTGCCGGTCAGTCTGGTGTGGGTAAATCAAGTTTACTCAATACACTCCTACCAGAAGATGAAGAAGAGATTCTGGTTAATCAGGTTTCAAATGTTTCCGGTTTAGGTCAGCACACCACAACGGCATCCCGTCTTTATCATTTCCCACATGGCGGTGATGTTATTGATTCTCCTGGTGTTCGGGAGTTTGGCCTGTGGCATTTAACACCTGAGCAGATAACTCAGGGTTTTATCGAATTCCGTGACTATCTGGGTAGTTGTAAATTCCGTGATTGTAAACATCGGGACGATCCAGCGTGTGCGCTACGGAAGGCAGTGGAAGATAATGAAATAAATCAAGAACGTTTTGAGAATTATCACCGTATTCTCGATAGCATGGATCAAATTAAACCACGCAAGACTTTTACAGATAACGATAGCTAACTGACATCAAATGAAAGGACGGGTACAATAACCCCCTTTTGTCTAATTTTGCCAATAGAATCCAAGAGGTTGACGTGCTGGATAACATTAAAATCAGGTTGCAATATTTACTGCCTAAACAGGGGATAACTCATCTGGCAGGCTGGTTTGCTAACAAAAAAGCTGGCTGGTTGACTCAACTGGCAATCAAGACGTTTGCCCGTATTTATAAAGTGGACATGAATGAAGCGAAAACGTCTGAGTTTTCAGCATATTCGACATTTAACGAATTCTTTATCCGTCCACTAAAAGATGATATTCGCCCAGTTGTCAGCAATGAACACCAATTAGCGCTACCTGCCGATGGCACTATCAGCCAGTTAGGCAACATCCGAACCTATCAGATCCTTCAGGCCAAAGGACATCACTACACACTTGAAGCTCTACTCGCCGGCAACTATCAGTTAGCAGAGATATTCCGTGATGGGCAGTTTGTAACGACTTATTTATCACCTAAAGATTATCACCGCGTACATATGCCTTGCGACGGATTACTGAAAGAGATGATCTATGTCCCTGGTGATCTGTTCTCTGTCAATCCATTGACTGCCGCCAACGTGCCAAACCTGTTCGCTCGTAATGAAAGAGTCATCTGTCTATTTGAGACTCAATTTGGGCCCATGATACAGATTCTGGTTGGTGCAACTATCGTCGGCAGTATCGAAATGGCTTGGTGTGGTACGGTTACACCACCACGGGAAGGCATTATCAAACGCTGGACTTACCCGGAAGCCGGTACAACTGGCGCGATTTCTTTCAAGAAAGGTGAAGAAATGGGGCGTTTCAAATTGGGTTCTACCGTTATTAACCTGTTTGCACCAAATCAGATACAGTTAGCCGGACATTTGAGCAGTGGCTCAACAACCCGCATGGGTGAACTGTTAGCCCAAGCTATCATGCTTGAAGAACCCACTGACAACATAAGCTAATCCCTTGCCAAGGAGAGCCCTCTATCGTGCGCCTGATTATCAGCTTATTGCTTAGCCTGCTCATTATTAACCCGGTTCTTGCTGCGATTTCACTTGACGAAAACCAGCTCAAACAAGAGCTGAAACAAATTGAATCCAGTAAAAATCCGCAGGACGCAGAAGTGGCTCAGGCGTTGCAAGGTGCACTCAATTGGATTGCCGATACGAAATCTGCCAATGACAGAACGCAGAAATACCAAACTGCCATTGATGATTTCCCTAAAATAACTAAAGAACTTCGTCAAAAATTACTTACTGAAAGTGATACTCCCCGCCCAACTCCTGCTAACCAATCCATTGCGAACATTGAGCAACAGATTATTCAGGTCAGCAGTCGGTTGCTAGAACAAGGGGGACAATTACAGCAAGAGCAGGACAAAGGACGGGAAATCAGCGACTCTTTAGTACTATTACCGCAACAACAATCAGAAGCACGACGCTTGCTAACTGAAGCATCTTCTCGCCTGCAATCATTAGGGACACCATCCACCCCATTAGGAGAGGCTCAATTTGCCTTAGCTCAAGCCGAAGTCAATGCCCACAAAGCGACAGTCAATGAACTCGAAATTGCGCAACTTTCTGCGAATAATCGGCAGGAAATTTCCCGTATGCGGGTTGAACTGTTCAAAAAACGATATCATCGACTTGATCTTGAGCTGCAACAACTTCGTAGCCAACTTAATGCACAACGCCAGCAAAAAGCAGAATTAGCCCTGGAACATACCGAGATGCTGGCAGAACAAAGTGATCAGCTCCCAAAATTTCTGCTCGATGAATTACAACTGAACCGGAATTTATCTCAGGAATTAAATCAGCAAGCACAACGAATGAATGTCATCGGCTCAAAGCAACGCCAAGCCGCCAGTGATATTATTCAAGTCCGGCAGGCATTGAATACCATTCGTGAACAGGCACAATGGCTCGGTGGCTCCACAACGCTCGGAGAAGCGCTCCAAACTCAACTTGCCCGTTTACCTGACATGTCTAAACCACAGCAACTTGATCGGAATATTGTCAAATTCAGGGTCGATCGGCTGAAATACGAAGACATGCTGGAGCAGTTACAAAAAGACATAAAACCCGTACAGAAAAGCAACATTGCGTTAACTGCTGAACAAGAGCGGATTTATGATTCTCTTACCCGCACCCGCAAAGAACTACTTAATTCATTATTATCTGGTTACGACAGTGAAATCCTTGAATTGACCAAATTGAAAGTCGCTACCAGCCAGCTAAATGATGCACTAACAGAAGTCAAAGAGGCCACACACCGTTATCTATTTTGGGTCGCAGATGTTAATCCCGTTTCGCTCAATTACCCAATCAATGTTGTGCAGGATCTGACCCGTCTATTATCGCTGGACACTTTTTCTCAGTTAAGCGGAGCCCTGATAGTCATGCTGACCACTCAGGATACGCTTCTATATCTGTTTGGCACGCTACTCCTGGTTATATTCAGCATCGGTTCTCTTCGCCATTATCATGCATTCCTTGAACGCGCGAGTAACCGTATCGGCAAAGTAACCTATGATCACTTTTCCCTCACTTTACGTACCGTATTCTGGTCGGTTGTTGTCGCATTACCTTTGCCCATGCTCTGGTCCGCTATTGGTTATGGGCTGCAAAGCGCCTGGCAGTACCCTATGGCGACAGCTATTGGTTATGGTGTCAATGCTACGACGCCCGTATTATGGATCTTCATGCTGAGTGCGACTTTTGCCCATCCAAATGGGTTATTCATTGCCCATTTCCGTTGGACGGAAGAACGCGTTAAACGGGCTTTACGATTCTACCAGCTATCCATCTTTGCCATTGTGCCATTGGTCATGGCATTAATAACTTTTGAACATTACAGTGATCGAGAATTTGCTTCCACACTTGGCAGGCTCTGCTTCCTAATCCTATGCGTCTCCTTAAGCCTGATCACTAACAGCCTGAAACGGGCAAAAATTCCGCTCTATCTGGATAAAAATGGCTCCGGTGAAAATGTTATCAACACTGCTCTCTGGTGGATTCTACTCTCTGCGCCAATAGTCGCAGCGCTAGCTTGCATACTGGGGTATTTCAGCACATCACAAGCACTGCTTGGGCGTCTGGAGACTTCCGTTGCTATCTGGTTCTTCCTGCTGGTTATTTACCATATTATCCGTCGTTGGATGTTGATTCAGCGACGCCGGATCGCCTTTGACCGGGCCAAACAGCGGCGGGCAGAAATTCTGGCTCAACGAGCCAAAAGCGAAGACGATTCAACCAGTTCAAGCAGTATCGAAGGTTCCATTGAAGTTGAGGAACCCATTATTGATCTGGATGCAATCAGTGCTCAATCACTAGGATTAGTCCGTTCAATTCTCACTCTGCTTGCCTTGGTTTCACTCATTTGGCTCTGGTCAGAACTTCATTCCGCTTTCTCATTTCTAGAAAATATCCGACTGTGGGATGTCACCACCACAATAAACAATGTAGAAACTGTTCAACCCATCACCGTAGGTTCTGTCTTGATTGCTATCTTAGTGATTATTATCACCACTCAACTGGTGCGTAACCTACCCGCACTGCTTGAGTTGGCCTTATTACAGCATTTAGAGCTTACACCAGGCACCGGCTTTGCCATCACCACACTCACCAAATACACCATTACTTTGATTGGTGGTCTGGTCGGTTTCTCTCTGATTGGTATTGAATGGTCAAAATTGCAATGGCTTGTTGCGGCGCTAGGGGTTGGGTTAGGTTTTGGCTTACAAGAAATCTTCGCTAACATCGTTTCTGGCCTGATGATACTGTTTGAAAAACCCATTCGTATCGGCGATACCGTGACTATCCGCAATCTGACCGGTAGCATCACCAAGATCAATACACGAGCAACAACCCTGTCAGATTGGGACAGAAAAGAGATCATTGTTCCTAACAAAGCATTTATTACTGAGCAGTTTATTAACTGGTCATTATCTGACACCATCACCCGTGTCGTGCTGACAATTCCTGCTCCGGCAGAAGCTAACTGTGAAGAAGTCACACAGATCCTGCTAACTGCGGCTAAACGTAGCACTCTGATCCTTGATAACCCGGCACCTGAAGCCTATCTGGTTGATCTTCAACATGGTATTCAGATATTTGAATTACGTATTTATGCCGCTGAAATGGGACATCGCATGCCTGTTCGTCATGAAGTCCACCAGCTTATTTTGCAAGGATTCCACGAACACGGCATTACTCTGCCATTCCCACCATTTCAAGCGAGTATTGATGTTATTGGTCGGGATATTCGCAGTGCGACGACAAATAGGTCAGGCCGCAATCCACCACGTCAACCGGGTAGTTTGTAAAAAGATAATGAAGCACTGAGCATCCGTACTTGAATCAACTAGCCCTATTTCAAGCAAAATATGATCTTTTCCGACATCCTATGCTTGAAATAGGCTTTGCGAAGCAATCAATGTCGCGCCACAAGAGGTTTTCATTCCCTCCAGTGCATATTTGTCCATTAGAGCTGATTAACCTGAACTCTGCTTAAGAAAGGAAAGAAAAAAAGGAACTAAGAGCCTAAGGCACGATCAAAGTTTTTGTATAGAAAACAAAATCGTGGAGATCCTCAGGCTATGATTACTTTAACTGCTGCGTCGATGATTTTTGCCAAAAATTTATTCCGCTTTGGGAACAACAGCTCATCGAGAATAATCTGCTTAAACGCCATCGCGCAGCGTCCCTGTCACTGAGTGAAATCATGACGCTCCTCATTTTATTTCACATGAGCCACTATCGTCATTTCAACGCGTTTTATATTGAGCATGTGCAACCGTATCTTAAGGCTGATTTCCCCCATCTGGTCAGTTACAACCGAATAATAACCTTGAAGAAAAGAGCGATTATCCCGTTGTGCACTTTTCTTTCTTCACGCAAAGAAAAATCACAAGGCATTGCTTTTATCGACTCCACCAAAATCGCCGTTTGCCATAATCTTCGTATTCCCCGAAATAAGGTTTTTAAGGGGGTAGCACAACGGGGGAAAACCAGTATGGGGTGGTTTTATGGTTTTAAACTTCATTTGGTCATTAATGATTGTGGGGAGCTTTTGTCTGTCAAATTAACGCCGGGAAATACAGATGATCGCCATCCGGTTAAGGAGTTGGTAAAAGGATTAACAGGACATCTGTATGGCGACAAAGGGTATTTATCACAAGCTTTAAGTGATGAACTGGAGGCAGAAGGGATAACACTTATCACAAGTGTTCGTCGCAATATGAAAGCCAAGTTTTTATCGCTTTGGGATAAGATTATGTTAAGAAAACGTTTTTTGATAGAGACCGTGAATGACCAATTAAAAAATATTTCTCAGATAGAACATTCACGACATCGGAGTATAGTCGGCTTTTTATTGGAGGTAGTATCGGGCTTAATTGCATATACATTCCAACCGAAAAAACCGAGCTTAAATTTACGTGATTCTGAAATCGCTATCCTTAAGCAAAGCTGAGGTTTTTTAACCATATACGGGAAGAATCGCCATTTGGTGGCAATCAAATTAATCTCACGTTTTATGATCGTCAGGCAAAACCCGTAACAGAACACCACTATCGCGAATTTTACTGCCAATATCACAGATATCATACGCAAGCACGGACATTGGACATCGGACAAATCTGTATACCCAGCGAGCAGATACCCAGCCATATTCAGGCCAAGAATATCGTGGCGGCGTAAAAAGATCTTCCTGCCGTCGTAAACAGTCATCAGCATTGGCCGATACTATCTTTGTTATCGATTGGGCCATTTTTTCTCAGTCATATTGAATCAGTCAGATCTCTGGTCAAACAACTTGATACCTTCGCTCATCTGGACGCCCCGCGTAGCCGACATATTCAGCGCATGGCCGATGGTCTCAGCGCTATCTACCTTGAGCCATACTACCATTTTGACAAGGGCATTCCTGTGAGAGGCCAAGCCATCACACTGCGCATGACACCAGAAAATTATGAACATGAAGGAGAAATGTACGTTTTTACTAAAACACTACACACCGCTTTCTCCCTCTGTTTTGTTGAAACCAGCTTTCACAGATTAACCGTTATCAATAACGACACCAATGAATGCTGGGAATTTTACAATATGCCTGGGCATCAGAAGATCATGTAATTAAGGAAACACTATGAAAACCGGACTCCGCTTTTCCTGCACTATCGGCAACCTGGAAACCAAAACTTTTGCAGTGGCTGACTTTACGTTAGATGAAGCGCTTTCATCGTTATTTACCCTGTCTCTGACGTTAGCGGCACACCGTTCAGATATTGATACCGATACCCTCTTGCTCCAAACCGCGCGGTTTACCGTCACCCGTGACGATATTCTGCAACGTGAAGTGACAGGATTGGTTGAAAGTGCAGTTGTTAGAAGCACAAACCGGCATCAAACCCAGTATCACCTGACAGTCAGACCAGAAATATGGCTTCTGACACTCGATCAAGACAGCCGTATTTATCACCAACTCAGCATTCCCGATATTTTACAAAGCATCCTGAAACAGAAGAAACTCCGGGCCAATATGCATTTGAATAACCCACATTCAACACGGGAATACGTCACCATGAAAAGAGAATCATCCTATGATTTCTTTACCCGCCTGGCGGCTGAAGAGGGGATTTTCTTCTGGTTCGCCGATGACGGGCTCTATCTGAGTGATAGCCACCTGAACATGAGGGCCCCGGATACACTGATCTACAACCCGGACATCACCAACGCAGTAGAAGAAAATGTTATCTACAAATGGTTGTTTGGCTCCCATATGCGTCCTGAATCTACCGATCAAAAAGACAGAAATTACCACAATCCCAATTATGCTTTGCAACACAATGCAACAGATTTTGAGGCAGAGAACGACACACTATTTCATATTTTCGAAAGTTACGGGCGTTTTCAGAAAGATAAAGAGGCCATTCCGTTTACCCAGTACCGGCTGGAAGCCCTGCGCGCTGACAGCAAATCAGGGATAGCGAACAGTAATTGTATTCGATTAATGCCGGGCAGAATCTTCACATTAACCAACCACCCGATTGACGCCATGAATGACCGCTGGCAAGTCATCTCTTCCCAACATACAGGGCATGTCCCTGCGGTTTTAGGCGACGGCGGAACCGGCACCACCCTGAATTCACAAACCCGGTTTATACCAGGCCGCAACGATTGGCGGCCGCCATACCGCTATAAACCACTGGCTGACGGCGATGAAATCGCAACAGTTGTCGGGCCCAGCACCGAGGAAATTTACGTCAATAAAGATGGCGCGGTTCGCGTTCACTTTCACTGGAACCGTTATGACGCGCCTGACGACCGGGCTTCTTGCTGGGTGCGGATTGCACAAGGGTGGAATGGCAACGGATTTGGTTTTCTGGCAACGCCGCGAGTCGGTCAGGAAGTGATTATCTCCTATCTCAACGGCGATATTGACCGGCCTATTATCACCGGATGCACTTACAACGGCCTTAACCGCCCGCCGCTGAATTTACCCGCAGAAAAGACGCGCACCACGTTCAGAACCAAAACACATAAAGGTAACGGTTTTAACGAATTACGTTTTGAGGATGCAAACGGCAGTGAAGAAGTGTTTATTCATGCTCAACGGGATATGAATACGCAGGTTCTGAATGATGAAACCCATAATATCGGGCACAACCGGACACATCATATCAAACATGATGCCCATTTACGCATTGACAATGAGTACCGCGTACAGGCGGGCAATGATATTTCTCTATCTACGGGGCAGAAACTCCATATCAAGGCAGATGATGCCCTGTTAACTCAAAGCGGTAATGAAATTCACCTAAGTTCCGGCGCTAAAGTCGTGATTGATGCTGGCAGTGAACTGACTCTACAGGCCGCCGGGCACTTCCTTAAAATCGATGCGGGCGGTATTACCAGCAGTGCGGGCATTAACTTTGGCAGTGGATCACCCGGCAGCGGCTCAGGTTGGGGCGGCAAGCTGCCAGATAAGCTAGATAAACTGAAACAGGCGAGCGTCATACAGGCAGAAAAAGCCCTGACGGCGCCGTTGAAAGAAATCTGTCTGACCTGTCTGATGAAAGCAGAACAGGATGGCACAGCAATCGTTATAAGGGGGCAGTCATGACACCGGAATTACAGAAAGAATGGAGTGAATACAGAGAAATGCATCCCGAAATGAAATGGTATGCCTTAGTCAGCGGCCTACAGTATGAACGTCATTTTGCTGAGGAGATTAAGTATATCGCCGGCACGAATAATCCTCTGTTCCGGCAATACCCGGATGCCAAAATTGCGTTCGCGGGGCCGTGGTTGTTTGATATGGCTTATGCGAAATCATGGGAAGAAAAGTTATCTGCGCTGGAAAAGGTTGCACCTTCGGTGTCTTGGCTAAACACCACGCAGTCTTTGGACAAACTAACCCGTCACCTTGAAAACTACCTGAATATCGAGTTGGAAACAGGGGAAACGGCATTGCTGCGTTTTTACGATCCCCGCATCTTGCATCAGATCCGGGATATTTTCAGCCCAGAGCAATTGTCGGCATTCACTGACGGTATTCATGAGTGGGTGTATTCTTTTGATAATAATGACCATTTTGTAAAAGGAGTCTAGTGATGATAAAACTCAGCAAGGAGCAGGTCGCTAAATTTATTGATGCGGAAGATGAGGCTTATGTGACCCAGATCCGACAGCGTATTCTGGCTGAGCACAGTGAATTAGTCGAAAATGAAAGCGAATACAACCTGCACAAGCGGTTAAAGAAGGCTTATCTGGATTTAATTGCGATGGGGTTTAAGGATGAAGCATTGATCCGCTCTTATTTATACTTCGTTGCGTTTAATCATGATTTTCACAGCTCGTCAGAAATCCAGAATATGTTGAACACGGGAGATAGCCCAGAACAACAATACCGTGATTATTTGCGAGTCATGGATAATTTATCGAAAAGGAGAAATTGATATGCCATTACCACTTCTTGCGCCAGCGGCTCCTGCTCTTTTAGCTGCTGCTGAATGGACACTGGCTGCTTGTGCAACAGGATTAGCCGCCGTTGGTGTGATGGAAAGCACCAAAAATAAAGAAGGTGAACAAGACAAGGCAAAAGCGAATACACAAACAATTGCTTCGTCCCGTACCGAATGTGAGAAATGTCCGGCAATTGGCAACGTTACGATGGTTTGGGAAAAGACCACATCGTATTCAGAAATAACCATTGCTTATCAAACAAAAATTGCCGGGACGATATACAACCCTGAATTAAGCATAATTGAAACTTGGTTATGTATGGATACAAATTTCGATGGTTGGAAACCTGCACAATGTTTATTTCTTGAGGCTAAGGCTAAACATGATCAGTTTTTTGAAAATGGTAAACCCAAACCTTGGTGGAAATCGTCAGACTACTCAATACAAAAACAAGGAAAAAGACAACAGTGGGTGTGTACTTCATTAAATAATATACCAAATTCTCATTGGCATTTTATGCAACCTATCAGCTACGCCTATTATTTAGAGAAATTGTCTGTTTATTCCAATATTAAAGTATTTCATACCCCTTATTAACCTAATAATTTCTAATAGGAAAAATGAATGACTATTTTATCTTTAGATATAGAAATATATACAGATTGGAAAAATCCATTAACTCCAGACATTGCAGTTAATGATACTTATAAAATCGTAAAACAATTGGAAGATATCTTCTTTGGATACTCTAAAATATGGTACTTAGGAGGAAATAGCCGCGAAGAAGCATTAACTCGGGTAGCTTTTGATGAGAGAGGAATAACAGACGAATGTATAAACGACTTTAAAGAAAATTATACGGAAGAAGATCCTACGGTTATATCAGGGGTCTGGGATGGAGGAGAGGATGGGCAAGCATGCTCAGTTAGTTACTTTAATTATCATGTTGAAAGACAAGGTCAAACAAAAATAGAGATTAATATATCCACTAAAGGAAAAGAGTTTCACTTTCTTAAGTTGATTGAGTTTATCAAGTTTCTAGTTTTTAGCCATAATTCACCTTATATTATGGTAGAAACTGATAATTATAGAATAAGAAGAAAACAGGTCTTCTCAGATCGTTTAAGTGCCGGCTGGATGCTCTATTTGCCAATAGAAATAGACCCGACTTTAGTTCCAATGGCGGAAGAAATAATATCTATCTCTGATAAAAATGACAAAAAAGGCTCATTGATTATCACGACAAAAGATATTTTTGACATCGAAAACCAAGAACATATCAATAAAGCCAATGATATTGAAATCTGCTTGCGGGATCTACAAATACTCCCCTTGATGACAGAGTTATAAATATGACAAACAGTAAATTAATGAAAAAACAGCGCCAATAGCGCTGCAATTACAGTGGATAATAAATTAAACCTGATACATTTTGCACAAATAGTGGGAAACCGCATCATCAGCGTTTGAGCCAATCACTTCCATATCTGGCAGGATATCTTTCAAGCGCTGGTGAGCATCTTGCATAATACAGCCCTTACCTGCTACCGTCAGCATTTCAAAGTCATTCATGCCATCGCCAAAAGCAATACAATCACTCAGCTTATAGCCTATAGCTTGAGCTACCTGCTCAAGTGCATGACCTTTCGAAACACCACCCGCCATAACCTCCAGGCAATTGCGCAACGAGAAACTTACATTGACTCTATCACCCCAACGCGCTTTGATTTTCTCTTCCAACGTAACTAATAGATCATGATCTCCGCAGGTAAAATAAACTTTACATACATCATCGGTTTTAAAGTTGTCACGCTCAAAAAGTTGATAATGGAACACTGATTCCTGAAAAAACTCTTTCTGCTCAGGGCATTCACGATTCATGTACCAGTGATCATGGCAATAATAATTCGTCAGAATATCAGCGTTATCAAACTCCATTAGACACAAGTCATGCACAATCTCAGGATCAACATTGTGACTGAAAACCAGTTCACCCATAGCATTGTGTACCCGAGCGCCATTGGAAGTAATCATATAGGCATCAATACCAAGAACATCTCGGATCTGCGCAACATCTACATGATGACGACCGGTAGCAAAAATAAAATGAATGCCTTTATCGGTCAGTAAATTAAGGGTTTCCTTGGTGTAAGAAGTTAATTTGTGATCAGGAGACAGCAAAGTGCCATCTAAATCTGAAGCAACAATGTGATACATAGTTATCATTCCTATAATTGAATCAATTCTGGTCAAAAAAATCACAAATGGCGTTGAGTGCCTGGCTACGTAATTTATCTTTTTCAAATAGGATTTCATGATGCGCTCCCGGAATAATTAACGGTAACGGCCCTTCAATGAAGCTCCTCTTTCTCCTACGTAATTCACAAAAAGCCCGTATTTTCTGATTATTAATGACTTTATCCTCACTGGCTTTTAAGACCATCAATGGTGTCTCAATTTCTCCGGCTTTTTCTATCAGCATATCGCCAATCCAAATACTTTCCCGTATCCAGTGATATGTTGGGCCACCTATGCGTAATTCCGGATAATCCGCGTAATAGCGGAGGTAACGGTTATAACGTTCATAACTGTGCGTTAGGAGGTTAAGTAAATAAGGCAACGGGTACCATTTCCCAGTTAGTACTGCATAATGGTTGCGCATATCTGGCTGCTTTTCAGCCCGGTTCACCAAGAAAGTTGCCAACCAACGCGGCATAGGAAAGTTAATACCAAACATAGGAGCGGAAAGGGCCGCTGCATCAAAAACCTGGCTGTGACGTAATAAAAATCCCCCTAATATTGCCGCCCCCATTGAATGGGCTAACGCATAACAGTGAGAATAATGACGAGGAAGAATTTCTCTTTCTATAAATATCTCAACGTCAGTAATATAGTCATCAAATTTTTCTACATGTCCTTTTTGTGAATCTTCGAGCATCCTGCTGGATCGTCCTTGTCCACGATGATCAATAACAAAAACATCGTAACCAAGGTGATAAAAATCAAATGCCACTTCCGAGTATTTAATATAACTTTCACTACGGCCAGGAAAGATAATGACCGCTCTATAATTTTTTATTGTTGTGCAAAAACGGACATAACGTATCAGGACATTATCGACACCGATAAAATCACACTCCTTCCTGACTTGCCAAAAATCTAACAGAGGCCCATTGGCAAAAGCAGAGAACTGTGTCTCACGATTGAGCCAACTTTCTTTTAACATTTCTGGCGTCATAAGTTGCCCTCTGACTATCCAAACTCCTCTAGATGTTCACGAATTAAAGCCATAAAGACATTACCAAAACGTTCAAGTTTCCGTTGCCCTACCCCGTTGATTAATAACATTTCACCCTCCGTAACCGGGCATTGCTCTGCCATTTCAATCAGCGTGACATCGTTAAATACAACAAAAGGAGGGATATTTTCTTCGTCAGCAATAGATTTCCGTAATTTGCGTAGCTTGGCAAACAGTTTGCGATCATAATTACCACTATACGATTTACTTTGCTGAGTGCGCCCTTTTAGGCTCTGTATTCGTGGAACAGCCAATTTTAGTGAAACTTCACCACGCAATATTGGACGTGCCGCCTCTGTTAATTGTAACGCAGAATAATTGGCGATGTTTTGACTGATAAAGCCTAAATGAATAAGCTGCCGCAATACACTCACCCAGTGTTCCTGACTTTGATCTTTACCAATACTATAAACCGGCAAATGATCATGTCTCATATCACGGATACGCTGATTATTCGCGCCTCTAAGCACTTCAACAATATAGCCAATACCAAAGCGCTGCCCAACCCGGTAAATACAAGAAAGCGCTTTTTGAGCATCCACCAAGCCATCATAATTTTTTGGCGGATCAAGGCAGATATCACAGTTACCACAAGAGGTTTGTTTGCTTTCACCAAAATAGTTCAATAACACCAGACGGCGGCAAGTTTGCGCTTCGGCAAAAGCCCCCATTGCATTGAGCTTATGCCGTTCAATATCCTGCTGTGTACCCGCCTCTTTCTCTTCCAGACAACGGCGAAGCCATACCATATCAGCGGGATCATAGAACAACACCGCTTCCGCCGGCAGACCATCACGCCCGGCACGCCCAGTCTCCTGATAATAGGATTCGATATTACGCGGAATATTGAAATGAACCACAAACCGAACATTGGGTTTATTAATTCCCATACCAAATGCCACAGTTGCCACTACAACCTGCAAATCATCACGCTGAAATGCATCCTGCACCCGCGCACGCTGGCTGTTATCCAACCCGGCATGGTATGGGGCAACACTCAAGCCACGTTTTTGTAAACGCTCTGATATCTCTTCAACTTTGCTGCGGCTGTTGCAGTACACAATGCCACTTTTACCTTTCTGGCCGCGAATAAATAGCCACAGTTGATCTAATGGCTTATATTTTTCTATCAAGGTATAGCGAATATTGGGACGATCAAAACTGCTGATATGGATAAGCGGATTATTAAGATTCAGTAGTCGGACAATATCATTGCGGGTCGTTTCATCTGCGGTGGCCGTCAACGCAATGACAGGTAATGTCGGAAAGCGTTGCCTGAGCTGCCCCAACGCCCGATATTCCGGCCTGAAATCATGGCCCCACTGTGAAATACAGTGAGCTTCATCCACAGCCAGCATTGCAGGTTGCCATTCCAGAAGTTGCTCAAGGAAGTTATCCATCATCAAGCGCTCTGGGGCGATATACAGCAATTTAATCATGCCCTGACGACAACGCCGAATCACATCAATCTGCTGTTCGCGGGCCTGAGTTGAATTCAAGCAATCCGCAGCAACGCCATTTGCCCGCAGTTGATCCACCTGATCTTTCATTAAAGAGATCAGTGGGGAAACAACCAAAGTGACCCCTTCCTGTACCAGCGCTGGAATTTGGTAGCACAATGATTTACCGCCACCAGTCGGCATAATGACCAGACAATCACGCCCTTCAAGAATGGTATTGATGACCTGTTGCTGACCAAGACGGAATTGCAGATAACCAAAGGTTTCCCGCAATACCTGCTCTGTCAGTGATATCGTATTAATGACCTCTGCGGTAGACACGCTTTTCCTCAATATTAAAAAATCACAGACGCCATGCAAAACGCCTGTGCATTATGCTATCTCACTCTCGAAATAATTACAGCATGTCATTGAACATCATCTCGATACAAAAGCAGGTTTACTCAAAGGTTATAGCCGATCAAAAATCCTCCCCTAATTTACCTTACTCATCCCAATGCAGCACCATAATGCCCCATTTTTGCCTGTAATTTAAACAAAACCAGAGCAAATCCCTACACTTACACAGTTGTTAATGATAATAATTTGTATTAATGTTATCAAAATTGAATACCCCAAAAGTTACCTGTCTAAGAGAACCGGAATGAATATCTGGAAAAAGGATGCTTATATTCGAAAATTTCAGAATTAAGCGTACCGATTTGTTTCCAGTGTACAACGACTATGTTGGATATGATTTTTGATTATGAATAGGGATTGTTATCACCATGAGTTCACTACATATTAACTCTAATAATCACACTCTGCATCTTAACGCAGAGAACTGGCTCCGTGCCAATCGCCATCTGGTGACAAAAATATTACGTGAGCTATGTCACGAAAAATTAATTAATCCTACCTATCATGGACGGCAGCAGTACTCTCTGACAATAGGTGACTACCAATACCATTTTCAAGCGGAAACTTATCAGCTCGATCATATTGATATTGATGCCGCTTCCATAACCAAATTCAGGGATAATCAATCTCAGCCACTCGATGCTATTCAACTCATTATTGAGTTGCATCCGCAGTTGGAAATCCCGGAAAAAATGCTGCCGATTTATCTCGACGAGATATCCAGTACGCTCTACGGTCACGCTTTTAAATATCAGTACAACCGATTTACAGCCCAAGATTTAGCTCATGCCGATTATCAAGTCGTTGAAACGGCAATGAGTGAAGGTCATCCAGTCTTTATCGCCAATAATGGTCGAATTGGTTTCGATGCCGATGATTATCAGCGCTATGCGCCTGAAAGCGCCAGCCCCGTGACTTTAATCTGGATTGCGGTACATAAGAATAAAGCTACTTTCTCTGCACTATCCGATCTTTCATACCAACAATTAATAGAAGAAGAACTAGGGAAATACCTGCCGGCGCAATTTGAACGCCACCTTAATATGCTGGGATTATGTCCATCAGATTATTATCTGATGCCTCTCCATCCTTGGCAATGGCAACACCGTATTGCTATCAGCTTTGCAGCAGATATTGCCAATAATCATATTATTTATCTTGGAGAAGGTCATGATCGCTACCTCGCACAGCAATCTATCCGCACTTTCTTCAACATTACTCAACCGAAAAAGAACTACGTTAAGACTGCCCTATCCGTATTGAACATGGGCTTTATGCGCGGACTTGATCCACACAGCATGGTCAAAACCCCATCAGTCAATGAATGGCTCGGCAACTTAGTCCATAGTGACAGTTTCTTCCAACAGAAGGGTTTTACCGTATTACGGGAACGTGCTGCTCTCGGTTATTTCAATAACTACTTTGAATCAGCCATTAAGAAGGACAGTCCCCATAAGAAAATGTTGTCAGCACTGTGGCGCGAAAGCCCAATGACGCTGTTGAAAGATAACCAACGCTTGATGACAATGGCTTCGTTACTGCATGTTGATTATCAAGGTCATTCCGTCGTCGCGGCTTTGGTAAAAGATTCCGGTTTTAGTGCAGAAGAGTGGGTGTCACGCTATCTCGATGCTTACCTTTCTCCATTACTGCGCTCTTTCTTCACCTATGATCTGGTATTTATGCCACATGGCGAAAACCTGATGTTGGTATTGGATAATAACAGCCCGACAAAAATGTTGATGAAAGATATTGGTGAAGAAATTGCTATTTTGAATGGTGATCTCCAATTGCCTGAAGAGATTAATTTCTTGCACGTCACTATCGAAGACGACATGAAAATTAACTACATCTTCCTTGATATCTTCGATTGCTTCTTCCGCTACCTGATTCCGCTGCTGCAAAAAGATCTCAATCTACCCGAAGAGCGTTTCTGGCTACTGGTTGCCCGTTGTGTCCATAATTATCAATCACAACATCTGCATCAGATTGAAAAATTCCGCAAGTTCGACTTGTTTAAGCGGGAATTTATTCGTACCTGTCTGAACCGTCTGCAAATGGCAAACAATCAACAGATGATCGATCTCGACGACCGTGAAAAGAATCTTAAATTCGCCGGAACTTTAGTTAACCCGCTATACGCTTTACGCCATGAATACTCGGTTGCTCTTCATCAGGCAGAGCAGCAATAAATAAAAATATCAACATAGATAAGTACTAAAAGACTTAATTTGGGGATGGGATGAATAATAAGAAAGTGATGTATCCGTTTTTGCAAAAGGATTCCATGATAAAAAAAACAACTCTTGCAATGACTATACAGTTAGTATTGATGGGAAATAGCTATGCAATCGCGGAAAGTGCACAGAGTAAAAGCGATAAAACCGCTGCCCAAAATGAAAGCACGATTATTGTCACCGCTTCACAATCAGAAAATGAAGGGGTGACCGAAGATACCGGTATGTACAATACCACTTCGATGGTCACCGCCACCGGCCTAAATCTTTCAGCTCGTGAAACGCCACAAACCGTCAGTGTCATAACCAAACAACGTATGCTTGACGAAAATCTGGACAGTGTTAATAGCGTCATCGATAGCACAACCGGTATGAGCGTACGCCAGTTTGATAGCGATCGTTTCGGGTTTACTTCTCGTGGCATGTCTATCAATAACATCCTGCGTGATGGGGTTGCTACCTACTACGACACCCGCTTTAACTATGGCGACAATCTCCTAGACACTGACCTGTTTGATCGTATCGAAGTGGTACGTGGGGCAGCCGGTTTGATGGTTGGCCCAGGCAATCCTTCGGCAGCGGTTAACCTGACTCGTAAACGACCAACCCGTGATTTCCGTGGCGAATTCTCTGCCGGCGCCGGTTCTTGGGATAAATGGCGCACTGGCCTTGATCTCTCTGGCCCATTAAACGACAGTGGCAACCTACGCGGACGTTTTATCACAGCTTATCAAGGAGCCAACTCCTTTATTGATCGCAATAATCACGAAAAATACCCGTTCTATGGCATTCTTGAAGCGGATTTGACAGAAAATACGTTGTTGACTATAGGCGCTGATTATCAACGTAATCATACTCGTGGCGGTATGTTTGGCGGTTTTCCGATCTACTTTGCAGACGGCAGCAAAACAGATTATAAACGCAGCGACAGCTATGCACCTGATTGGACTTTTTCAAAGGTTCGGACCTTCTCTACTTTCACCAGCCTGCAACATAACTTTGACAACGGCTGGAGTGTGAAAGGTACCTTTACTTATGATAATAATGCTCTGGACCAAAAAGTCCTGTGGGCAACAAGTTTTCCTAACCGCAGCACCAATATCGGTATGGTACCGGGTAACATGACACTTATCGATGGCAGTCGACGTCAGAAGAACTACGATCTACAAGTGAACGGTGACTACCGGTTGTTTAACCGAACTCATCATGTCAGCTTCGGTTTGAACCATCAGCAACAGGATTTCCAGAACGATTATTTTTATGCCACCTGTATGCTCAAGCGTAACTGCTCTGGACTAGGTGATTTCACCGCTTCTGGCTGGCAATATCCAGAGCCAGACTGGAGCAAAACACGATCCAATGGTTCAAAAGGCCGTAATGAACAGACCGCAGGTTATGCAGTCACTCAGATTTCTCTGGCAGATCCGCTGACACTGATTCTCGGTGGCCGAGTCACCAGTTGGCAAACACGCGGTGATAATTTCAATACCCCACAAAATGCCAGCTACAGTGACGAATTTGTTCCTTACGGTGGGTTGATCTATAACATCACTCAAGACTTGTCGGTTTACACCAGTTATACCGGGATATTCAACCCAGAAAACCGCCGCGACCGCAATAATCAGTTACTTGCCCCAGTATCTGGACAAAACTACGAAGCGGGTCTAAAAGGTGTTGCTTTCGATAACGGTATTGATTACTCACTATCGGTGTTTGAAATCCGTCAGGATAATCTGCCACAGGCAGGTACCGTGAAGTTACCGGACAACTCCACTGCTTACTATGCAGTAGATGGCACCAAAACTCGCGGGTTTGAAGCAGAGATCAGTGGTCAACTGACAGATAACTGGCGTCTTTATACTGGTTACACGCAATTCCGCGCAACAGATCCTAATGGTGTGCGAATCAATACCAATACGCCAAACAGGTTGTTTAAACTGTTTACCACCTACACCCTGCCAGGTGCGATGAGTAATCTGACCATCGGTGGTGGTGTTAACTGGCAGGATAAAACCTGGTTGACTGTTGATGGGCCTGGGAAGACATCAATGCAAGCGGAACAAAACAGCTTTGCTGTGGTTAACCTAATGAGCCGTTATCAATTCACACCGGATCTCTCTTTGACGGTTAACCTGAATAACGTCTTTGATAAGACCTACTACACTCAGTTCGGCCAATATTCTCAGTATTACTATGGCGCACCTCGCAACATCGAAGCGATCTTGCGTTATAAGTTCTGAGTTTGTTATAGCACTACATAGCACTACGGGCAGCAAACCTTATGTTTCTATTTATTTGAAGGAAAGCAAACAATGAAATTGAAGCGTTACAAAGGGTTTGCCGTACTGTCAGTGCTGTTGGTCAGTCTGCTGGCTGGCTGTGATAAGCCAGCCAGAACAGACAATGTATCGTCAGATAAGCTTGGTTATCCTAAAGAAATAACTACCGCATTGGGTACGGCGGTGATTCCACATCAACCCCAACGTGTTGTTACCTTGGGCGCAGGAGCGGAAGATATCGTACTGGATCTTGGTATCGTCCCTGTCGGGATTGAATCCCATCGTTGGGGCGGGGATGAACAAGGCTATCTGCCGTGGTTCAAACAAGCGATACAACAGCGTGGCGAGACTTTGCCTACTGTGATAGATATGTACCCCGAATTAGACATTGAGAAGGTCATTAGCCTTAAGCCTGATCTGATTGTGGCAACCCAATCAGGCATCACCCAAGAGATTTATGACCATTTATCATATTTCGCCCCAGTGATCGCTTATCCATCTGCCCCTTGGCTCACAACACCACAACAACAGATTGAATTAATTGCTCGTGCGCTAGATAAACAGCCGCAAGGAGAGCAACTCGCTACTGAACTGGATGTCATATTACGCGAATCAGGTAATACCATCCCGCATATCAGTGGCTACACTTTCGCCTACATCAAAGCAGGTATCAGCAGTAACATGCTATCGGTATACGTCAGAGGCGATCCTCGCGTCGATACTTTAATACACCTTGGTTTGACACTATTGCCATCAGTCAGCACATTAGCCGATCCCTTCGGCAGTTTCGCCGCTAATATAGGACTGGAAAATGCGGATTATCTTAATGGCGCTGATATCTTAGTGACTTGGTTCAATAATGAACAAGAACGTAAAGCAGTAGAAGCACAGCCACTGTTTCAATCTATCCGTGCCGTGCATCAGGGAGGTTATATCCCACTAACTGACCAATCATTGGTTGTTGCTATGTCTTACGGTACACCACTTAGTTTGCGCTGGGGCTTATCGCAATTTATGCCCGTGCTGGCAGAGGCAATTAAATCATCATGACAAATCCTAAACGGCGATTCGTACTGCTACTTGGCTTGGGTCTTATGATACTGCTGACCTTGATTTGTATTACTGCCAGTCTGAGTCTGGGCGCAAAAATGTTACCGTTATCAACTATATGGCATCACTATTGGTTGGGCGACAGTGGTAGCTATAGCGATCTGGTCATCAATGCCCGCAAACCACGCACATTAATCGGCATCATGGCCGGTGCAGCCCTAGCGCTTTCCGGTGCCATAACACAGGGATTGCTGCGTAATCCACTAGCCGAGCCGGGTTTACTGGGTGTTAACGCCGGGGCTGCTGCGGTGGTTGTCAGTTTCTCTTTCATACCCATACTGGATGAGCTTCCGCGCTTCTGGACAGCATTTATTGGCGCTAGTCTGGCTACATTGCTGTTCTACCTGCTCAGTGGAGGACAACGTAATAGCAATCCAGCACGCATGGTATTGACTGGTGCCGCTATTAACGCCTGCCTATTTGCTTTTGTGCAAGGTTTCGTATTAATGAATGCGCATATACTGGATAGTTATCGCTTCTGGACGATTGGATCACTTAGCGCAATGTCTCTGGCAGAAGCGAGTTCACTGATACCCTATCTGTTATTTGCCTTAATATTGGCCCTTTCACTCAGCTCTTCCCTAAATGTGATGGTATTTGGTGAAGGCATTGCCAGCTCACTTGGCGCTAATGTTGCCCGCACCCGCGTGTTGTCGCTTATTACTGCTACTATGCTGGCGGCAGTAGCTACCGCTATGGCAGGCCCTATTGCCTTTATTGGCTTGGCTGCCCCCCACTTGATGCGGGCTTTAGTTGGCAGCGATTTCCGCTGGCTATTACCCTATTGCCTGTTCGCCGGGCCTTGCCTCTTGCTCACTTCCGATATACTGGCGCGGTTGGTGATAGCACCCGGGGAGATCATGGTGGGAATTATCACCGCAGGAATTGGTGGACCTTTGCTCTATCTGGTTATTAAAACCTATCGTGGAGTTAATTATGTCGCAGATTAACCCATCTAGACCGGCAAAAACTCGAACCTTCATGTTGGGAACTGCTGTTTTTCTTGTACCTCCACAACGGACCCAAAGAGCCATCTTATTGATATTGCTACTGCTCGCTGTGCTGTTTTATCTCTCTCTGGTACTGGGTAAGCAAGGTATCGATAACCCCTGGCTAACAACCTCAACCCCCTATCAGGAATTTATTCTCACACAGCTACGTTTACCCCGCGCATTAGTGGCTATCGGAGCGGGTGCAACGCTGGCGCTCTCAGGTTCACTTTTTCAACTGACGACCCGCAACGCACTCGGGAGCCCGGATATTATCGGCGTCAATGCCGGTGCTGCCGCAGGGATAGTCACCACCCTGATCATCTGGCCTGGAGTACTACCCGTTGCTTTAGGTGCGCTGCTAGGAGCTAGCTTTGCTGTACTACTGGTATATGCCGGAAACATTAGCAGCTCCGGACAGATGCAGACAACCAGGATTGTCATCTCTGGAATTGCTATCGCCGCTCTTTGCATGGCATTTGTTAATTTTGCTATCTCGAATGTGCGCCTTGAACAGGCGCAACAACTTGCTTCGCTGCTGCACGGTAGCCTCGCCAACCGACGCTGGCAAGATGTTGGGTTAATTTATGGAACGATGATACTGTTTGTCCCCTTTCTACTCTGGCTAGGCCGACAATTAAACTACGTCAATCTCGGCTATGAAGTTGCTAATACGCTCGGTGTATCAGTACGTATAATTCAGCTTATGAGTTTGTTACTGGCGGTCATACTGGCCTCAATGGCGGTACTGGTTGTCGGGCCGGTGGCTTTTATCGCACTTTCTGCTCCACAAATCGCCCGCCGCTTAGTACGGGCCAAAGGCACTGCGCTATTCTGCTCGGCACTGGTGGGAGCATTATTACTGCTTGCTTCCGATTTAATTACTTTGCTACTTCCTACTTCGGCGCGTCTGCCAATAGGAGTTATCACCGCAGGGGTAGGCGGTGTCTATTTGATGTATTTGCTGTACGCTGAATTAAGGAGAACAAAGTCATGTCATTCGATATGAATTCCTCAACCACCGCCTCACGACTAACAGCCCAAGCGCTTTCGCTAGCATACGGCAAGAAAACGATTGTTGAGTGCCTAAATATTTCTATTCGTGATGGTGAATTCAGCGTCATCATTGGCCCGAATGGTTGTGGAAAATCGACCCTACTACGCGCCATTAGCCGAGGTATAACGCCACAGCACGGTGAAATCCTGCTTGATGGGAACAATATTCGACATTACAAGCCAAAAGCGGTAGCACGTGAGCTGTCTCTGCTAACACAAGGGGCAACCATCACCGAAGCGTTGACAGTATACGATTTGGTTTCACGTGGACGTTACGCTCACCAATCCTTTTTACGACAGTGGTCAGCAGAAGATGAACGAGCAGTTAACGACGCTTTATATGCGGTCGAACTCCAGGAGATGTCGCAACGGTTAGTGAGTGAGCTTTCCGGTGGTCAGCGCCAGCGCGCCTGGTTTGCTATGACATTGGCACAACAAACACCCATTGTACTGTTAGATGAACCAACCACTTATCTGGATATCACTCATCAGATTGAAATGCTCGATCTCTGTCAGCGTCTATATTTACAGGGGAAAACGTTGGTGCTAGTACTACACGATATTAACCTGGCACTACGTTACGCCTCACATTTAATTATGATGAAAAATGGCAAAATTTACGCCGAAGGTGTGCCAGAAGAGATTATCAACGAGCAGAGTATCGCTGATGTGTTTGGTCTCGCCTGCCGTATTATTTGCGATCCAGAATCTGGTAAGCCATTGATTATCCCAAGATACAATCCTATCTGAACGGGAAATAAGCTGCCTATGGTTCTGTCGTATTAACAAGCAATATAGGCACCCAAAAGACTTACTACTTGATAATAACAATGATAATAATAATAATTATCATAATTATATTTACAATGATTAGTCATATGTAAGATACTACAATCAGCTAGTATGAACATGTAAACAGGGAGTTGGTGGTGTCAAATACAAAGCATTCAGTTACCCCTTTAACCACAGTGGTAATTGAAGATATCATCCAGTTATTTGAACAAACATTTAGTCATTTTACTGCCACAATGAGAGTAAATGCAGATAATATCCCTGCTACCAGCATGAGTTTTCCCCAGTGGTCAGATACAAAGAAGTTTCCAGTATTAATTCAGCGCTACCAAGATGAATATTACGGTACCAATGATATAAAGCCTAACCAGAAAGCTCTTTATTCCTTATGGACACAATGGTATTTTGGTTTGGTTATTCCCCCGATGATGCTAATGTTACTAGAATATCCACAAGCAGTGGATACCCATTACAATCTTTTTCAAGTTGAATTCCATGACAGCGGCAGGCCAGATATTTTTTACTATAATTTAACCTGGCTGAATGAAACACCTTCATCATTACTGCATCGCCATTATTCTCTATTAGATCGCCATATCATTCCCGTATGCGAGAAGATTGAATCATATCAAAGGATAAATGGACGGCTTCTGTGGAATAACATCGGTTATCTCATGTATTGGTATCTTGCCGAATTCAGCTCAAGAATAAATAGCACATTATATCAAGAAATTATAAATGGTCTTTTTATGGAACCACAACTCCCTGATGGTAGAAATAACCCACTTTACCGTACTGTTATTTTACGGCATAACAATATGCAACGTCGCAGTTGTTGTCAGAGGAATAAACTACCTAGCGTCGGTAATTGCCATGATTGCCCTTTGGAATCCAAAGCAGAAATAAAAAATTAACATTCTATTCTATGAATTTTAATTCTTATCTGCTCCAGCAGAAAGAGATTATTATGATTTAATCCAAACAAATATTACACATAATAAAATCAATTATATTGGGCAATAACCAAACTATAACCTATTATATGAGATGACAAGGATATATAATGTACGGCGACACTCTGCTATTAAACCATGAACTCACAGAAGATAATCATATCACGGACGAAGATTTTTCCAGATATTTCTTAAATATGAATAGTGCTGAAAATTATCTTGATGACGCTTATAATGTCATTACTAGGATAAAGAGAATATTACAACGGGTAGATAGACCTTTCAGTGGGATATTACCCCATGAATTATCTCCACTATTTTCTAAAGTGAATTTAGATCTTCCTCTGACCTCTTTAAACCTGGCCTTAGATGAGCTACAACAACTTTATCTTAAAGATGCTGTTTATTTTCATCATCCAAAATATGTTGCTCATCTTAATTGTCCACTAGTATTACCTGCTGTTCTGGCAGAAACCATTATAGGAGCGATTAACTCATCATTGGACACCTGGGATCAAAGTGCTGGTGGGACATTAATAGAGCAGAAGGTTCTCGACTGGACACGAGATAAAATGGCATTGGGTACAAATGCCGACGGTATCTTTACCAGCGGTGGTACTCAGTCAAACCTGATGGCAATGTTACTGGCAAGGGACCATTTTTGTCATCAACGCGATCCTGAACATAAAAATCAGTTACATGGTCTGCCGGCAGATTTCCATAAACTGCGTATTTTTACCTCGACAGTCAGTCATTTCAGTACACAAAAAGCCGCTGCTATCCTTGGCTTGGGATATAACGCCGTTGTCTCTGTTCCTCATGACAGTGAGTTCCGCATGGACCCTGAAGCATTGGAACAATGCATTAACCAATGTGTCGCACAGGGCAACATTCCTTTTGCCATTGTCGCTACGACCGGTACCACGGATTTCGGCAGTATTGATCCACTTCATCCTATCGCTGCTATCGCCAAACAGTATGACACTTGGCTACATGTGGATGCGGCATACGGATGCGGTTTACTGGTTTCGCCTCGTCGTTCTCATCTACTGGAAGGCATTAATTTGGCGGATTCTGTCACTGTGGATTACCATAAATCATTTTTCCAACCCGTCAGTTGCAGTGCTTTCTTTGTCAAAAATAAGAAGCATTTATCCCATCTGACTTATCATGCCGAATATTTAAATCCACTCAGTGCCTCACAAGAGGGTACACCCAATCTGGTCAATAAAAGTATCCAGACAACTCGCCGTTTTGATGCATTGAAAATGTGGCTGACATTACGAATTATGGGCGCAAAACAACTTGGACAAGCTTTTGATAAAGTTGTCGATACAGCTCAGGATGCCTACCGATTAATGGCACAGAATCCCTATTTTGAACTGATTCATTATCCAGAGTTAAGTACTTTAGTTTTCCGTTTTATTCCTACACAAAAATTACCTGATGCAGATATTGATGCCGTCAATGCAGCCATTCGTAAATCGCTATTCCGTGAGGGTAATACCGTTATTGCGGGTACCAAAGTCAATGGCCGACAATATTTAAAATTTACGTTCCTTAACCCAACAACGAGCCAACAACATCTACAAGAAATTGTGCATAACATTGTAATGCACGGAAATGATTTTCTGGCAACCCATAATAACAATTAATGAGATTAATACTGTTTACCAGGAGAAACTTTTATGACAACTCGCCCTTATGATTTTATCGCCATTGGAATAGGTCCTTTTAATCTCGGACTGGCTTGTTTAACTCAACCACTAAAAGATGTCCATAGCCTGTTCATTGATCAAAAACCGGGCTTTGATTGGCATCCGGGAATGATGTTGGAAAACTCCACCATGCAGACCCCTTTTATGTCAGATCTGGTGACCTTGGCATCACCCACTCATCCACTCAGCTTCCTTAATTATATTAAGCAAAAAGGAAGAATATATTCCTTTTATATCCGGGAAAGTTTTTTCCTGATGCGTAAGGAATACAACCAATATTGTCAGTGGGCGGTAGAACAGTTATCCAATTTACGCTTTAACACACGCGTTGACAGCATTAGCTATGATGAACATGCCTCGCTATATACATTACATTGTTCAGATACGTTAACTGGGCAGCAACACCAATTTGTTTGTAAAAAATTGGTATTGGGTACCGGACCTGCACCTTATATTCCAAAGTGTTGCCAACCCTTCTCTGATCAGATGGTGACATCTGGTAATTACTTGAAGAACAAAGCAGCCTTACAACAAAAGCAATCCATTACTGTTCTGGGTAGTGGACAAAGTGCCGCAGAGATTTTCTACGATTTGCTCAGTGATATTGACAGATTCGATTATCAACTTAATTGGCTTACTCGTTCACCACGTTTTTTCCCGCTGGAATATACCAAGCTGACATTAGAAATGACCTCACCAGAATATGTAGATTATTTCTATAACCTCCCGGAAGAAAAACGGGATGCATTGAATCTGTCCCATAAACAGCTTTATAAAGGCATTAATAGTTCATTAATCAACGATATTTTCGATTTAATGTACACCAAAAGGTTAAACGGCAAATTAAACGTTAATTTATATACCAATAGTGAGTTACGACAAATTAGCCATGCTAAAAATGAGCGCGACCTGACATTAATGTTATTCCAACATGAGCAAGAGCAAGCATTTTCTCTGGATACCGAAGGGGTCGTTCTGGCAACTGGCTATCAGTATCAGGCTCCAACTTTTATTGAAGGTGTACGTCACCTTATCCGTTGGGATGAAAAAGGACGTTATGGTGTACAGCGTAATTACAGCATTGATCGCAACAATACCATTTTCATACAGAATGTAGAATTACATACCCACGGTTTCGTCACACCGGATCTGGGGATGGCTTGTTATCGCAACTCCTGCCTGATTTATGAAATTACCGGTATTGAACATTATCCGATTGAGAAAAGTATCGCTTTCCAACAGTTCAGCGTTGACACCGAAGGAGCATACTAATGTCCGTCTTTAATCCTACGCTGTTTGAAAAATCCTTGCCTGAAATAGGCAGCTTTGCATTACGTCCATTGGATCTGGAACGGGACATTCCCGTATTAACTGACTGGGTTAATCGGGATTACGCCCATTATTGGGGAATGCAAAACAATACTGATCAACAAGTCTGGGAATTTTATTATGATTTAGAATCCCGCTATCCGGGAAGTGTATTTATTGGAATATATCTGGGGCAACCTGCTTTTCTATTAGAGTGTTATCGTGCACAAGATGATCTGATTGGAAAATATTATCCGGCACACCCAGATGATATGGGAATGCATATTCTGGTTGCACCACCGCAAGAAAAAATAAGGCATTTCACCTGGGGAATTTTCCAAACCATCATGGCCTTTATTTTTAGCGATCCTACTGTGGCTCGCATTGTAGTTGAACCCGATATACGTAATGAGAAAATTCACAAGCTTAATTTGCAGGCGGGTTTTGTTTATCAGAAGGCATTGGTATTACCTAATAAAACCGCCAAGTTAGCTTTTTGCACCAGAGAGCAACATCAAATCGCGTTACAGCGGGAACACCAAGCGACAACATCAACCCCCTCAGGCTCATTGATAACAAATGCTACACACTTACAACCGGCGGTCTGGCAGAAAGTTAATCGTCTGCACTTGTGTAAAGCTATTTCTGAATTTTCACATGAATGTTTACTCGCGCCTCAGCAGTTAACTGAAAAAGCAGATAGTGACGGATATCACCATTACCGTTTGGATAGTGCTGACCACCTAGTCAGCTATACTTTCCGGGCACGGCGTATGGCACTGGATCACTGGCTGATTGATGCCAATTCGTTACAGAAAAATGCCAGTGGAGAAACAGCAGCACTCGATTCCTTGCTATTCATTATTGAGTTCAAACAACAACTTGGCATTAGCGACGTCGTGATGCCTACCTATCTGGAAGAAATTACTAGCACTCTCTATAGCAGCGCTTTTAAGCATAACAGAGTCGGTATCAGTGCAATGGATCTGGTGAACACTGATTTTCAAGCGCTGGAAGGGGAGATGATGGAAGGACACCCTTCTTTCGTCGCCAACAATGGCCGGATTGGTTTTGATATTGGTGATTTTCAGAACTTTAGCCCCGAAGCCGCCTCTGCCATGCATTTAGTATGGCTGGCCGCACATAAGAGCAAGGCACATTTTGCTTGTATAGAGCAACTCAATTATCAACAGTTGCTGGAACAGGAGCTAGGCACAACCACAATGGCTGAATTTGACCAACGGTTGATCGCGCTTAACCTTAATCCAGAGGATTACTTACTGATGCCTGTTCACCCTTGGCAATGGCAGAACAAGTTGGCATCAGTGTTTGCGCCTGATATCGCTAATCAGAAATTGGTCTACCTTGGTATTGGTGCTGATACCTATCAGGCACAACAGTCAATCCGCACCCTATTCAATCGCAGTCATCCTCAGCGATATTATGTGAAAATGGCGCTATCCATTCTGAACATGGGATTCATGCGCGGTTTATCACCTTACTACATGGCGACGACGCCAGGCATTAACGATTGGCTATTCGATTTGGTAACACAAGATCCCATCTTGCAACATTATCGTTTTAAAATTTTACGAGAAGTCGCCAGCGTTGGCTTCAAAAACAGCTATTACGAGCAAGCAATCAGTAGCGATACGCCTTATAAAAAAATGATGGCGGCACTATGGCGAGAAAACCCATTGCAATTAATTGAGCCTGGGCAACAAGTGATGACAATGGCTGCGTTATTACACAGTGATCAGCAAGGGAATGCCCTGCTGCCTGCGTTAATTTCAGCATCCGGCCTGTCTACTCAAGAATGGTTACATCGCTATTTAGAGCGTTATCTTGCTCCTCTGTTACACTGTCTGTACGCTTATGATTTGATGTTTATGCCACACGGCGAAAATATCATCCTGGTATTGGAAAACCATGTTCCACAGCACATCTTTATGAAAGATTTAGCAGAAGAAATTTTGGTCATGAACCCTGATGCCGATTTACCGGAAAAAGCGAGTCGAGTCAAAGTAGACATGCCAGAAGATATGAAAACACTGACCATCTTATCTGATGTGTTTGATGGTATATTCCGCTATCTGGCTGCAATACTGGATGAACAGGGTAACTACTCACAGGATCTTTTCTGGCAGGCCGTAGCAGATTGTATTTTAAGCTATCAGCACAACCATCCCGAATTGAGTGAACAATTTGTGCGTTACGATCTGTTTACACCGGAGATTAAACGCTGCTGTCTAAATCGTCTGCAAATAGCGAATAACCGCCAGATGCTTGATTTAGCTGATCCGGCTCAAAGTTTACAGTTTGCTGATAATCTGATTAACCCAATTGCCAAATTTAATCATTTGTAAAATAGAGCTATACCCAATGGATTTCAAGATGCATCGCGACGGCAAGGGAGCGAATCCCCGGGAGCATAGATAACGATGTGACCGGGGTGAGTGAGTGCAGCCAACAAAGAGGCAACTTGAAAGATAACGGGTATATCAATAAGCATGGAGAATAGTGAGTAACATACTCACTATTCTATAAGGCAGCACTGACTACAGTACTGCCTTCTTTTTTTACATATACACGCGATTTCAATCCTTTGGGGATGAAATAACCTACTTTCAATACGTAAAATCCCAGCACAAATATTATTTTCCGTTTCAACTTACCTATCGTTGTATTCAATTATCCATTCAGATTATTACCAGAAATTCCTTACAAGCTGGCAAGATTAGCAACAAAAGCATAACATTAACAATCCATTAACTATATAAAGTCACATTGATAACACATACCTTTATTTGGGAATAAAATTAAATGTCTACAACGCTATTAACCTTGGAAGAAGCCCGACAAGTGATTGGTAATGCTTTTGTTCACGATATGCCCTTTAACCAATTATTAGGACTTGAACTAATCCGATTTGAACCGGATTACGTAGAAATACAATTTCGTAACCAAAGTAAATTAGTAGGTAATATTGCACAGGAGATTCTACATGGCGGCGTAGTTGCATCAGTACTGGATGTATGTGGTGGATTAGTCTGTATCGGTAACGCCTTGCCCCGTCTGGTACCCGCATCACGAGAAGAATTAGCAAAGCGATTATCAACAATGGGGACGATTGATTTGCGAGTGGATTATCTACGCCCCGGCCGGGGTGAATTATTCACTGCCACCAGTAGTATTATCCGCAATGGCAATAAAGTTTCTGTCGCCAGAGCTGAACTTCATAATGAGCAGAGAGCCCATATCGCCAGTGTAACAGCGACCTATCTGGTAGGATAACAATATAATTTTAATCGCTTGCGTAATATTCAGCCCGGTGACATATTATTTTCATGTTAACGGGCTAAAAACCCGTAACACTTTTTCCACCTTCTATTTAACATCAGGACAATATGAACAAGCCACAAACGACTAAAGGCGTTCTGTACGCCTTCGGTGCCTGTTTTATCTGGGGAATCGCGCCAGTTTATTTTAAGCATATCCAGCAAGTACCTGCTGACGAAATCCTGACCCATCGGGTCATTTGGTCATTTTTCTTTATGTTGCTACTGCTAACATTGAACCGTCACTGGTCACAGGTAGTCAAAGTTTTCCATCAACCTAAGAAAGTGCTATTACTGGCAGTGACGGCTACTATCGTTGCCAGTAACTGGCTGATTTACATCTGGGCGGTAAATCACGGCCATATGCTGGAAGCCAGCCTGGGTTATTTCATTAGCCCACTGGTTAACGTTTTGTTTGGTATGTTGTTTTTGAGTGAACGTTTCCGCCGTACGCAATGGGCTGCTGTTATTCTGGCCTTCACCGGTGTGTTAATCCAATTATGGCAATTTGGTTCTATACCGGTCATTGGATTAAGTTTGGCTGTCACTTTTGCCCTGTATGCCCTACTTCGTAAGAAGATGAATGTTGACGCTCAAACGGGCATGACGATTGAAACACTCTGGTTACTGCCGGTTGCCGCCATTTACCTATTTGGTTTTGCCAACACCCCAACCAGTGATTTAACTGCCAACCCAACGACACTGAATTTACTGCTGATTGCGGCGGGCATTATCACTACTGTGCCACTACTGTTATTCACCGAAGCCGCTGCCCACCTGCGTCTATCCACACTGGGATTCTTTCAGTATGTCGGCCCAACGCTGATGTTCCTGCTAGCAACCTTGGTTTATGGTGAACAAATAGGCACTGACCGTCTGATTACTTTCGGCTTTATCTGGGCTGCATTAGTGCTGTTTACACTAGATGCCGTGTACACACAGCGCAGATTGCAGAGGTAGCAAAATAATGAGAATAACCATCAGATTAGCCAGTACAACCGAACAAATTGCCCTTGAAGCTCTGCAATTACGTGCATCTCTCATATGGGAAGAAGATAGGGAATTATTACTAGCAAATCCCCATATGATAGAACTGCCTATGAAACATATTGAAGCAGGATATGTTCATATTGCGGAGCAAGCTGATGTTATTTTGGGATTTTGTGTTGTATTGCCACTATCTGATGGAAATGCAGAGCTTGATGGAATATTTGTTGAACCGGACTCTTGGCATCAGGGTATTGGCAAGCAGTTAGTGCAAATCGCATTGAATGATCTTCATCGAAAAGGCAAAGCATCATTACAGGTGCTGGCTAATCCTCAAGCAGAAAGGTTTTATATTGCCCTTGGCTTTGAACGTTTAGGAAAAGAATACACTCAATTAGGGACAGCGATTCGTATGATTAAGTACATATGATAAAATAAGCTAATTCTATTTTGTAAATTAATGCCTTTTATCGTCACATCTACTTTATCTTTAATAATTAAATACTATTTTTTCAAAAAAAATATTTTAATTTCATTAATTCTGCTTTCATATCTGATATAAAAATCACAGAATTAAGGTCAATAACACTTTAATTAAAAAATTAAAACTTCAACTATATTAAAGATAGAAAATAATAGCAAAATCTTCTTTTAAAACAAAAGCATTCCAAGTTATATATCCAATCAGAGATTATATAAACCATATGGAATAAGAATTTTATAATAATGTTAATATCGTTTACACTCAATAATCAACTTTTTAAAATAATAATAAAACCCAATACTGCACAAACAGATGATTAAACTATTAACGTACTGTTTTTATATCTCTATTATGACCGCCGCAATATAACAATTACGGCAGTCATATATTAAAGCCAATTCTTCCGCTTAAAATAGAGATATGGCGCAAGGCCGGCAGCAATCATTAAACCAATTGCTCCCGGATAACCAAATGTCCAGTGCAGCTCCGGCATAAATTCAAAGTTCATGCCATAACTGGAAGCCACCAGCGTTGGCGGCAGGAATACCACAGAGACAACCGAGAAGATTTTGATAATCCTACTCTGTTCAATATTGATAAAACCCATTGCCGCCTGCATCAAGAAATTAACTTTCTGAAACAAAGATTCATTATGTGGCAACAGCGATTCAATATCGCGCAAGATTTCACGAGCCTGTTCCAGTTGATCCCCCGGCAAACGGGCCCGTCGCACCAAGAAGTTAAGCGCACGCTGAGTATCCATAAGACATAAGCGAACCTTCCAGCTAATATCCTCCTGCTCAGCAAGACTAGACAAGGCAATATCAAACTCATCACCCTGTTTCCCTTCCATAATGACTCGGCTCAGAGATTCCAGCACGCTATAAATATTTTCGATAACATCAGCCAACTGCTCGATCTTGGTTTCAAACAGATCCATCAACACTTCATAAGCATTACCATCAACTAATGTCTGATTACGAGCACGCATACGATACAATCGGAACGCAGGGAGCTCCCGCTCTCGCAACGTATAGAGACGACCATCACGAATAGTAAATGCAACTGTTGCGTTGCCAGCATGGTCTTCCGCGTCTTCAAAGTAAAAAAATGAGTGGACGTGTATCCCGTCTTCATCTTCAAAAAAACGCGCCGACGCCTCAATGTCATCCAGTTCCGGTCGGGTTGCCAGAATTTGGCCTAATTCATTTTGAACTTGCAGCCTATCTTGCTCTCCTGGTTCAACCAAATCTACCCATAAGGAATCAGATAACTTTTCTCCCTCTTCAAACTCAAGACGGAGCAGGCGATTATTCTCTAACTTAAATGCGCTCAGCATGTATCATAAGTCTCCTTTACTCCCTACGTGATCGTAAGGCGCGAATGTTACGCTTAGAAGAAAAAGCCTGTCAACATTCAACCTGGATATTATTTTCAGACCATTTCAAGTCTGGCATAAGCAGCAACCAGCCACTTAATCCCTTCCCCTTGAAACGCAATTTGCAATCGGCTATGTTCACCACTACCCTCCATATTGACAATGGTTCCTTCACCAAATTTAGGATGACGAACACGTTGTCCTAGAGCATAACCGCTATCATTGGCACTAATGGGTGTACCCAACCGACCATGGCTAACTGGACGAGATACTGTCGCACGTAACCGAACTTCTTCAATACATTCTGACGGCAGTTCCCCAATAAAACGAGATGGCCGATGATAAACCACTTTGCCATATAAACGACGACTTTCGGCATAAGTGATTGTCAGCTTTTCCATTGCACGTGTCAGACCCACATAAGCCAAGCGACGTTCCTCTTCCAAACGTCCACCTTCTTCAATCGACATCTGGCTTGGAAACATGCCTTCTTCCATGCCAACAATAAATACCTGTGGGAATTCCAGTCCCTTAGCCGAATGTAATGTCATCAGTTGCACCGAATCCTGATAGGCATCGGCCTGCCCTTCTCCCGATTCCAGCGCAGCATGGGAAAGAAACGCCTGCAATGGCGTCAAATCTTCATCCTCTTCCTGATAGCTAAACTGACGAGTCGCCGTGACAAGTTCTTCAAGGTTTTCAATACGCGCCTGCGCTTTTTCACCTTTTTCCTGTTGATACATTGCTCGCAGGCCAGAATCACGGATAACCCTGTCAGTCTGAACATGCAATGGCATATCTTCAGTTTCTATTGATAATGCGTCAATCAGTTCAATAAAACGTTGTAAGGAAGCAGCGGCACGCCCAGCCAGCACTTTCTCTTGAAGCAATATCTGACAACAGTCCCACAACGTTTGCTGCCGTTCACGAGCCGCTTGGCGCACAATATCTAAAGTTCTGTCACCAATACCACGGGTAGGCGTATTCACCACACGTTCAAACGCCGCGTCATCATGACGATTGGCGATCAGACGCAAGTAAGCCAGTGCATCTTTAATTTCCTGACGTTCAAAGAATCGTTGACCACCATAAATACGGTATGGCATTGATGCCTGTAACAGAGCCTCTTCCAGTACACGGGACTGAGCGTTGCTGCGGTAAAGTATGGCACAGTTTTTCAAGGCACCACCATTTTCAAGCCAGTTTTTTATCCGGCTAACCACATAGCGGGCTTCATCCAGTTCATTAAATGCACAATAAAGGGAGATGGGTTCACCCTCTACACCATCAGTCCACAGATTTTTACCCAGACGATCACTGTTATTGGCAATCAATGTATTGGCAACTTTCAGAATATTACTGGTGGAACGGTAATTCTGTTCCAAACGGATAGTTTCAGCACCGGAAAAATCTTTCAGGAAACGCTGAATATTCTCAACTTGCGCCCCACGCCAACCATAAATAGATTGATCATCATCCCCAACAATCATCACTTTGCCTGTTTCCCCTGCCAACAGATGGATCCAAGCATATTGAATACTGTTAGTGTCCTGAAACTCATCCACTAGAATATTAGTAAAGCGGCCACGGTAATGTTGCAGAATCTGAGGTTTATTCAGCCACAATTCATGCGCTCGCAGTAAAAGCTCGGCAAAATCCACCAGCCCGGCCCGATCACAAGCCTCCTGGTAAGCCTGATAAATTCTCTGCCATGTCGCCTCAACAGGGTTGCCATAACTTTCAATATGCTGTGGCCGCAATCCTTCATCTTTTTTACCATTGATGTACCACATGCCTTGACGAGCTGGCCATTGTTTATCATCCAGATTCATCGCTTTGATAATGCGTTTAAGCAGGCGATGTTGATCTTCACTGTCAAGAATCTGAAAATCCTGTGGTAAATTAGCATCCAGATGATGCGCTCGTAACAAACGGTGAGCCAAACCGTGAAACGTACCAATCCACATTCCACCTTGACTGGTACCGATCAAGTTTTCAATCCGATGGCGCATCTCCGCAGCCGCTTTATTGGTGAAGGTCACGGCCATAATGGAAAATGGCGAAGCCTTCTCCACCGACAACAACCAAGCAATTCGGTGTACCAGAACCCGGGTTTTACCACTCCCCGCGCCAGCTAATACCAACATATTAGTCCGCGGAGCAGCTACAGCTTCCCGTTGTTTGTCATTCAGACTTTCGAGCAGATAGGAGACGTCCATAGTTACCATCAATTGATTAGACAGCGCCCAGAGGTTGCTGTGTTTTTATACAGAATAATTTCTTGATTATATCAATGCTGTCAAAGAAGCCAAATCGTAAATCTCAATGTGAGGCAGTAGGCGGCTTTCCATCGTCTGCAATAGTTTTTTATTCTTAGTATTCATCCAGCAAGCTTGCATACCACTACGCAGTGCCCCTGCCACATCAGTATTCAAGTCATCACCGACATGTAAGATTTGCCCAAGCGCTAAACCCAAACGATCCGCAGCCAAACAGTACATATCGCTGCAAGGTTTTGAGCGCCCATCAGGGCCAGCTTTCAGCACAAATTCAAAATAAGGGGCAAGACCACAGGCGGCAGGTTCTGCATTACCATTTGTAATGGCTACCAGTGGCATCTGCTCAGCAAGTGCCGACAGGGTTTTATGTGTTGATTCAGGAATATCAATCCGATTACGCCAGAGTGTGAAATGCGCCATGACATCATCTGCCCCTCGATCAGCGTCTTCACGGCTAAAACCGTAATGGCGAAACATCAACCTTGAGGAGTGCCAACGCCATAAAGTCATGTCATGATAAATTTCAGGGTACTGCTCAAGTGTCAATTCACGGAAAGCATATAGATCCTGATGATTAAGATGACTGAACCTAGGATCATATCGCCGTACAAAATTCAGTACTTCCTCTTCTGTCTTATCCATGACTGGATGATTATCATACAGCGTATCATCCAGATCAAATGTCATCGCTAACACTGGCGCAAGAGGCCGGTAAAAACGCATTACGATTTCCCCCGTTTAGCTCTGGGATGGGCTACATCATACACTTTTGTCAAATGCTGGAAGTCCAAATGAGTATAGATTTGTGTAGAGGATAGGCTGGCATGGCCAAGTAATTCCTGAACTGCACGCAAATCACCACTGGATTCCAGAATATGAGTGGCAAAAGAGTGGCGCAATTTATGAGGATGAATATGACTGCTCATTCCCTGGCGTATTCCCCACTGCGCAAATCGTTTTTGTACATTGCGGGTCGATATCCGCCGCCCACCCTTTGAGACAAAAACAGCATTATCCTCTGGCTCAAATAATTCCCGCATCTCCAACCAACGATTAAGCCATTCAACCGCAGTATGCCCCAAAGGCACCTTCCGCTCTTTACTGCCTTTACCTGAAACCCATACTTCTCCACCTTCAAGATCCAGATGCCGACAATCAAGACCTACCAATTCTGACAAACGTAATCCAGCACCATACATCACTTCCAACATCGTCCGGTCACGTACTGATAATGGATCATTAAAATTGATATTCAGCAGTTGGTTCACTTCATCCACATCAATATTTTTCGGCAAATGACGTTTGGTTCCCGGCGTGCTGACGGTTTTACTCGGGTTAACGGAAATTTCCCCTTGAGTCACCTGCCAATCAAGAAAACTGCGCAAGGCAGATAAACGCAACGCCAAGCTAGCTGACTGTAAGCCAGCCCGACGACTACGTGTTACCAACATTCTTACTTTCGCTGGATCAAGATCTTTCCATTGGCTGACACCCATTTCTAAAACCATCTCAGCCAATGTGGCAAGCTGACGACGATAATTGGTGATAGTCACTGGACTTAACCGACGCTCTACCCTGAGATACCGCAAAAATGCCTCAATCGGCTCCAGTAACCGGTCAATTTCCTGCATCATATTCGTTTAATCCAACGAGACAATATATCCGGCAATAACTTAGCCAGATGCTCAAGCATGTCAGTTCCCATGCCTTGTTGATAATGTTGATGATTCCGACTGTTAAATATCACCATACCCAGTTCGCCCCTCGTTCCCAGTAGAGAGACAGCAACCGAACCGACATGCCGAACTTGCGGCAACAACAATAGAATTTCCGGCCCATTTAGCATACCGAGATAGTGGTTTTTATTACCAAAACGCTGAATGCGGATTGGTTCAAAAGCATTGCGAGAAAGCGCTAGATCAGGCGCATCAAGTGGTGCACCAATATGCCATTTATCATTGAAAAGACGGATACTGGCACTATTTAGTCCCATATTCTTAGCCCATGAACTTAACCGACTAAGCATATCTTGCAAACTCTCTGCCGCAACCAAATTAACAAGTAATTTAAGCAACTGTTCAAACAGTTGTTCATTCACACTAGCCTGCTCCATGAGCAGGGTTATATCTTCTTCCAGATAAGCAATACGCGTTCTCTGGCGGCTCATATACCATTCAACCAAAGAAATCGTTTCTCTCACCGGGTGAGGAACCCGCATCTGTTCAACGACACATGCATTACGGATAAAGAAATTGGGGTTTTCCAATAAATAATCCACAACAGTCTGATCATCAAGTATGCCATTGATGTTTAACTGCTCTTCTTTTTTCTCCATCTCCGATGCTCCGTAGCTCAAAACAGAATCGATTACAGATGAATTGTGCCATCATAAACATGCATCGCCGGCCCCGTCATATAGAGCGGTTTTCCCGGCCCATCCCAACAGATAAACAGTGAACCTCCCGGCAAATCCACCCGAACATGATTGTCGAGCAATTGCTGCTGAATACCTACTGCTACCGCTGCACAAGCACCACTGCCACAAGCTTGGGTTTCCCCAACGCCACGTTCATAAACCCGTAAGCGGATATGACCACGGTTTAAAATTTGCATGAAACCAATATTCGCTCGTTCAGGAAATCTTTCGTGGTTTTCCAAAGCTGGCCCCAAAATTTCTACTTCGGCCGTTTCCACGTCGGACACTTGAATCACACAATGAGGATTCCCCATAGAGACAACACCACAAAGAACGGTTCTCTCTATTACCCGTAAAATATAGGTTTTTTCCGCCCTTAACGCACGAAATGGCACATGATGCGGCTCAAATTCAGGTTCCCCCATATTAACGCAAACCTGATCATCATTGGTGATACTCAGCACCATCCGTCCCGATTGCGTGCTGACTTTAATATCACGCTTATTAATTAATCCTTTAAGACGGACAAAACGGGCAAAACAACGCGCTCCATTGCCACACTGTGCAACTTCACTACCGTCAGCATTAAAAATGCGATAGTGAAAATCCATATCCGGATCATAAGGTGCTTCAACAATTAATAATTGATCGAAGCCCACACCAGTATGTCTATCTGCCAAACGGCAGATCAGTTCTGGTGAGAAATAAACATTTTGGGTCACAGCATCAACGACCATAAAGTCATTACCCAGACCATGCATTTTGGAGAACTGCATATAATGCTCCACCGTAAACCGTAGCTACTGACTATCGGCTTATCTCGCTTATTTCTGAGAGGTGCTATCCACTTTCTGCCCTTGCTGCCCAGTATTCGCGGGAATCTGAGACGCAGTTGTCGCCTTCTCCGTCGATGGTTGTTCTGGAGGAAAATAGAGAGGACCTTTCAGTCCACAGCCGGAAAGTACAAATAAGGTTATGATAGCCAGAAATCCGCGTAATTTTTTCTTCATTGCATTAATGCCTGTAATTCATACGTCAATATTCTCTATAATCGCAGTTAGACCTCGAAAAGCAAATAGGAAATGAAGATGAATGACAGTGAATTTCACCAGTTAGCCGACCAACTAATGCTTTATATCGAAGGGCAGTTGGATAATTATGATGGCAATGCCGATATCGACTGTGAAACCAATGGCGGTGTCATGACCCTGAGCTTTGATAATGACAGCAAAATTATTATCAATCGCCAGGAGCCTTTCCATCAAATCTGGCTGGCAACCAAAAGCGGTGGTTATCATTTTGACTACAAAGAAGGTCAGTGGATTTGTGACCGTAGCGGTGAAGATTTTTTAACCATGCTAGCGCACTCCATCACCGAGCAAAGTGGCGAACAGTTCAGTTTCTCATAATTGAACCTACCCCGCATCGCGGGGTAAATTAGTAATGTGACACAGAACGATAAAGTTCTGGCTGCTCTTCATTTTCCCCATCATGAGCCACACACAAATGTGAAAAAGATGATCCACTAAATGGAATCACCTGAATCTGGCCTTTCATTTGCACAATCTGATAAAACTGTGGCAAGTTAAAGTTGATAAAACTTGATCCGTAGGTAAACCGATCATGAGATGAAGAATAAAACCGACTGACGTCACGTACCAACTCTTCCTTACTTCCCTCACAATGAGAATAGATTTCTACCCTGTTAGTTTCATCCAGAATATAAATATTAAAACTTTTATTATCTTGCGTATTTTCAAAGAAAAACTGAATAATACCCTCACTGGCAAAACCATCAACCACTGCGGGCAAATGTGTCTCTTTGGTATTAATTTTCACCGGCAACCCATGCAATTTGTTATTAGAAATTGCTCCATAAAATTCCACGGCATTTTCCAATTTCTGCACAGATACGTTAAGACGTTCAAAGAACAGCCCCCAAGTCTGGCCGGCAATACGTAACGCTTTAAAACGACCTGGGTCCTGACGATTGCTGGATAAACGTAATTCAATACATTCAGATACCAGTTGTTGGATTCGGGTTCGGATAAGCCCTCGTAAATGTTCACTGTAACAGAACACTTCAACAGCCGCTGGCGGTGCAGCATCTTGATGCATTTTGCCCAGTATGGTCTTCAATGCTTCCAGCACAGATTGCTCACCACTAAAGTGTAAGGTCCTCACTTCATTCCATGAATTACGGTAAAGTAAGTCAATGCTTTCCACCAAACACTGTTGCGATTCACCAAAACTGAATACATCAAGCTTACGGAAATCAAAATGTACAACCTGATTGGAAAATTCAGCAGTCGGATCTTTCTCCAGATTGACAATAATTGCTAAATGGCGAATTTCACACGGGCTATAAAGTGCTTTCGGTGTCGGTGCTGGCAGACGGATGGGGAAATGAGCAGAAATATCATTAATCAATTCATGCAGCTTCAGTTCATCACATTGAGTTTCGCCATGATGAATATGGATACACGATTTTTCTGTTAACAAGCCGTTAAAGTAGGTCCACGATACCAGTTTATTGAGATAACGATTATATTCCAGAGGTTGATGACCAATGATCGATCCAATAGTCGGTGCCTGATTGTAGAGATACCAACCGCTGCGGTTTGCTCGTCCTTGAGGGACATAGATAAATGTTAAATTTCTCTCTGATAGGTCTGGCGAAATTTGCGGATTAACCAGCGTTACTTTCCCTGGCAATGCTTCAAATGCAGCATAAAGTTTACGCGTCAGCACACCAATATCTTGTGGACTGGCACTGACACTCAGATTATTACGGCGGGCAAAACGGATAAGATTACGATAGCTCTGCATCATGGTATCAAGCAGTTCATTATGCGCATCACGAACCTGTTCAATTTTCCATGAGTTGCGGTTATCCAAAATTTTCAACCGTTCTGGATCCCACTTCCACTCATAAACTAGTTGGGTCAAAACCTGGCGTCGCCAGCCAATGCAGCCTTTATCCTCTTGATTAAGAGAAAGCTTTTCACAAACTTTTAAATAAAAACATCGACGTATTAGATCTAAACGAGTCGTATCATTAATTTCTATCAGATAACGGGTAACACGCTCAAGCATCATGCTGTATGCATCAAGGCCAAAGGAGACTATTTCACCCGCATGTAGGCGCTGTTTCATCTCCATTGCCAGTAACTTACCATTGGGATATTCCCAAGAATAGGCTTCCAGTAACAAGCTTTTTAATACGGCTTTATAAGGGGAATCGATACTTTTGTAGAGTTGCCATAAGCTAGCGCCAAAGTACTCTTCAGCAGATAGTTCACCCAGTCCACCGAGATCAAGCCACTCATTTGGCGTCAGAACACCTTGCGCATAAAGCGATAAAACATATTCATCATAATGGCGTTCTTCTTCTACGGGCACCATTTCCCATAACAAACGCTTACCCGCCATACGTACAGCGGTACGATAAAATTCATCAAGTAATAGAATATGCTGAGTAGAACCACAGTCCTCACCACCGAGGCTACCGCTCGCATTATGGCGAAAGCGGTTTTCATCAATAAGAAAAAAATTGACTTCAATACCAAGCGCTGCCGCCCACTGTTCAATAAGCGTACACTTACGTTGCAGCAAAAGGCGCTCATCATTATCAAGCCATGACTGATGACATACCCAGATATCCAAATCAGAACAACCGCTCTGCCCGATTGATGAAGTACTGCCCATTGAGTAAATACCGGTAATAGGAAGTTCACCATTGGCAGGCTGTTCTATGAAGTGATCTAATTTATTTTCTAAATCATTAAGATAAGATTTTTGTGCTTCATCATGCACGAAAAAACATACGCCATAGGGAACATTACCGTTAATGTAACCTGGCATCATCGGATGATGATAATGCAATAATACTGGCAGTAAACTGTATGCCTGTTCAAATTCCGCACTCATGGCGGTAGAGGCGCGTTCTAACCTGAGTTGGTTTATCGCATCCAGTCTCTGCTTCAGTGTTTCAATATAAAGGTACAAGACGTCTCGCCCAATTGAGTTCCAGTGCCCAGGTAAATCCCCCGTTTCCGGCTGTTATAGCTCGATGGAATTATTTAGAATGATTTTTACCAATTTATTACCGGAAACGTGATCAATTTAACACCTTGTCGATAAACCGTAAAGTCAGTAGAGCAATTGAATTCGATGCCTTATCGTACGAAAAATCAAATAATACATTGTTATATATAGAAATAATCAAAAAACCCATACCGTTTATACTTTCTTATACGAAAGAAATTTTCTCTGCCCATTTTTTCAAGTTAATGCGCGTAATACCTTGTTATCATCAACCCGATAAAAATGACTCCGTTGGCTATATTTTAATTAATGATTTTTTCCATTCGGGATTCTTTAATTACAGAAATAATTTACTGGAAAAGTTAATTCATAATTAAATCAATCTATTTTTATCGATATAAAATAATTTAAAAATTAAAATTTATTTTATGCTTTAACATAACCGGCATCTCTTCTTCTCAGCCCCTAACTGGAAAAAAAACGGCTGAAGTGTTAAAACGAGTGTTATGTTTTTCATTTATATGACGGCTGAAAAGCCTGAGAAATACAAACATCTATGTCAACTAAAACCATCCGTATCGCAACCCGCCAAAGCCCTCTGGCTATGTGGCAAGCGCTGTATGTTCAGCAAAAACTACAACAATGTCACCCAGATCTGGAAGTTCAACTGATTCCGATGGTAACCCAAGGCGATGTCATCCTGGACACTCCTCTGGCAAAAATCGGAGGAAAAGGGCTATTTGTCAAAGAGTTAGAATTAGCTCTGCTTGAAGGCCGAGCCGATATCGCCGTCCATTCAATGAAAGATGTCCCGATCTCTTTTCCTGAGGGGTTAGGTCTGGTCACTATTTGTGAACGTGATGATCCACGTGATGCTTTCGTCTCTGTCAAATATCACTCTCTTGATGAATTGCCAACAGGCAGCACCATTGGCACATCAAGTTTACGCCGCCAGTGCCAACTCCGTGAATTACGTCCTGATCTGATTGTCCGTGACCTTCGGGGCAATGTTGGAACCCGCCTGAACAAGTTGGATAATGGTCACTATGATGCAATCATCCTCGCCGTTGCAGGATTGAAAAGGTTAAAACTGCATGAGCGTATCCGTACGCCATTAACGGCAGAACAATCATTACCCGCCGTCGGTCAAGGCGCGGTAGGAATTGAATGCCGTCTCGACGACCAACAAACACAAGCTCTACTCGTACCATTAAACCACTATGATACAGAAGTCTGTGTTCTTGCAGAACGTGCGATGAATACCCGGCTGGAAGGAGGCTGCCAAGTACCAATAGGTAGCTATGCCATCTGGCAGGAAGGGAAAATCTGGTTACGGGCATTGGTTGGCGCACCTGATGGTAGCGTTATTATTCGCGGTGAGAGAACGGCTTTACCAAAAGATGCCTGCCAGGCAGGGGTTAAATTAGCAGAAGAGTTGTTGGAACAGGGAGCGCGGGAAATTCTAACCAAAGTTTATCGAGGAAATCCCCCCACATGAGTATTCTGGTGACTCGCCCTGCTCCTGCCGGAGAGGAACTAGTCAGAAAGTTACAGGCTGCGGGAAAAACAGCTTTCAGCGCACCTTTAATCAATATTCACCCAGGTTCAGAGCTACCACAGCTAGCTGAGAAGCTTAACCATCTAAATACCCGTGATATGGTATTTCTATTGTCAAAAAATGCAGTTTATCATGCAAACTATCAGTTAAATAAAATTAATCTATCATGGCCCAGCAAGCTGATTTATTATGCTATCGGCAGATCAACCGCTCTGGCTTTTCATCAACTAACGGGTATGAATGTTATCTGGTCATCAGAGGGTGAGACCAGCGAAATCCTGCTAAAACTACCCCCACTATATCAGGTTGAAAATAAACAAGCTTTGCTGCTCAGAGGAAATGGCGGACGTGAACTTATTGCCCGGACGCTAACAGAAAGAGGCGCCACAGTTAATTATTGTGAATGTTATTTCCGCCAGCCAGTAGACTACCCGGCAGCAGAATTCAGTGCCCACTGGCAAAAGTATGGAGTACAAACTTTAGTTGTAACCAGTGGCGAAATACTGCAACTGTTATATAACTTAATACCCGAAAGTGATCGAAACAGGTGGTTATTGCATTGCCACCTAATTGTGGTAAGCGAGCGTCTTGCACATACCGCCCGGAACTTGGGCTGGCAGGACGTTAAAGTTGCAAAAAGTGCAGATAACGACGCCTTAATTCAGGCACTAGAATAAACTGACATGGGATGCCCACTATGACGGAGCAAAAACAGTCCGCCGAGACAGTTGAACAAACAAAAACTACGGTTGAAAACTCTCAACAGCCCGAAACCGCGCCTCAAAAGCAAGAACGTTCTGGCACGCTAAAAAACATTATTGCTCTTGCAATCATGCTGGCAATCGGCGGGGGTCTTTATTATTACGGACAGCAACAAAGCCATTTACTGAGTGCAGAGAACCATGAGCTACGCCAACAACTGGAATCACTGAAACAACAGCAATCACAGGATAAACAGCATATTGAAGCGCTGTTTAAAGAACAATCACAGACTTTAAGCCATTTCGCCGCACAAAATGATCAACTAGGTAATAGCCTACAAGAATTACAGGCCAAAATCTCTGCGTTATCCAGCTCTGATGTAAAAAGCTGGCTACTGGCACAAGCTGATTTTCTGGTCAAAATGGCTGGCCGGAAATTATGGAATGATCAAGATATAGTCACCGCCGCTGCTCTACTGAAAAATGCAGATGCCAGTCTCTCTGAAATGAATGATCCAAGCCTGATTGAAATCCGTCGTGCAATCACACAAGACATCAGTACATTATCTGCCATTAGTCAGATTGATTTTGACGGCATTATCCTGCGAGTTAATCAGCTTTCTAACCAAGTAGATAACCTGAGTCTGGCTGACAATACAACCGATGGTTCGCCAATGGACGAAGATAACGATGAATTAACCGGTACATTATCTGAATGGCGCCAGAATCTAAGCAAAAGCTGGAAGAGTTTCATGGATAATTTCATTACCATCCGTCGCCGGGATGCCGCAGCAGAGCCATTACTGGCACCAAATCAAGATATCTATCTACGAGAGAATATCCGAGCCCGTCTGTTGATTGCCGCCCAAGCAATACCGCGTCATCAAGGTGAAGTTTTTAAACAGTCACTGGAAACGGTTTCAACTTGGGTTAGAGCTTACTTTGATATCAACGATCCCAATACCAAAGCATTCCTGGAAGAAATTGATTCATTAAGCCAGCAGCCTATTTCCATAACTGCGCCAGACCACCTTTCAAGCCAACCTTTACTGGAAAAACTGATGCAAACCCGGGTTCGTAGCTTACTTTCCCAATCTTCTGAAACCAATCAGGAGGGTTAAGTTATGCTGAAAGTTCTATTACTGTTTGTAGTACTCATTGTTGGTATTGTGCTCGGTCCGATAGTTGCCGGCCATCAGGGATATGTGCTGATTCAAACTGACAATTACAACATTGAAACCAGTGTTACCGGCCTGTTCATTATATTTGTTCTTTTACAACTGGTACTCTGCCTCCTTGGCTGGTGCTACCGCAGAGTTATACACACAAGCTCACGTACCCGTGGCTGGTTCCTTGGACGCAAACGCAGCCGTGCCCATGCTCAAACAAAAGCAGCACTGATCAAACTGGCAGAAGGCGATTTCAAACAAGTTGAGCAATTACTGACCCGTAATGCTGATCATGCGGAACAACCTGTCGTCAACTACTTACTGGCGGCTGAAGCAGCCCAACAACGCGGAGATGAGTTTCGTACCAATCAGTATCTGGAACGCGCAGCAGAAGTCGCAGACAATAATCAGTTGCCTGTGGATATTACCCGTGTACGTATTCAACTCGCGCAAGGTGAAACTCATGCCGCCCGTCATGGCATAGACAAGCTGCTAAATCAGGCTTCGCGCCATCCAGAAGTCTTACGCTTGGCTGAACAGGCTTATATGAAGTCAGGAGCTTACCAGTCACTGATCGATATACTACCGGTAATGGAAAAAATCCATCTACATGATGAGTTACAAATTCACAAATTGCGCCAGCAAGCCTATATCGGTCTGATGAATCAGTACATGGCAGAACAAGGCAGCGAAGGCTTAAAACGTTGGTGGCACGATCAAAGTCGGAAAATTCGCCATGATGTGGCTTTACAAGTTGCAATATCTGAACATTTAATTGAATGTGATGACCATGAAACTGCACAAAAGATCATCCTAGAAAGTTTAAAACGTCAATACGACGAACGTTTACTCTTATTGATCCCACGCTTAAAAAGCGAAGATCCAAAGCCGATACAAAACGCGTTGGATCATCAGTTAAAACAACATGGTTCAACTCCTCTGTTAAACAGTACGCTTGGACAGGTTGCTTTGCACCACGGAGAATGGGAAAAAGCAGTAAAAGATTTTAAAACCGCATTAGCCCAACGTCCTGATGCACATGATTATGCCTGGTTAGCAGATGCATTGGATAAACTGCGTAAACCAGAAGAGGCAGCACAAGTTCGTCGCGAGGGATTAGTACTCACTTTAAAACGTGAGAGTAATGTAGTGAAGAGTGATCTAGTGAATAGCAATAGTGTCAGCTAACACTGTAACGTCGTGATCTCTCACCCATCGCCATCCTTATTAGCAAGTCTTCATTCCGCTGATTAAAAATGCCCCACATGGGGCATTTTTCTAACCATATTTTTTGGCAAAATCTTCATCGGAAGTGCAAAGATAAATAATAAATTCAATAAATGCGATAAGTACAGGGATAAATGTCCAGCAAAATAGCAGATATAAAATCCCCATACCGATTTTGCCCAGATAAAATTTATGAGCGCCAATGTAACCAAGAAAAAACGCCAACAGTGCAGCAACAATTCGGTTTTTACTACCAGAAGAATGAGCCTTTATCATCGCGCCACAATGTGGGCATGATTGTGCAGACTCATGCAACATTCGACCACACCCAAAGCATCCCATCATTTTTGACATCAATATTTACCTTAAGATAAGTTTAGGAAGAAGTAACTCAATTTGCTTTACAGTAAAAACCAACCATCATATTTCCAGTTCTGTTTATATTAGATAATAATATCTAAACAATATATAAACCTATCAGATATATGTTTAACGATGAAAAAAAAACACCTACCTTAGAGAAATAAAGATAGGTGTACAAATACAATCAGGTCTACAGACGGATAGTGCCTCACTCAACGTTGAGTCCGGTCGGCGATGAAAAGAGGGTTATATCTTACTCATCTGTGACATGGACAATAGGCACCGATAATCGGCTCTGCATCATCCCTGGGTTTATGAAGCATATGCAATCATAAGAAATAGGATGAGCATCTACGTTTGTAATAATGCATTTAGTGTGCCAGCTTTTATTTAAATGAAAGCTGCCTCGCTTCATCAGCTATTTCTCCATTTATTACAACAAGAAATCGAATTACCACAAAATCCATTTTATGCACTGTCTCTTATTTGAGACAAAACATAAGGTATTTATTATTTTCATTATAATTCAATTTGTTATAAGTCTCTTATTTGAGACAGCTAGTATATCGATTGTCGTCAAAATACAAAAAATAAAAAATCATCATATAAAACAAATAGTTATTTTCATAAAAACAATACTCTCAATTTGCATCAATAGAGCACGGTTTGAAAGTATGCGGATAGGAAAAGCAACAAAAAGTCGAGGGACAAGAAGGGATAAAATGTAAAAAACCCCGCATTGCGGGGTTTTTTCAGAATTTGGTCGGCGAGAGAGGATTCGAACCTCCGACCCACTGGTCCCAAACCAGTTGCGCTACCAAGCTGCGCTACTCGCCGAAATTTTCCATTCTTTCTTTTCTCTTTTTTATGGTGCGAAAGGGGGGACTTGAACCCCCACGTCCGTAAGGACACTAACACCTGAAGCTAGCGCGTCTACCAATTCCGCCACCCTCGCGTATCACAAAAAAGATGGGGTGGCTAATGGGACTCGAACCCACGACAACTGGAATCACAATCCAGGGCTCTACCAACTGAGCTATAGCCACCATAACAGCTATTTACTGCTAAACACTTAACTTACCAACAGCGTAATACATCACCGCAGCTCTTGCACGCAAATAATGGCGCGCCCGACAGGATTCGAACCTGAGACCTCTGCCTCCGGAGGGCAGCGCTCTATCCAGCTGAGCTACGGGCGCTTAACGCCGTTTCGGGTGGGGATAGTACGGATTTAATGATATACTGTCCAGTGCTTTTTTAAAGAAATGATGCGTTTGATTACACCTTGCTCATTTCGTAGATAAAGCCAGCTCTTAATTTCCCTACTCACTCCCACCGTGACAGTAAATCAATCTATCAGGCTTTTGGTTTTTTACCGTTAAAAAGCTTCACCAACCAATAAATCAGCGACACTATCGACAAAAATCCCCCACCTACTAGCAATGAAAAACGAGTATCTGGGTTAATTGCCATCCCTACCAACACACAACATAAGAATGCTAATGTCAGGTAATTTACATAAGGGAACAAAATAGATTTAAAACCATGTTGTTTCAGCGCCTGCTGATGATACTGACGAAAACGCAATTGGCTCACCAGAATAACAAACCACGGTACCATTCCTGGCAATACGCTGGCACTATAAACATAAACAAAAACCGCCTGCGGATTTGGGATTAAGTAATTCAAACTAGAGCCCACAATCAAACACAGAATAGTGATAGCAATACAAATTACCGGCACCCCATTCTTTGACAATTTAGTCAGTGATGAAGGAAGCTGATGGTTTTGCGCTAGCGCATAGAGCATCCGTCCACCACTGTACATACCACTGTTACAACCGGAAAGCGCGGCCGTCAATACAACAAAGTTAATCACGGCTGCCGCAGAAGTGATACCCACTTTGGTAAATGTCATTACAAACGGGCTGCCCTGAGAGCCCACTTCTGTCCATGGAAATAATGTAACGACAATAAAGATCGCACCCACGTAGAAAATCAGGATACGCCAGAGAATATTGTTAATCGCTTTTTTCAATGTCACCTGAGGGTTCTTCGCTTCCCCCGCAGTGATACCAACCAACTCCACACCCTGATAAGATGCAACCACAATACAGAGTGCAAACAGAAACCCTTGCCAATCACCAGCAAAGAAACCACCATGCACAGTCAGATTATCCAATCCAATAGGCTGCCATTGATTACCAATACCGAAAAATATCAATCCCAAACCAATCAGGATCATGACGATAATTGTGGTTACCTTAATCATGGCAAACCAAAACTCCAGCTCACCATAAAGACGTACCGCCGCAAGGTTCGCCAAAGCGACCAATGCCACCGCAATCAATGCTGATACCCACTGAGGAAGTTCAGGGAACCAGAACTCGGCATAAACACCGATAGCCGTTATTTCTGATATCCCTACCGCCACCCACATAAACCAATAGCCCCAAGCAGTGAGGCATCCCCAATATGGGCTGAGATATTTATGTCCAAAAGAGGCGAAAGAACCCGTGACAGGTTCAAGAAACAGCATTTCTCCCATCGATCGCATAATGAAAAAAACAAAAATTCCGGCAATAATGTAAGCCAGCAAAACGGAAGGACCAGCCCATTTCAGTGTGCTGGCCGAGCCCATAAACAGACCGACACCAATTGTGCCGCCTAATGCGATCAGCTCTATATGACGGGCTTCTAAACCCCGTTGCAAGCTATGTTGTTGATCTGCCATAAATTCCCTGTCCATTGTTATATGTTGTAATGTGCAATAATAAAAACATACAAGACTGATGTTGATCAGCCATAAAAAGGTCAGGGATCAAAACATGTTTTTCCACTGAGTGGAATAAAAAATTATCCAATAATTAACTACAAATAGTGAAAATCTGGCAGGATCAAACTGTTAGATAAATATTGTGGAATAAATTCATTGTATCACCTGACGAAAGTTTACACGACAGGCAAAAAAGCAGATTTACAGACGGCCACTGTAATAATATCCAATAAATTTCAGTAATTTGAACTGGCGACGAATACGACTTGGTTGTGATAACAGACGATAAAGCCATTCAAGCCCCAAATTCTGCCATGCTTTTGGTGCACGTTTTACATGGCCAGTAAATACGTCATAAGTACCACCGACCCCCATATACAACGCATCCGAATGAATTTTACGACAGTCACGCATGAAAATTTCTTGTTTAGGTGATCCCATTGCAACTGTCACAATCGCTGCACCGCTGGCATGAATCCGTTCAAAAACAGCATTACGCTCCTCTGGCGTGAAATAACCGTTCTGGTTACCAACAATATTGACGTTCCACTGAGCCCGTAATTTGCTTTCCGTCTGTTGCAATATCTCTGGCTTACCACCAACCAGAAAAACCGGTGTACCTTCTTTGCCAGCACGTTCCATGATGGCTTCCCATAAATCAGCCCCCGCTACACGGGAAATTTCAGCAGCAGGATATTTACGGCGAATAGCTCTTACAATGCTTATACCATCAGCATACAGATATTCTGCGCCACTCAACAGTGTGCTTAAAGCTGTATCTTCCTCTGCCGTCAGAACTTTTTCCGCATTAATTGCCACCAGAGTACCCGTCTTTACCTGTCCGCGTTGAAAAATATGGTCAAGAAAGTGCGCCATATCGCGGAAGCCCCAAATATTCAGGCCACGAATACTATATTTAGGAATATTGCTTAGCTCCATTTTCTTTCCTTACATTGTAACGGACGTTTTTGTGATACAACCAAGTTGCTAGTCAGATACTTTCTGATAAGCCCCACGCTCTCAAATAGCCAATACAACAGTTTAGCAATCACCAGACATAAGCCAAAAATAATACAGAAAAACACCACACGAGAAACAAATGAATCCACTCCCTCACGAGCCAGTACTATCATGTTGAAAATCGCGCCAAAGCAGAATGCCTGCAAGATAGCCGCTTTATAACGATTAGCCTCCTGTTTTCCTAATTCATAAATCCAGTCAAACCACTTAATTATCAACCCAACAACAATCGCACCAACCGGAATAAACAGCACGCCACCCATCACAACCAGAGAGCCTATCAGAGTTGGGGAGATTGCCAAGCCAGAGTGGTTATCCAGTACTTCCCAGGTAAAATAATTCGCAGAATTCAACACAGCATCAGGGCGTCCCGGCCAAAGCCAGCTTGGAATAAAGACATAGAAATCACGGATAATAGGCGCCAACCCCTGAAAATCAATTTTGTCATAATTATTCAGCAGTAACGCAAGATTTTCCCACGGGGAAAAAGTATCCCTTGTAAGGTAGAGGAAAGTATAAAATGCTTCTGCACCACTGACATCCAAACTATAACGTTTGAGTGCCAACCAAAACATGCCAACAATCCCTATTACGCCCGCCGTTACCAACATCCACAAGGTTATCCAGCCACGCACAATGCCAATAAACAGAAACAACGCGAACGCAATGATAATATTAGCCCGTGTTCCGCCAACAATAACATAAGTCAGTATCCCAAAAGCAACCGTGCTAATCAGAAAAAACAGCCAGCGTAACTGTGTCGGCTTCAAGAAATAAACCACCAACATGGCAGGAATAAAGAAGTAAAAGAACCGTTTAAGGGCAACACCGGAAACCTGACTGGAAAAAATTTGACTGTACGACTGTAACTTAAACAGTAGAAAACCATTTTGCATAAAGAACAGACCCACTGTCACCACCGCAACCAATGCCAGTAATAACCATGTAAAGTTAGTTTCTACCCGGTTCATGGTGAATACAGGTGCTTTAGGCTGCATAGACGGTTTTCTTAGCCGTGTTTTATAACTGACGTAATAAATACCATAAAAACAGGTCGAAGCCAGTAAAGCATGTAGTAAGGCGTCTACAGGTACCACTTCAACATCAAATTGGAAAACCAACAAACACGTCAGTGGGAAGCCAAAATAGAATGTCAGCAAATAAAGCAATGAGAAGAATATATTAAAATTAAAACGTACACGCTGGAATTCCTGATAAGTCAACGTCAGGATGAAAACCAGTGATATCAAGTAAACAACAAATAATCCGCCAAACTGCGTTAAAGTCATTGCTGCTCTCCTGCCGCTTTCGCCAGCGCCTGCCGCCAGCCATCAATAAAGTTCGGGCTAAAGAAAGCTATCGCGTTTCTGTCCAGGGAGAACATCTGCCGTTGTGCTTCCGCAATCAGTTGGTTATCTAAAGGATCACCAGAGAAAAATACCGGCACTTGCTGTTCTGTCAGATCATACCAAAAAAGATTCTGACGACTGAGCACAAATGGCACACCAAATTGTATCAACAGACAAATTGTCCCAATCCCCTGCTGGCGATTAAACATGAAATACCCTAAATCACAACGGCGCAGTAATGCCAGATAATCATCAAACGCCATATTTTGCTTAATGATGTTCAAATTTTCTGGCCGGAACAACGATAAAGCAGCCTGTTCGACCTGATTAATATAAACCTGATTATTTTCAGGATAACCCATTGGGATAATGATTCGCACCTTATCGCCAAACTGCTTATGAATAGTTTTCAATGCCGTAATATGGCGGTTCGAGCGATCACCGGAATTCCCCAACAAAATTGTCATCTTGCCATCTTCAACAGGTATTCTTTCTGCAATTGTCAAAGCAGGATCCATTTTGGTTGGAAAATAGAGCAATGATGTTGGTACGTCCGGATGATGTTGAGAATAAAAATAGAGATCTCCACGAACCGCAAACACATGCCCTACCCGACGCTGCGCCAAACGACGCAATAAATAGAATAGACGGAATTTTAACTGATTGGAGTCTTCATACAGATCAGCTCCCCAAGCATGCCACCAAAACTGATTACGTTTGATTTTTCCTGACAACAGCGCCAACCACAAACTCACATTAAATTGGCCGTGAAAAAAAAATCGGCAATCTCTATCTGAACACGCTTGAGCAATAACAGCCTGCGCCAGAGATTTTTTACTATCGAAGAATGCCATATCCAATGCCGGGCAATCATCCAATAAAGCGCGATTCTTGGTCACGACCATAAACTTCGGTTTGGCTAAAAAACCCATTTCTTGTACTAAGACGTCATTAAAAAAGCGCAGTACTGTTCGATTGTGATGTGGGATATCAGATCCCAAAACGTGAATTAGGGTTGTCATGCTCGCCTACGATAAATAAGAAATGCACCACAACAAAGGGTGAAATAAATAATGTAAGTTGCCATATAGGCTTGTGCTGCACCTAACGCTCCGTTTACGGGAATAAGCCAGTGGGCAAAACCAGTAAGCAATAAAAACTGACTAACTTCTGTCAACACATAAAAACGCAACGCAGCCTTGGCAATCACCAAATAGCCAAAAACATAAGCACCTACCTTCAGAACATCACCCACTAACTGCCAGACAAAGAGATCACGCATAGCAGTAAATTTATCAGAAAACAGTAACCAAATAGCAAAATCACGCAGCAGCCATACAGTAAAACTTGCAACAGCCACAGCAGGCAAAACAAATTTCAACGCTTTAACTATTTCATTTGATATTTCGTCTTTACCCTTCAATCGTGAAAGCGTTGGCAACAGATAAACGCTGAAAGAAGCAGTGACAAATTGCAGGTAAGCATCGGAAATACTGCTTACACCTTGCCAAATACCCACATCATCCCAACTATAATGCGCTGCCAGCAAGTTTCGCATCATAATGTAAGCAACCGGTAAGGTAATGGAAGTCAACAAAGCCATAAGGGTAAATTTGCCGAGCTCGCTAGCCAGTACCTTATCCCACATGGGCTTAAGATATGAGAATGAAATCTCTTTACGACGCAAAAGCATCAATCCCGCTGGAAATATTATCAGTGCTGGCACTAAGGCCAAACCCGCTAAAGCACCTTCATACCCACCAAGGGTGAAACAGAGATAATAGGCAATCACTCCTATCAAACTACCGAGAATAATCGCCAGCGCATTCCCCTGAGCATCCCGGTATCCTTTCAAAATAGCCAGAAAATAGTTGGCACAGGCAATTCCCATTTGAATAAATGCGATCGCTTGCACAACTAGTTCATAATCCCTATGACCAAATAATCCAATACTGATCGGCCCGCTAAACAGCAAAAAAACCGCTGCCAACAGAGTAGAAAACCCAAGGATAATGGCAGAAGATGTTCCCAATACCGCACGCAATCTTTCTGGCTGCTGCTGATATTCAGCAACATATTTCGTCACGCCATTAAAAATACCGGCACCAGCCAACACCCCAAGCACAGTAATAAGCTGACGGAAATTACCCGCCTGCCCAACCCCACTGGGGCCAAAAGCAACCGCCAATAATTTAACGATTAAAAGCCCCACACCGATTTTTATCAGTGTGGAGCCCACAGTCCATATTGATGCTCTAGCCAACGACATATCAGACGAAGTATTCTTGAATATGTTTGATGACAATCTGCTGTTCAGCGTCTGTTATGTTGTAAAACATCGGCAAGCGCACCAGACGATCACTTTCACAGGTAGTAAAACGGTCTTCCCCGTGAAAACGGCCAAATTTTTCGCCACCGGGGCTAGTGTGCAGAGAAACATAATGGAATACCGTTAGTACACCAGCATCCTTCATATAGCTATTGAATGCTGAGCGTTCTTCAACATCTTTCAGCTTGATATAGAACATATGAGCATTATGCTCCAACCCTTCCGGTATTACAGGCAATGTCAGGAGACCAGCATCAGTCAGCGGTTTTAATGCTTGATAATAGGTATTCCACAAGGCAAGACGACGCTCATTGATTTTCTCAGCTTCTTCCAATTGTGCCCACAAATAAGCAGCCTGAAGCTCCGACATAAGATAACTCGAACCGATATCGCGCCAAGTATATTTATCAACTTGACCACGGAAAAACTGGCTACGATTAGTCCCTTTTTCGCGAACAATTTCCGCACGGGAAATCAATGATTGATCATTGATAAGTGCTGCACCACCTTCACCACCAGAAGAGTAGTTTTTGGTTTCATGGAAACTGTAGCAACCAATGTGTCCGATAGTTCCCAGTGCACATCCTTTATAAGTAGACATTACCCCCTGTGCAGCATCTTCCACGACAAACAGATTATATTTTTCTGCCAAGGCCATAATGGTATCCATTTCACAGGCCACGCCAGCGTAATGCACTGGAACAATCACGCGTGTTTTAGCTGTAATTGCTGCTTCGATTTTGGTTTCATCAATATTCATGGTATCCGGGCGGATATCCACGAATACAACAGTTGCTCCACGCAGTACAAACGCGTTAGCACTGGAAACGAAAGTGAAACTCGGCATAATAACTTCATCACCGGGTTGGATATTCAGCAAAATAGCCGCCATTTCCAGTGAAGCTGTACAAGATGGTGTCAATAAAACTTTCGGGCAATTGAAATGTTGTTCCATCCACTCTTCACAACGCTTGGTGAAACCACCATCCCCGCAAAGCTTACCGCTCTCCATTGCTTGCTTCATGTAATCTAATTCAGTGCCAACGACTGGTGGTCTGTTAAATGGAATCATTTCATCCCCTATATAACCAATAAGCAGTGCTTTCAACAAACGCACCACAGCGTGTATAAAGGCGCAAAGCAGCAATGTTGCTGGTTTGTGTCGCAATTCTTAACCGATGTATTTGATGGTGCTGACACCACTGCCGCGCCGCCAACATTAATTTTGAGCCAATCCCACGGCCAATATGTCCTGGGAATACGGCCAGCAAACCTACACGAGCCTGACCTGCCCCTATATCTCGTAAGGTAACAAATCCTGCGGACTGCCCATTATCTCCGTCTACTAGTAAACATTGATGATCAAATGTCCCCAATACCGCTTTTTCAACCCAAGTCGCATAGAAACGACCGCTATCCTGCGGTTGATACCACGGGGTTCGGAAACGGCTTAAAGGAAATACGTTGGAAGCCACCTCTTTCAACATCGTGATATCTCGCCGCTCAGCCAAAAGCAGCTTACTCTCAGAGTTGTCGTTATTAGCATTTTCTATGCCAATCACTAAGGAAAGGTCTACTTCTCCTTCCACTAACGAAAATCCCAGAGTTGATAATCCATCAATAAGATCCAATCGCTGTGCAGGTACTTTAGCCTGCACTAAAGCATACTGATCTAACTGAGATGAAGTTAGCAGACTGGCATCAGGTGTGAAATCAAGGCGAGCAGTGGACAACCCAAAATAGTGGCTATCCCACTCTAATGGTTCAATATTGGCGCGAACGGACATGAAGCAGATCCAGCAGATATTGGCCGTAGCCAGTTTTTGACAAGGATTTTACTGTTTCTCTTAGCTGTACATCATCCAACCAACCATTACGCCAGGCGATCTCTTCAAGACAGGCAATCTTAAAACCCTGACGTTTTTCAACAGTCTGCACAAAAGTGCTGGCCTCAATCAGGCTGTCATGAGTGCCAGTATCCAACCAGGCAAAACCACGCCCTAACAACTCAATATTTAGTTCGCCACGTTCCAAATACATCTGGTTAATACTGGTAATCTCTAGTTCACCCCTAGCAGAAGGCTTGACCTGCTTGGCAAAATCTACCACTTGATTATCGTAGAAATAGAGGCCCGTTACCGCCCAGTTGGATTTTGGCTTTTCTGGTTTTTCTTCAATAGAAAGAACGCGGAACGCGTCATCAAATTCCACCACCCCAAATCGTTCAGGATCCATCACTTGATAACCAAAAATAGTTGCCCCTTTTCCACGGGAAACAACATTCTTCAGTTTTGGGCTAAACCCTTGTCCAAAATAGATATTGTCCCCCAATACCAAGCAGCAAGGCCCGCCGTTGATGAACTCCTCACCAATCAAAAATGCCTGAGCTAAACCATCCGGTGATGGCTGTTCTTTATAGCTTAAATGAATACCAAATCGACTACCGTCCCCCAACAACCGGCGGAAAGAAGGTAAATCTTCCGGTGTAGAGATAATCAGAATATCACGTATCCCTGCTAGCATGAGTACTGACAAAGGATAGTAAATCATTGGCTTATCATAAATTGGCAGTAATTGTTTGGAAACACCTTGTGTTATCGGATGCAACCGAGTTCCCGATCCACCTGCCAGAATGATCCCTTTCATACCTACTGCCCCCATCGTCATTCAGTTTTTACCTAATCCAAGGCGCTCACCAGCATAAGAGCCGTCTTGAACCTTACGCCACCAGTTTTCATTTTCCAAATACCATTGAACTGTTTTACGAATACCTGATTCAAATGTTTCTTGTGGTCTCCAGCCTAGCTCACGCTCAACTTTCGCCGCATCAATAGCATAACGCATATCATGGCCTGGGCGATCCGCAACATAAGTGATCAAGTCTCGATAATAAGCAATACCCGCTGGTTTCTCAGGACAAAATTCTTCTAGCAGTTCACAAATTGCACAAACCACATCAATATTTTTGCGTTCATTATGACCACCAATATTGTAGGTTTTGCCCGGTTCAGCTTCTGTCACAACCAAATAGAGCGCTCTGGCATGGTCTTCCACATATAGCCAATCGCGAATTTGTTTCCCTTCACCATATACCGGTAAAGATTTTCCTGCTAATGCATTTAAGATCATCAGTGGGATCAGTTTTTCCGGGAAATGGTAAGGACCATAGTTATTTGAACAATTGGTGATAATGACCGGTAAACCATAAGTCCGGTGCCATGCTCTTACCAAATGATCGCTGGATGCTTTGGACGCCGAATATGGGCTACTTGGCTCATAAGGTGTTGTTTCGGTAAAGAAACCCTCTTCATCATGTAAATCACCATACACTTCATCTGTTGAAATATGGTGAAAACGGAAAACAGCCTGTTTCTCTTCACTGAGTTTCTGCCAGAAAGCCCGCGCGGCTTCCAGCAAAGTGTAAGTACCCACAATATTGGTTTCGATAAATGCCGCAGGACCATCAATAGAACGATCCACATGGCTTTCTGCCGCCAGATGCATCACACAATCTGGCTGATATTGCTCAAAGACTCGATCCAGCGCTCCACGTTGACAGATATCAACCTGTTCAAACGCATAACGAGGGCTATCCGCAACCGAGGCAAGAGACGCCAGATTACCAGCATAAGTCAAGCTATCAACCACAACCACGCTATCTTCTGTATTATCAATGATATGCCGTACAACCGCAGAACCAATAAAACCTGCACCACCTGTGATCAGAATACGTCTCAATGCCAGACTCCTTTTGTATCCACAATCCACTTCTGTTTAATTTCATGACTGTTTACAGCTTTAAACTGATTATGATCCACCAGCATCAACAGGATATCTGCTTCTTCCAGAGCCTTTTCCAGATTAACTAATCGAGTTATTTCCTTCAAGGAAGCAGGTAATTCATGAACATGAGGTTCTACAGCCAGCGTTTCACCTGCATGCCATTGCGCAATCATACCAGTGATATGTGCCGCTGGGCTCTCACGCAAATCGTCAATATTTGGTTTAAATGTCAAACCAAAACAGGCAATTTTCACTTCGCTGGCACGTTTTCCACTTTCAGCCAAACAATTCGCAACAGCCGTTTTTACTTGATCCACAACCCACAATGGTTTGTCATCATTAACCATACGTGCTGTATGAATAAGACGTGATTGTTTCGGGTTTTGAGAAACAATGAACCACGGATCAACAGCAATACAATGCCCCCCCACGCCAGGACCTGGTTGGAGAATATTTACGCGCGGGTGACGATTTGCCAAACTGATCAATTCCCACACGTTGATACCTTGATCAGCACAAATCAGGGAAAGTTCGTTGGCGAATGCAATGTTTACATCTCGGAAACTGTTTTCTGTCAGCTTACACATTTCTGCCGTTCTTGAATTAGTGACAACACATTCACCTTCAAGGAAAATTTTATACAGCTCGCTAGCTCTGGCCGAAGATTTTGACGTCATACCACCAACAACGCGGTCATTCTTAATTAATTCAACCATAACTTGTCCAGGCAACACACGTTCAGGACAGTAAGCGATATCAATATCGGACTCGTCTCCAACCTGCTGCGGGAAAGTTAAATCAGGACGCGCTGCTGCCAGCCATTCCGCCATCTGCTCCGTCGCACCTACAGGTGAGGTAGATTCCAAAATAACCAAATCACCTTTTTTCAGAACCGGCGCCACAGATTCAGCTGCGGAACGGACGTATGTCATATCCGGCTCATGATCGCCTTTAAAAGGCGTCGGGACCGCTATCAGAAAAGCATCTGCGGGTAACGGAGCAATCACTGCTTTCAGATAACCGCCTTCTACAGCAACTTTCACCACTCTGTCTAGATCCGGTTCTACAATATGAATTGCACCACGGTTGATGGTTTCTACCGCATGCTGATTAACATCCACGCCAATGACTTTCTTATTGCGGGATGCAAACGCTGCCGCCGTTGGCAAACCAATATAACCAAGGCCAATAACAGAAATAGTTTCAAAGCTCATAGTGTCACCTGATTTTTTTCAAAGCGTCGAGAATACGTTGACAGGCATCGCCATCCCCGTAAGGATTATGAGCGCGGCTCATTTGCTGATAGGCAACATCGTCTGTCAACAATCGAGTCACCTCTTCCACGATAGTTTTTGTTTCTGTCCCTACCAAACGTACCGTGCCAGCATCAACCGCCTCTGGCCGCTCAGTAGTATTACGCATTACCAATACCGGTTTTCCTAAAGAAGGAGCTTCTTCTTGAATGCCACCGGAATCCGTCAGGATCATATAGGCATGGTTCATTAGATAAACAAATGGCAAATAATCCTGGGGTTTAATGAGAATAACGTTATCAATATTATGCAAAATGCGCTTTACTGGCTCACTGACATTCGGATTTAGATGGACCGGATAGACTACTTGCACATCTGGATGAACACGGGCTATCTGTGCCAAAGCTTCACAAATTCGCTCAAATCCGCCACCAAAACTTTCACGACGATGCCCTGTAACCAGAATCATTTTTTTATTCGTATCAATAAACGGGTAGTGCTTCGCTAGTTTACTCCGCATAGCCTCGTCATTCATTATTCGATCACGTACCCACAACAACGCATCAATCACTGTATTTCCAGTAACAAAAACACGATTATCTGCAATTGATTCTTTCAATAAATTATTGTGGGAATTTTCTGTCGGAGCGAAATGATACATTGCCAGATGCCCAGCAATCTTACGGTTTGCTTCTTCCGGCCAAGGGGAATAAAGATCACCCGTTCTTAATCCAGCTTCAATGTGACCAACAGGGATACGTTGGTAGAACGCAGCCAAACTGGTTGCCATTGTTGTTGTCGTATCTCCGTGAACCAATACAACATCAGGTCTAAATTCTGCTAAAACGGGCTTCAATCCTTCCAAAATACGACAGGTAATATCTGTTAGATCTTGCCCTGATTTCATAATATTGAGATCAAAATCGGGAGTGATCTCAAAAAGGTGTAACACCTGATCCAACATTTCCCGATGTTGGGCAGTGACACATACTTTCGCTTCGAAGGCTTCATCCCTTGCCAATGCGTGTACTAGCGGAGCCATCTTGATAGCCTCCGGCCGAGTACCAAACACAGTCAACACTTTCACAGTGACTCTCTTATAGTCAGTAACTTGCAGATTTTCCTGCAAACAATACTCTTAATGCTATTTACTCCTGCTGCTGGAGTTGCAGAAGATATCCCTCAGAAATAGTTATTTCTAATAATTATCTGATTATTTACGCGAACATCTAACCAATGCCACACCGGCACCCACTAAAGCACCAACTGCCCCCCACATGATCATCAAGAACATTCTGCGAGGGCTGTCTCTGGTAACAGGCTCCTCTGGTGTTCTCAAATAGCGGTAAGCTTGGAATTGATCCTGTAATGTCGGGTGAACATTCAATGCTGCTAACATTGCAATATTCTGGTCATAGTCCACATCATACTTAGGCCCTGTTGCTTCCAAAGTCTCAAGTTGAGCCTGTAACAACGGTGCCCCTAGCATAAACATTTTTGAATCGGGCAACTGATCCACCGGTGTATCCGTTTGATTGCGCCGAATCCCTTGTTTTTCCGCAATTTTCAGGGACTGCTGTAATACATTCATTTCGCGGTTATAAACCGCTTTAGCGACCATTTCTTGGCGCTTAACCAGTGCATCCATAGATTGGGCACGGGTAGCCCATGCACCTTTTACTTCATCATTTAAATGAGTGCTGGCACGACTATTGGCAAAAGCAATGTACTGGCGCAGGAGTTGATTTGCTTGTCTAGAAGACTCAGCAGTCAGTTTAATGCTGTCATTCAGTACTTTTTTATCATCATGAGGAATAAACTGAATATTATTGACTAATTCATCTAATAAGGCAGCATCGGCTCTGGCATCGCCCTCCTGATGCTGCTTGTAATAATCAGATTTCAACCAAAATTCACGGCGAGTATCATATGCTGCAACTTGAGTGATGAACTCCTTATAGGCTTCTTCTGGAATAGAGGGTAACTGAGTTTCCGATGAAATGTTAATGTGAGTATCCAGATTGCGCAAAAACTGCTGCTGAGAGTAATAACTTCCCAACTGATTAGTCGTAGGCAGATCAGTGATTGCTGTGGTACTCCATTTTTGTTGCATCAGATAAGATGCCCCTAAAGCCGCAGTTGCGAAAATTATTGCCAGTACAACAATCCATACCTTTCCACGCCATAGCGCACTGCACAAGGCTCTGATATCCAGCTCATGCTCCAGAGCTTGTTCATCCTGAATAGATTTCGTTTCTGATTTTATCACTGCACAGAACCTCTGCTGATAATAGATGTTTAATGGTTAGCTGAACGGCGCATACGACGCTTTTGCCGTTTAATGAAACGAGCTACCTTCCATACACGCTTGAGGCAATAGCCATACAACAAAAATGCAAGCAAGAACAATGCCAACATTACCCATTCAGGTACAAATTCTAACCATTCTCCGATAATACCGACAGCGGCTAATAAAGCGGCAGCAACAGTGATCAAAATAAAAGCCTGACGTGATGAGAATCCAGACCGCATAACCAAGTGGTGAATATGTTGCCTGTCAGGAGAAAATGGGCTCATTCCTTTCCGTAACCGGCGGTACATAATAGCAACCATATCCATTAATGGAATGGCAACAATCCACAACGCAGTAACTGGATTAACAGGATGCTCATTCCCCTGAGAAGATTCAATGAGCAGCCAGATAATGGTAAAACCAATCAGTGTACTACCCGCATCCCCCATAAACACTTTGAAACGTTGGCTTAATAAACCAAGATTAAGAACAATATAAGGGAGAATGGCAGCAATAAATGCAAAACACCATAATGCTAGTGCCGTATTACCACTTTGATACAGTAAGATCCCCAAAGCACCGAAGGAGACACAGGATAATCCGCCTAATAATCCATCTATCCCATCAACCATATTGAATGCATTGATAGCAGCCCAGACAGCAAATAGTGTCACAACATAACTAAACGGTCCAAGTGTCATGTCCCAAGGGCCAAAAGCATAACCAAGACTATCTAATTTCAGGCCAGCAAAATACATCATCGCAATACCAATCAGAGCTTGGATGGTTGCCCGGACCTTAACGCTGATATCAAAACGGTCATCCAATGCGCCGACAAATACCAATACACCGGCACAAACCAAATATAACCACTTATGAGGAATAAATTCTTTTGTGATAACAAAAGCAAAACAGATGCCAACAAATATTGATATTCCTCCAACCAGAGGCACTAACCCCTGATGACACTTACGATAATTGGGCTTATCAACAAGGCCAACTTTCTTTGCTATTTTGCGAGCCATAAACAAAAACGCAAAAGAAAACAGAAAAACATAACAAATTTCAATATTCATGCTAAGAATATTCACGATGATAACTCTCTGTAAAAAGTAAACACACCCTGGTCATCTATCAACCGAAAACATATGGTTTTCTAGCCAAAATCTACCCTCACGAGCGCAAACACTGCTTAATTATGGAAAAAATTAATAGCCCTTATACTCTTACATCATTCTTTTAATATTTATTTCAAATATATGACAACATATCTACTAGCAAAATACATGCCACATATAATTTTATAACAGTACGGTGGACACAAAAAACGCCACGAAACTGTGGCGCTGATTAAAATGATTATGAACTGAGTTAAAAACTATGAACGTTTCATCATGTCAAAGAAATCGTCGTTCGTTTTGCTCATAGCCAGTTTGTTGATAAGGAATTCCATCGCATCAATTTCTCCCATCGGGTGAATAATTTTGCGCAGAATCCACATTTTCTGTAGCTCTTCAGAGGTGGTAAGCAGCTCTTCTTTACGTGTGCCAGAACGGTTGTAATCAATAGCTGGGAAGACACGTTTTTCAGCAATCTTACGGGAGAGATGCAGCTCCATGTTACCAGTGCCTTTGAACTCTTCGTAAATCACTTCATCCATCTTGGAACCCGTATCCACCAACGCAGTCGCAATAATGGTCAGGCTTCCACCCTCTTCCACATTACGCGCAGCGCCGAAGAAACGTTTCGGACGATGTAACGCGTTAGCATCCACACCACCAGTCAATACCTTACCGGATGCAGGAACAACAGTGTTATAGGCACGTGCTAAGCGAGTAATAGAGTCAAGCAGGATAATCACGTCTTTTTTGTGTTCAACCAGACGTTTTGCTTTCTCAATAACCATCTCTGCCACCTGAACGTGACGAGAAGCTGGCTCATCAAAAGTAGAAGCAATAACCTCACCTTTTACCAGACGTTGCATTTCAGTGACTTCTTCTGGACGTTCATCAATCAGAAGTACCATCAATACACAATCTGGATGATTGTGAGCAATGTTAGCAGCAATATTTTGCAGCAACATCGTCTTACCCGCTTTTGGTGGCGCGACGATCAGACCACGTTGTCCACGGCCAATCGGTGCAGCCAGATCCAGAACACGGGCAGTCAGATCCTCAGTGGAACCATTACCACGCTCCATACGCAAGCGACTATTAGCATGCAACGGAGTTAAGTTTTCAAAAAGAATTTTACTGCGAGCATTTTCTGGTTTGTCAAAATTAACTTCGTTAACCTTCAACAAGGCAAAATAGCGTTCACCTTCTTTAGGTGGACGGATTTTACCTGAAATTGTGTCACCGGTACGGAGGTTAAAACGACGGATTTGGCTGGGAGAAACGTAGATATCATCGGGGCCGGCAAGGTAGGAGCTGTCTGCTGAACGGAGGAATCCAAATCCATCCTGCAATATCTCCAGCACGCCATCACCGAAGATATCTTCCCCACTTTTCGCATGCTGCTTAAGGATAGAGAAGATAATATCTTGTTTACGCATACGGGCTAGATTTTCCAGCCCCATATTTTCGCCGAGTGTAATCAGTTCAGATACCGGCGTATTCTTTAATTCGGTAAGATTCATAATGGTGGGTTCTTAAACTCGGGGTATATCTCGAACTATGAACGTGAATAGTATGGCAGCGTCATCGATCGGTGCCTGTTTATTTTGTACAAAAACAAATCAGACCTTTAATACATTATTCATATAAAAAGGTAGTAATTTGAAGTACTAAGATTGAGCTCAAATAAGACTGACAGGCTGTCAAAAACGCTGTTGAGATAATGCTGAAACATTACTGATTTCTATAAAAACTATCTCAACGTAACGAGCTATACGCCAGATTATTCCCGTATAACCCATTGGATATTTTAGACTATCCAGAGATAACAGACTTATCAGACACTACAGATTATTCAGTATGCAACATACTTCTAACATGATGTATGTGATACAAGCAGTGGCGCTAACTTATCACGCTTCTTTACGGACGTCTAGCGGTCAATGAAATAAATAATAGTATACGCTAAACGCCCGGTATTAATGTGAGCTCACTTCAATCAGAGATTAGTATCCAAAAATTCTTTCAATTGAGTTTTTGATAGTGCTCCCACTTTCGTAGCAGCAACCTGACCATCTTTAAACAACAACAGTGTAGGAATACCACGGATACCGTACTTAGGAGCAGTTGCCGGGTTTTCATCAATGTTCAGTTTAGCAATAGTCAGTTTGCCTGAATATTCTGGGGCAATTTCATCTAAAATAGGTGCAATCATTTTACATGGTCCACACCAGGCAGCCCAAAAATCGACAAGAACAGGACCTGCTGCGTTAAGAACGTCAGTATCAAAGCTAGCATCACTCAAATGAATAATTTTATCGCTCATTTTTTACTCCAAAGAATAATTTTTTACCATGCTAGTGTAACATTACTGATATAAGCTTGCCTTTATTTCAGCGGATACACTTTCGTAAGACAATGGTTAACTGATATTCTACCACACTATGAGTAAAACACACTTGACAGAAAAGAAGTTTTCCGACTTCGCCTTGCACCCTAAGGTTATAGAAGCTCTTGATAATAAGGGTTTTTCTAATTGTACACCGATACAAGCACTGACATTGCCTTTCACTGTTGAAGGTCGTGATGTCGCGGGGCAAGCGCAAACCGGTACGGGGAAGACGCTAGCATTTTTAGCGTCTGCTTTTCATTATTTACTGACTCATCCCGCAGCGGAGGAGCGTCAAACCAATCAGCCAAGAGCGCTGATTATGGCTCCTACCCGCGAACTCGCTGTACAGATTTACTCTGATGCAGAAGATCTGGCACAGGTAACAGGTCTAAAGATGGGTCTTGCCTACGGCGGTGATGGTTATGACAAACAACTGAAAGTACTGGAATCCGGTGTTGACATTCTTATCGGCACCACCGGACGTCTGATCGACTATACCAAACAGGGGCACATTAATCTAAATGCGGTCCAAGTTATGATTCTTGATGAAGCTGATCGCATGTACGATCTCGGTTTTATCAAAGATATCCGCTGGCTATTCCGCCGGATGCCACCAGTAAACGAACGTATGAACCTACTGTTTTCTGCCACACTCTCTTACCGAGTCCGAGAACTGGCATTTGAACAAATGAATCATGCAGAGTATGTCGAGGTGGAGCCGTTACAGAAAACGGGACACCGTATCCGCGAAGAGCTGTTTTATCCTTCTAATGAAGAAAAGATGCGCCTGCTTCAAACGTTATTGGAAGAAGAGTGGCCTGATCGCTGCATCATTTTCGCCAATACAAAACATCGTTGTGAAGATATCTGGGCGCATCTGGCTGCTGACGGACATCGAGTTGGGTTACTAACCGGTGATGTAGCACAAAAAAAACGGTTACGCATTCTGGAAGAATTCAGCAACGGCAATATTGATATTCTGGTTGCAACTGATGTCGCAGCCCGTGGATTGCACATTCCTTCAGTCACTCATGTTTTTAATTATGACTTACCAGACGACTGCGAGGATTATGTTCACCGCATTGGCCGTACGGGTCGTGCAGGTGAAAGCGGCCATTCGATCAGCCTAGCCTGTGAAGAATATGCACTAAACCTGCCAGCGATTGAAGATTATATTCAGCACCCTATCCCGGTCAGCAAATATAACAGTCAAGCCTTGCTGCAAGATTTACCGGCACCTAAACGCCGGCACCGTTCGCGTTCAGGAAACCACCAGCGCCGTAACAATTTGTCGCATCGTAATAATACACCACGTAATAACCGTAAACGTTCAGGCTGAAAATGATGCTGAGTTCTTCTTCGCTCTATGCGGCTATCGACCTGGGTTCAAACAGTTTTCATATGCTAGTTGTGCGTGAAGTATCCGGCAGTATGCAGATACTGGCACGAATCAAACGTAAGGTCAGGCTGGCCGCCGGATTAGACAAACATAACCGTTTATCTCAACAGGCAATGGAGAGAGGTTGGCAATGTCTCAGGATTTTTTCTGAACGCTTACAGGATATACCTCCATCACAAATCCGCGTTGTTGCTACGGCAACTTTACGCATCGCTGAAAATTCAGACGAATTTGTGAAAAAAGCATCAGAAATCCTTGATTGTCCGGTTAAGGTAATCAGTGGTGAAGATGAAGCTCGGCTTATTTATCAAGGCGTTGCCCATACAACTGGCGGCCCTGAAAAACGTCTGGTTGTCGATATTGGTGGTGCAAGTACAGAACTGGTTACGGGGAATGGGGCAAAAGCCTCTCAGTTATCCAGTCTGAGTATGGGTTGCGTTACCTGGCTTGAAGACTACTTCAATGACCGTAGCCTGACGGAAGAAAATTTCGCCAGAGCCGAAGCTGCCGCACATGAAACGTTGAAGCCCATTGCTCCAAAGCTGATCGAACAAGGCTGGCAGATTTGTGTAGGCGCTTCCGGCACCGTTCAGGCTCTGCAAGAAATCATGATTGTTCAGGGTATGGATGAGCTGATCACTTTGCCGAAACTTCAGGAGCTCAAACATAAAGCGATTGAATGCGGTAAGCTGGAAGAACTGGAAATAGAAGGATTGACGCTGGAACGGGCTCTGGTTTTCCCAAGTGGCCTTGCTATCCTGATAGCGATTTTCCAGGCATTAAATATTGAAAGTATGATCCTTGCGGGCGGCGCCTTACGGGAAGGTCTTGTTTACGGCATGTTGGATTTACCAATAGAACCAGATATTCGTACCAGAACACTACGTAATATACAGCGACGTTTTCAGTTAGACGTTGAACAGTCTCAACGGGTCAAACAATTGGCTGAACACTTCCTACAACAGGTTGCTAAACCTTGGGAACTTGATAGCCGGTGTCATGAATTATTACAAAGTGCCTGTCTGATACATGAAATTGGCCTGAGTATTGATTTCCATCAAGCTCCATCACATGCAGCTTATCTGATCAATTATCTCGCTCTCCCCGGCTATACTCCTGCACAAAAAAAACTCTTAGCCACATTACTGAAGAACCAAAGTGGCCCCATTGATTTGTTTTCCTTTAGCCAACAAAATGCCTTACCTCTGATACAAGCTCAACGTTTATGCCGTTTGTTGCGGTTAGCTATCATCTTCGCCAATCGCCACCGAGATGACACGCTCCCTGCTCTACGTTTAACAGTGAGTGGTGAAACGTTAATAATAACGCTACCTCATGGCTGGCTAATGCAGCATCCTCTGCGGGCAGAGTCTTTGCAGCAGGAAATTCAGTGGCAAAGCCATGCTCAATGGCCGCTTGTTTTAGGTGAGCAGGATACTCAAACTTGAATAAAATCGCTTTCCCTGTATCTCTGTGATACAGGGAGTCTTCAATATATTTACGACTTATTTTTTTGTCCAAGCCCTAAACGCGATTTGATATCCGCGATACGCGATTGCCCTTTTTGCATTCTTTCTTCAGCAGTCACTATTTTTTTATCTTGCGGCCAATGTAAGTCATCCTGTGGCAATTCATGCAAAAAACGACTTGGTTCTGGACGGATTAACTCGCCATATTGACGACGCTCTTTACATAAAGTAAAGAATAACTCCCGTTGAGCACGGGTGATCCCTACATAAGCCAGTCGTCGCTCTTCATCAATATTTTCTTCATCAATACTGCTCTGATGAGGCAATAGCCCTTCTTCCATGCCGACCAGAAATACATAGGGAAACTCCAATCCTTTGGAAGCATGTAAAGTCATTAATTGCACCTGATCAAACTCCTCGCCATCTTCGTCTCGCTCCAGCATGTCCCGTAATGTGAAACGCGCAACCACCTGAGATAGAGTCATTGCTTCGTTCAGTTCATCACCTTCCAGCATTTCACTCATCCAAGTGAATAACTGATTAATATTTTTCATCCGCATTTCAGCCGCTTTCGGACTCGGTGATGTTTCGTACAGCCAGCTTTCATAATCCATACCATGCAGCAGATCACGCACCGCCAGCAAAGGATCTCGTTCAACCTGACGAGTTATCTCATCCATCCAGTGAGTAAAACGCTGTAGTGCTGCCAAACCGCGACCAGTTAGACTTTGTTCCAAACCCAGATCGAAACTAGCCTGATAGAGACTTTTATTGCGCTGATTTGCCCACTCACCCAGTTTTTGAATGGTAGCCGCACCAATCTCACGTCTTGGTGTATTGACAATTCTTAGGAATGCGCTGTCATCTTCGGGATTAGTCAGCACCCGCAGATAAGCTAGCAAATCCTTAATTTCAGGGCGGGCAAAGAAAGAAGTGCCACCAGAAATCCGGTAAGGAATACGGTTTTGCATCAGCATCTTTTCAAACACGCGGGATTGATGATTTCCTCGGTAGAGAATAGCGTAATCTTTATATTGGGTCTTATTGATAAAGTGATGTGCCATCAGCTCCCCAATAACTCTTTCCGCCTCATGCTCTTCATTATTAGCTGTAATCACTTTCAACGGATCACCATACCCTAGTGCAGAAAAAAGCCGTTTTTCAAACACGTGAGGGTTATTGGCGATCAAAATATTAGCTGCTTTCAGAATACAGCCAGAGGAACGATAGTTCTGTTCTAATTTGATCACATTAAGCTTTGGGAAATCCTCTTTCAGTAACACCAAATTTTGTGGTCTTGCGCCACGCCATGAATAGATCGACTGGTCATCATCACCCACCACCGTAAAACGAGCCCTTTGTCCCACCAACAATTTAACCAGTTGATATTGACTGGTATTGGTGTCCTGATATTCATCTACCAACAGATAACGGATACGATTTTGCCAACGTTCCCTAACTTCTTCATCATGCTGCATCAGCAAAGTCGGTTTGGTAATCAGATCGTCAAAATCCAATACATTACAGCTCGCCAGATGTAAATCATAACGGCAATAACATTCAGCAAACTGATGCTCCTGAGCAGAACGGGCCAATGCCAAAGCTTGTTGTGGAGAAAGCAGATCATTTTTCCAGTTTGAAATGGCAGAGCTCAATTTTTGTAATAGATCTTTATCTTCCTCCAGTAAATCGGCTGTTAAATCTTTCAACAGAGCCATCTGGTCCTGCTCATCAAACAACGAGAAATTGCTTTTCATTCCCAAGGCTTTGTACTCACGCTTAATGATTTCCAATCCCAACGTGTGGAAAGTAGAAATCATCAGCCCTTTAGCCTCTTTGCGCCCCAGAGTTTGTGCTACACGTTCCTTCATTTCCCGCGCGGCTTTATTAGTAAACGTCACAGCGGCAATATGACGAGGCTGATAGCCACAAGTACGGATAAGATGAGCAATTTTATTGGTGATAACTCTAGTTTTGCCAGAACCTGCCCCCGCCAGGACCAGACAAGGACCGGTAACAAATTCGACAGCTTGTTGTTGGTTGGGATTTAATCGCATGGTATTTAATGAGTTATGTCAAAGCAGTACTTCAAGAAATGAAATTGTAGCAGAAAGATAGGGCAGGATTCCACTTTACACAAACAGCAACCAACAAATGGATATTGATGATCTTATCCATTCAATACTGAATCCCCATATATTTTCACTGGTAGGATAAGGATTATCGCAACCAAATCCCTGTGAGATAGCATAATTATTTACAATATTCTCGTCTTATATTGGAATCACTTAACGAAGCACTAATTAATTTAGTCCAAAATTTCTATATTCATATCCATTCTAAGTTTAATCATTACCTCTGAATTAATATGCCATATAATTAATATTGAGTGCATTGGCTTTTATTGCTTTTTAAAGAAAATTTTTATCATACTACGTTCGATAATCTTTATAAATGAACTTATCAGTATCCGCAACCATGCACTCCAATTCAATATCTTCAATGCCTCTTATTTATCCTTTATCAATATAAAGAATTATTCATCTCATCTCGATTTGACAATAAAAGTTAGATTATTGATACTTTATCATCAACTTAACTCTCTACTGCCGATAGTGACAAACCTTGCTGGAATATAAAGATCAAATTTATGTTCTTTACAGAAATCCTTTAATTCTGCATGTAAGGGCAAATTAAATTTTTGGTAAATTGATTGAATATGATTAACCACATCTTCGGAACTTATCATTAATTCTTCACTGATTTTCTCTTCATCTAATGAGCGCAGCATTAAAAAGAGAACTTCCCATTCAGGTTGCGTCAGTGTGTCATTAGGTGGGGTAAATTCCAGTGTTGCCGGAGGGGTTTTTGCATAGTAATACGAAATAGAAAAGTCCTGAGTTTTATACATATGAAAGAAGATCCCAATGCAATCATTATTCTCATCATAAAGGGGAAATTTATCACAAATATAAGTTTGTTTAACGTTATGTTTCCAGTGAAGTGACGCGTTGCATAGTTTGAATGGCTTTTTGATCCTGACGATGGAATTCTGCTGCATATTCGGCAATAGGTGAGGGTAATTCACCCATAGATAGCCCTATAATATCGAAATCTTCAGGAAGGTTAAGCAGCTGATAAAAAGCAGGGTTAGCATAAATAAACCTTGACTCGCGATCTCTGGCTCCCCAGGGTTCATTACTTTTATCCCACATCAGCGTTAATTATGGCGTAATATGACTGGGTTTGTTTCTTATATTTGACATAGCAACTCCTAAATTTCTATTTAAGTCATGATCTGAATGAACTGTTTTCTGGTGATACAAAAAATAATTTAACTATATAATATAGTATAGTATAGTATAGTATAGTATAGTATAGTATAGTATAGTATAGTATAGTATAGTATAGTATAGTATAACAATTATCCAGCCAAAGACTGTATGTTTATTAATTTTATGATGGTGTTATCGATACTAAACAATATAAGAAAAAATATTATTTTTTATTGGAATTGATTTAAATGATTTATTTTTCTAGTTAAAAACTGCACGCATATAACATCGCAATCCATTAAGATGGATTGCCTTATAAAGATATTATATTGCTATGTGTCACATAAAAATTTTTAAAAGACTAGAGAAAAAAGGAGTGATAACATGGATAATAAACTAATCATCTCACCTCAAATCATTAACACAATGAAGCAAAATAATGAACCTTGGGGGATCAAAGATAAAAATTCATGCTTTATTTATGGCAATAAGGCATTGAACTTGATTAAAGGATTTTCTGATTCATTTGATTTTGAAGGACTTTATGATGATGAACTTCCTTGGAATGGCGCTGAGTTTGCTAAGGAATATATTCAGCATGATCAAAAGGTAATGAAAGAAGAAAAATCATATATTTCACTCGAAACACATGGAAGAATATTGTCGCTTCAA
>NZ_JAHZMK010000022.1:0-2106 GCF_020387775.1 Photorhabdus antumapuensis
TACCCAAGATTCTAATTTGTAAGGATCAATGCCTTCATTTTCAACGAGTTGGCGATTAATCACTACACTGACTACAAATGAAAAGCGATCGGCTAAAGCATATTTTTCGCTGGAGAAATACCAACGATAGCGCCATGCTTCTGCCTCTGATGGAAAATTATTCGGTGAGTTTTTACTGCGTTTGATGAGTATCTTTCCTTGGATGCGATCAAATTTAATGACGCTTGCCTTGAGTTCATAATCAGGTTTCTTGTCCGGCCCGGACGGTGTAATGACATATTTCAGGGTAATTTTATCATTTTCTTCGATCATCGCTGGAAAGGGGCTTTGAGCGCTGGAAGTGATCCAGCGTTCATCTTCGGCATCACTTTGATAGGTTTGATCGGCATAAACCAGTTGATAATCCATGTCTTCCAGCCATACCGGGCTGTTTAGCCAGCGTAATTTATCTTGCTCAAATGCTTGTTGCACTCTGCTCAGATTGCGTTCTAGATCGCTGCTGTTACTGATGTTAAGAGAGAAGGTATCTTCTGTGACATCCGTAATCATTTGACCTCGCAATACCAGTTTATTATCACCTTCATAGACAATGAGATTTATTACTTGTCCTTGCAGTAACCGGCCTGCTGTACCTTGCTGGGTAATTTCTAACTGATTGTCTTCAACTATTAGCGAATCAGGTTTTTGCTCGGTATCGAATGTTTTATCAGGTTTTACCGGTAAGAGTTGACGGTGTTCAATCAGATAGAAAGGCAAGTTAGCCAAATTAGGCGTTTCACTAAAACACTCTCCACCCAGACCTAACCGGGCAGCAATGCGTTTCTGGAGTGCCGATACCTTATCAATACGAATATTGTTACGCTGATAGGCCAGTTCCGGCTGTTGAGACAGGTATCCCCGTTGGGTAGATAAGAAATCCAGTAAATCTAGGGTAAGTGGCCGGGCTGCGCGCTGAGTACCAAAATAGCCCAACAGATAATCCACAATTGTCAGCTCTTTTGCATAGTTTTTGGTCTGAATAGTGCCTTGATGAGAGATTTGTGAATCGTTGTTGAGCTTTACTATCAAATCAGATTCTATGTTTTGATGGACTTGCTGACTGACTGTATCAGCTTTAAAAGGCCATTGAATACCGTAAACGTTATTTCCCCGTTGTTTAAATGCCAATAGTTTTGGTAACAAGTCAAGTTCGGCGCAGCCATTGGCCAGCATCTGTTCAAACGGCAGCATAAATTGGTGTAATTGTACTTGTTGTTGGCTATTGGCATAGGTCTGTAATTCATAGCAAGCAGGTAATTTATTGCTTACCGGATAGTAATCCAGGACTTTTCGATGTTTTCCCCAATTTAATAATTCCGGCTGGGTGTTAATTAGCGGATCGGCAATGATTTTTTCCTCTATTTGTTGTTTGGAAACGATAATATTAATTCCACCTTTGGCGGTAATGGTGAGTGGGCTGTCTGACGAGGTAATTAATGCCAGTGGATCGCTGCCCCATAATCTGGGGTAATATCCTTGGGCGATTTTCCAGGACCAATTATCGTTCGGTAGCGGGGAAATTATTTCATCGGGCGGAGTGAGAGCTAATCGGGTGATATTTTGCACCCCTTTAATTGCCAGTAATTGGTTAACCAAGTGGCTTAAATTTAATATGGTAGCGCTGGTGTAATCTTTGACTTGCGGTAATGTCGGTATCCAGCCGTGACGTAAATAGGGGCCAGAGAATATCTCTTCGTTACTGTAACCCTGATTTTTTATGGCCTGTGTGGTATAACGTGCGGGTTTTGCCTGCACCATCTGTTCCGCTGTTATATAAATTTGGGCAAATATGTCGGCGATATCGTTGACATCATCATCAAGTTCAATGTCAATCTGTAGAGGAAAATCGGTGGGTTGTAGCCAGATAATATGGCTGACGGATTCCCCCAAGTTACGATTATTTTTCAGGAAAGTCTGCAAACTTTTCTGAGCGGCAGCTTTGTTATTTTCAGTTTCCCGACTGGGGAGTAAATAGAGCCAATAATTTCCTCTTAACGTTAACCGTTCGCTATTCGGGGTTGACGTAAAACTGTATTCACGTTTTTCTTTGTTATACCAGTATTCATA
>NZ_JAHZMK010000022.1:2120-2359 GCF_020387775.1 Photorhabdus antumapuensis
AAGCTGTACATCGTTAAAGAAAAAATAACCTGTGCTTTTTTCGCTAACTGCGTCACTGCTATGCAGGTCCAGCAAAGCCCGGCGATAATCCTCTGTGGTAATCGGCCCACAGGTCAGCATTTGTTGTGGGCCAAACTCTTGCGGGAAAATGCCGTCATCGGGGGGCTGTTGCTCTTTTTTCGGGGTAAGCAGATCCCTGAGTGGCAGTGAATGACGATAGGCCAGATCGGAAGCGCCAT
>NZ_JAHZMK010000022.1:2389-2655 GCF_020387775.1 Photorhabdus antumapuensis
CCGGATTGCTGTTCAATAACCGCTTTGGCCTGCGAGAGTAAGGCGTCAAAGGTAATATCGTCTTTAACAATGGGAAATAGCGCATCCTGATTATTCATTATCAACTCCTTGGCTTGGGGAAGTGTTATCAGGCCAGATTAGAATTAGCACCTCGTTATCGGCAGCCTCGATACTTTCACCCACGGCACTGATAAGACGGTTGGCAATGGTTATGCTTAAGTCAGTGACGCGTTCTACCAGAGGGGATTGTTGGATGGTGGCTAATA
>NZ_JAHZMK010000022.1:2705-2864 GCF_020387775.1 Photorhabdus antumapuensis
AATTCCTGTTGTAGCTGATGATGACCGTAGTCAGGGTTAACGCCTGGGGCAAATACCAGTTGATAACGGATCAGGACATCAACGTAGGTGGGATTATCAATTTCAATGGTTGTCCAGAGGCTGCTTAATCGGTTTAACCATTCGACCATCTCTGCCAGC
>NZ_JAHZMK010000022.1:2928-4775 GCF_020387775.1 Photorhabdus antumapuensis
CATCAAATAAGCTGACAAAATGCTCTTTTAGCAAGGTGGCGATATTTCCCCAGCTAAGTACCCGGTTACGGTGGGACAATCGGGCAGGGATTCGTGTCAGGAAGGATTGCTCGGTTTCTTGTGGTCGACCGTTCCAAGAGGCCCAGGGTTGCGTGACGCTGCTGATTGCAACGGATGCGTTGACCGGTTGTTTAATGCTGTTGGCGGTCAATCCGTTGATAAAGTGCTCCTGCTCAACGGCTTCTGGGTTGATTAAAGTCGCCGTGGTGGCGTTATACAGCAGGCCCTTAATGCGTGGGTAATCTTGAGGATCAGTCTGATCAGTTATCTCTGCTTTTAGCCAGTATCGTCCCGCTGGCATCAAGGCAGACTGATTTGATGCGTCCTGTGGTAATAAGGTACGCCAGATACCCCGGTCAAACAGGTGACGAGTTTGATCATCAACTAATTTATCCAATTTGCTCCAAGTATTGCTGGTATTGAGGTAAGACCAGGATAAATTGAGCGCTTTAAAACCGACTAGTTGCCAATAGAGAGATAAAGTTTGCCCCGGCAGTACACCCGTAAAACCTAAGTAGAATGCTTCATGGGTGAGTATTGGCGTTTCTGCGTTTGCATTCCCCCAACCAAAAGGTGTCAGAGGATAAACGGAGAATTGCTCAGGTTTAGCTTTGGCACTGAATTGAATCTGCAACGCACTGATTTGTGGGGTATAGGGTAAATTTTTACCGGCAGGGTTTTGCCAGTATTGGGCATGCATAAAATCTTGTCCGGCCAGTTCTATGCGTATTGAAGCAGGCCAGTCATTGGGTGAAGGGCTATCTGCGAGAGGGTAATCCATTTTCGGTAAGGTAAATTTCAGGCTTTGCCCTTGCGGTTCGTTATCTCCACTGAATAATGACTGGAGTCCATTAATCGTCTTTCTTTCCTGAGGCGTGACTAGATAGCCCTGTACTTTAAATGCGCTATTATCAGGTTCAGGGTTGTACCCTTTATACCACTGTTTAAAACTCTTGGTAGGTAAGCCAACCCATTTAGGAGTCAGGGTAAGCGTCGCATTTTCGGAACCATACCATTCTGGGGCAACCAGATTAAAGCCGGAACCTGATAATGGCGATTGACCAAAGGGGAAACTGGTGGTGTCCGCTTGTTCGATACCACTGTCAGAAGCATAGTGCACATTGCGGTTGCCGTTAACATTGATTTCAATACCGGTAATTTTGGGCAACGTGGGTTGCTGAATGGTGCCTAATGTTAATACCGGTACGTCGAATGTCATGCTATCAAGGTTATCTGGCGGGCTGATAGGATCGTCAGTGGATGATAATTTAAGTTCAATATTCTTGTTGTCGATAAGTTTTACTGACAATGATAACCAGTGATCTTTTGCACTGATTTTAGCGGTGAGATGTTCAGCTTTACCTTGCCAATCGTTTTCCAGCGTCAATGTGATATGACGTTCTCCAGCGGACATAGCAAATAAAGATGAGGAAATCAGATAACCGGATAGAGCCGGCACGTCATGGGTTGTTGGGCTAAAAAGTTGGATACCATTTTCAGGTAATGCAATGTTATCCGAGAGGTTAAAAGGTATTGCCGATTGCCAGCTGTTGTCACCGTTTTTTCGATACCAACGTAAGTCGGTTAGCTCCCCTTGATTCGCCAATAAATCCATGTCTGACGCATATTGTAACGGGTTTCCGGCGCTATCCTGCCCGGCATCAAACAGCGTGCCTTGTGGTACCAGAAATTCCGCGTTATTCGTATTCAGGGTAATACCGATGGCAACATTATCCGCCTGGGCGTTTTTGGGATTCAGCCCCAGTAATTCCCGGTAATAAAGATCA
>NZ_JAHZMK010000023.1:0-91980 GCF_020387775.1 Photorhabdus antumapuensis
CGTGCGGTTTTGTACGTTCAAATTTTTCTTTAGACACGACTCTATTCCTTAATATCGCTCCCTCATCATATTGGAGAGGGAGCTGAATCTAGATATTAAACCCGAAAAACTTATTTAGCTTTACGAGATTCGATAATAGCCTGAGCGACGTTGCTCGGCGCTTCATTGTACTTCAGGAACTCCATGGAGTAAGAAGCACGACCTTGGGTCTGAGAACGCAGGTCAGTAGCATAACCAAACATTTCAGATAATGGTACCTGAGCACGTACGATTTTACCGGTAGTCATATCTTCCATACCGTCAATCATACCACGGCGACGGTTTAGGTCACCGATAACGTCACCCATGTAGTCTTCTGGAGTTTCAACTTCAACTTTCATGATAGGTTCCAGCAGAACTGGTTTCGCTTTCATGAAGCCTTCTTTGAAGCCCATAGAACCTGCGATTTTGAACGCCATTTCAGAGGAGTCAACTTCGTGGTAAGAACCATCGAACACTGCTACTTTAACGTCAACAATCGGGTAACCGGCCAGAACACCATTCTTCATTTGTTCCTGAATACCCTTATCTACAGCAGGGATATATTCTTTAGGAATAACACCGCCAACGATTTCGTTAGCGAATTGGTAGCCTGGGCCACCTGCTTCCATTGGCTCAATACGCAGCCATACGTGACCAAACTGACCACGACCACCAGACTGACGAACAAATTTACCTTCTTGTTCAACAGTAGTACGGATGGTTTCACGGTAAGCAACTTGAGGTTTACCGACGTTCGCTTCAACTTTGAACTCACGACGCATACGGTCAACCAGAACGTCTAGGTGAAGCTCACCCATGCCCGCGATAATAGTCTGGCCGGATTCTTCATCGGTAGACACGCGGAATGATGGGTCTTCCTGAGCCAGACGACCTAAAGCGATACCCATTTTTTCCTGGTCGGCTTTAGTTTTTGGCTCAATCGCAACAGAGATTACCGGCTCTGGGAATTCCATACGCTCCAGAATGATTGGAGAACTGATATCACACAGAGTATCACCAGTAGTCACGTCTTTCAGACCGATCGCAGCTGCGATGTCGCCTGCACGAACTTCTTTGATTTCTTCACGCTTGTTAGCATGCATCTGAACGATACGGCCAAAACGCTCTTTTTTATCTTTCACTGGGTTAAGAACGGTATCACCGGAATTAACCACGCCAGAGTAGACACGGAAGAAGGTCAGGTTACCAACGAATGGGTCAGTAGCGATTTTAAACGCCAGTGCCGAGAACGGTTCGTTATCGTCAGAATGACGTTCTGCCGGAGTATCTTTACCATCTGGTAGAAGACCTTTAATGGACTCAACATCCGTTGGCGCTGGCAGATACTCAATAACGGCATCCAGCATCGCCTGAACACCTTTGTTCTTAAAGGCAGAACCACAAGTAACCAGGATGATTTCGTTAGTCATAACACGATGACGCAGACCCGCTTTGATCTCTTCTTCGGTCAGCTCTTCACCGCCAAGGTATTTTTCCATCAGCTCTTCTGATGCTTCCGCAGCGGCTTCAATCAAATTGCTACGCCATTCTTCCGCCAGATCCTGCATATCAGCTGGGATCTCTTCGTAAGTGAAGGTGGTTCCCTGATCTTCATCGTTCCAGTTGATGGCTTTCATTTTCACCAGGTCAACAACACCGGTGAACACATCTTCCGCACCAATGGCTAATTGCAGAGGTACTGGGTTTGCCGCCAAGCGAGTTTTGATCTGCTCAACAACACGTAAGAAATTCGCTCCCATACGGTCCATTTTGTTAACGAACGCGATACGTGGAACTTTATATTTATTTGCCTGACGCCATACGGTTTCGGACTGTGGCTGAACACCACCAACCGCACAATAAACCATTACGGCGCCGTCAAGAACACGCATGGAACGTTCTACTTCGATGGTGAAGTCAACGTGGCCTGGGGTGTCGATGATGTTGATACGGTGCGCGTCAAACTGCTTAGCCATACCTGACCAGAAAGCAGTCGTTGCTGCGGAGGTGATGGTAATACCACGCTCCTGCTCCTGTTCCATCCAGTCCATAGTAGCAGCGCCATCATGAACTTCACCGATCTTATGGTTTACACCAGTGTAGAACAGAATACGTTCGGTAGTGGTGGTTTTACCGGCGTCGATGTGTGCACTGATACCGATGTTACGGTAGCGTGCAATGGGTGTTGTACGAGCCATTTGATTCCTCTATTCCTAGGACGTTCAATGTAAATCTGGGTGGCAAAACAGCCACCCAGGGCATCATCACTACGATAGGATTACCAACGATAGTGTGCGAACGCCTTGTTAGCTTCTGCCATACGGTGAACATCTTCACGTTTCTTAACAGCAGTGCCTTTATTCTCGGCTGCATCAGATAATTCGTTCGCCAGGCGCAGAGCCATAGATTTATCACCGCGTTTACGAGCAGCTTCAACGATCCAGCGCATTGCTAACGCATTGCGACGAACCGGACGAACTTCAACTGGAACCTGATAAGTAGAACCACCAACACGGCGGGACTTAACTTCCACAGTTGGACGCACATTATCCAATGCGAGTTCAAATGCTTCCAAGTGTTCTTTACCAGAACGCTGAGCCAGGGTCTCAAGCGCACTATATACAATTGCTTCCGCAGTAGATTTTTTACCATCTACCATCAGGATATTGACAAATTTGGCCAGTAATTCAGATCCAAACTTTGGATCTGGCAGAATTTTACGCTGACCAATTACACGACGACGTGGCATGGAAATACTCCGTTTCGAATTCAGGGTTGTCCAAAACTCTACGAGTTTATTTTGACATTAAAGTAAATAATGTTTGGCCTTACTTAACGGAGAACCATTAAGCTTTTGGCTTCTTCACACCGTACTTAGAACGACCTTGTTTACGGTCTTTAACACCAGAACAGTCCAGTGCACCGCGAACAGTGTGGTAACGCACACCTGGCAAGTCTTTAACACGACCGCCACGGATCAGAATTACGGAGTGTTCCTGCAAGTTGTGGCCTTCACCACCGATGTAAGAAGAAACTTCGTAACCGTTAGTCAAACGCACACGACATACTTTACGCAGTGCAGAGTTTGGTTTTTTAGGGGTGGTGGTATATACACGAGTACATACGCCGCGCTTCTGCGGGCAAGCTTCCAGAGCAGGAACGTTGCTTTTTGCAACCTTCGTGCTACGGGGTTTGCGCACCAGCTGGTTAATAGTTGACATTATTAAAAAAACTCCTGGTTTTTTTGCTTCGTAAACACGGATTAAATCTCTTGTCTGCCCAACGGCAAAACACGAGGACGCGGAATTTTATGGCTGACTCGCCAGGGTGTCAAGAAATATACAGCTTTTTCTCAACTACCAGGCGAATTGTTGATGGTGTTTTACCGTCAGGTTAACAAAGTCAGTATAGTCGATCACTTGCACTTTGTCTGAAACCTGATTGTCCAATCCCCGCGCCTCAATATCTTCTTTCAGCGCATACAATGTAGCACCACGGCTGATCAACACCGGCAGATAGCAATTACCCTCAATACCTGCCAGTACACCATCCTGGATAAACAAGATATCATCACCACTAGCAAGCAGCTTGGATATCACATTGAAATCACATTGATAAGGCGATCGGCTAACAGTATATAGCATATCATTGTCCTTCCAATAGCTCAGAATGTCAGCACAACATCATAGTCAACCAGTTTCTCCCTGATCGTTTCTGCGGATATCACTTCCGCATCCAGAACAAAACGATTGACTGAGCTTAACCCACGCATAACAAGGTCTTCCCGGCACAAATAACATTCTTCAATATCGTACAAAGGCAACACCTTAAAAGTAGCGATATAGTTTCTGGCAAGAATTCTGTCAGGCTGCTGATCGGGTAGTAGTTGGAGTACACCGTCAGAAATAAAAAATACACCTATCTTTTCTGTTAATGCCGAAGTTGCTAACAATGCATCCAGACCTTCTCTACCCCCTGCATCACCATGAGGTGTTTTAGTGAAGACAAAAGCAATTTTTTTCATTTTTGCCTCTCAGAATTGCACCACACGGTCGCAAGTCAACATGGCTTCAGCCAGTGTTCCCAATCCGCTTAACTCAAACCGTTCAGCTAGGTTTGCTACCGGTAGATTCAATTCACTCGCCTGCTGAGTATCAAGAACCCCACGGCGAAGGGCTGCGGCAATACAAATGTGCATGCTAAACCGGTGCTCCGTTGCCATCATTTGCCATGCGCTAACCAAGTTAAACTCATCACTGGCTGGTGCAATCAACTGACTGCCGTTATAAACCCCTTCCCGATAAAAAAATACGGTATTCAGTTTATGCCCCATCGTAATCAAGGCTTGCGCGAACTGGTAAGCACTGCTGGCTTGTTGGGTGCCATATGCAGGCCCCGTAACCAGCAGACAATAAGACAACGAAGACATTACCGCTCTGGCCCTAAACATTCACCATTTTTAAACTGGCGAATATAGAGGTAAACAGTATGTTTAGAAATATTTAAACGCTCGGCAACCTGATTGATTGCATCTTTAATATCAAAAATGCCTTTCTCATAGAGATTCAGAACCACCTGTCTGTTCTTGGCATTATTGGATACACTGCGATCAATATTGACTTCTTCGATAGTATATTCCAGCGTTTGCGCCACCAAATCATCCACGGATGAGGCAAAATTTACATTTGGAGCGACATCATGTGTTTCCTCTGGAATAAATGTCTGAATAATTTCAGAGAAAGGGACATCAAGATTCATATTAATGCACAAGAGGCCGATCACTCGGCGATTCCGGTTGCGGATCGCAATCGTGACTGACTTCATCAATGAACCGCTTTTTGCTCGGGTGAAATAGGCTTTGGATGCACTACAATCTTCGTCTGTAATGTCATGTAACATACGCAGCGCAAGATCAGTGATAGGTGAACCTATTTTACGACCTGTATGTTCTCCGTTAGCTATTCTGACAGCTGAACATTTAAGATCTTCCAATGAATGAAGGACAATCTCGCAATGCCCACCAATTAGCATAGCTAAGCCATCAACTGCGGCTTCATAAGACTTTAAAATTTCGTGGTCCGTTTCAGTAAACGGTTGGTTTTCCAGTAAATCGACATCACTGATATCACCAGATAATAACGGGTTAGACATTAAATACACCATCCTTCAATCGCAGACAACGTCTTGCTAAAAACACAACGTGATAAATCTATAAAAATTTCTTGTGAAAATTCAATTGTTGCAGCTTAACAGAGATCTCAATCAAAGATCTTTGCATCCACATGAAATATTGACGTTAAAACCACATGACATTATCGTCAAGCCATTGCTACTCAGACATTTGGTCTCTATCACAGCTTTCAGTAACAAAAAACCGTTGACAGAATCTCTACCAACGGTTTTATCCGTATTCATCAAAGATATTTAGCGCACAGCTTACTTAGCTTTGGTATCCGCTTTAACATCCAGCAACTCAATATCAAATACTAATGTCGAATTTGCAGGAATCCCCGGCAGATCCGCTTTACCATAAGCCAGCTCTGGTGGAATAACCAGTTTAATTTTTCCACCTTTTTTCACATTCTGTAAACCTTCCGTCCAACCTGGGATAACGCTATCCAGGCGAATAGAAAGGGGTTCATTACGCTTATAGGAACTATCGAACTCTTTACCGTCAATCAATGTCCCCCGGTAGTTCACAACTACCGTGTCGCTTGCCACAGGCTTCTTACCGCTGCCTTCCTTCTCTATTTTATATAAAAGGCTGGTTTTACTCTTAACGACACCCTTTTCCTTAGCAAATTCTTCACGATATTTAGCGCCTTTAGCTTCATTCTCGCGGGCCTCTTTTTCCATCTTAGCTTCAGCGGCAGACTTCACTTTACCTTCAAATGCACGCAGCGTGTTTTCAATTTCGCTGTCAGTCAGTTTGCTCTTATTATTGAAAGCATCCTGCACACCCGATAACAATTGATCTTTATTCAATGGGATACCCAGAGATTTCTGTTCTTTCAGGGTGTTTTGCATATAACGCCCTAAAGATGCGCCCAGAGCATAAGCATTTTGCTGATCTTCTGTTTTAAATGCGCTGTTCAATTCTGTGCTACTCTGACTATCTGCTTTAGCCGCCAACACCTGAGGGGCACTGAAAGCCATCGCTAATGTGGTAGCAAGCAGGGTAACTTTAAACAATGATTTCATCTGTTTCTCCAATAGCTTTGGGGGATTTTACCGTCAGCAAAAGTTATGCAATCAAGTCACTATAACTGTCTACAGGAGCACAACACAATGTTTACCAAACACAATGTTTACCAAACACAATGTTTACCAAACACAATTGTTTGCTGAACATAAGGTTTGCTGTTTTAGTGCCCCAAACGTGTTAAGACAACATGAATGACAAGAAGTTTCATAATAACCGCATTTCACAGAATATTCTGGGCATAGTAGGCTACTCTTAATTAATATGAGGCATCTAACACGGGCAATACAGGGCCTGAAACGGGAGGAAATCATGGATCTGTCAGAATTTGAACAACGGCTTGAACATTTAGAAAGTCGAATTGCCTTTCAAGAAATAACTATCGAAGAATTAAATCAGGTAGTGACTGAGCAGCAAATGGAGATAACTAAATTAAGAGAGCATTTGCGGTTGATGACAGAACGATTGAAAGCCACTCAACCCTCAATGATCGCTTCACAATCTGAGGAAACCCCTCCGCCTCATTACTAGGAAAGGCATTAAATCACAATAAATTAGGGCAAGCGTTGAAACCAACTATTCCAAACTTGCCCCGTTTTTTTAAATATTAAAAGTCTACTATCCGCTTTAGCTTATCAGTGGCAACCGCCGCCACCGCAGCATCCATCGTGTCCTTCATTATGGTGATGATGGCCATCGTCATCGCCGTGACCACCGCAGCACCCCTCACCATGTTCGTGACCATGAGCACCATGAACATGACCATGAGCCAGTTCTTCTTCGGTCGCTTCACGGATGGCAATAACTTCAACATTGAATTTCAGATTCTGACCAGCCAGCATATGGTTACCATCAACCACAACATGCTCATCTTCAACTGCTGTAATTTCTACGGGCACTGGCCCCATATCGGTATCAGCCAGGAAACGCATGCCAACTTCCAGTTCATCAACACCAACAAAGACATCTTTTGGCACACGCTGAACCAGATTATCATCATACTGACCATAGGCATCATCAGCCTGTACGCTGACATCAAAACTTTCACCCGCCTCACGGCCTTCTAGCGCCTTTTCCAAACCGCTGATCAATGAGCCACGGCCATGCAAATAGTCCAACGGCGCACTCGCCGGTGACTCATCAACTAAAACCCCATCTTCTGTTCTTACTTGATAAGCCAAGCTGACTACCAAGTCTTTTGCTACTTTCATGACATCTCCTACCCGTGGGTCTAAAAATTTTTACCGATTGTAGCGGAATTTTCAGGCTCTGTACTCACTCGCGCTAATATTCACATAATTATTGTGGGGTAAAAATACCAATAACCTGCTCCTGCTTTCTGACATGAGAGGTCACTTTCTCATCAGTCTGGCGTTGTTGGTGACCACAATGGACACATTCCACCACATCCACCTGATCTTCTTGCCACATTGCCAGCGTGTCCTGAGAGTGACATTCTGGGCAGACAGCACCGGCAATAAATCTCTTACGGCTTACTGACATGATTTGCTCCGCTATTATTCATGTATTCATGCTCATTCCAACCATCCGGTTGGCGACGTTCATTCAGCATTTCCCGTTCGAACAGCTCTTCCAGTTCCCGACGCGCCTCTTTTATACGAGATATGTGAGCCACATCACCCTGTAATTGCGGCATAAGTTCTCTCAGCATCCGCATATCTAACCGCTGAAAATGTTGTTTTGCTCGATTAGCTTTATGCGGATGCATTCCCAATTCGACTAAGGTTTTACGCCCCAGTTCCAGGGCACTGGAGAAAGTTTCACGGGTGAAATTTTCTATTCCATTTTGTAGCAGTTCATGCGCTTCCAGGCGTCCTCTGGCTCGCGCCATAATATGCAGATTCGGGAAATGTTTCTGGCATAAATGAACGATCATCATGGTATCTTCCGGCTCATTACAGGTGATGACTATCGCTTTGGCTTTATCCGCGCCTGCCGAACGTAGCAGCTCCAATTCAGCCGCATCACCATAATAAACTTTATAACCATAACGCCGCATAGTACTCACAGCACTGACATCGCGCTCTAACACTGTTATACGGATTTTATTCACCATTAGAAGACGACCGATTACCTGTCCGAACCGGCCGAAACCCACTAAAATCACCTGCGGATCATCATTTTCCACAAAGGGCTGTTCATCCGTCTCATCTTGGGCATTATAACGGCGTGCCAGAATAGCATCTATCAATTGCATGACAAGCGGCGTTGTCATCATCGATATCGTCACTACGACCAGCAACAAAGCCATCTGCCCACTATTGAGCACATTCTGGCTCAGTGCGGCAGAAAACAGAACAAAGGCGAATTCTCCCCCCTGGCTGAGTACGCCGGAAAATTGCAAGCAGGATGAACCCCGTAAACCAGCACTCATTGCGATAAGATACAGAACAATGCCTTTCACAATCACCAAAGCCAGCACACCAAGTAGTACTTCGGACAGATGTATCAGTAATACCCCTAAATTCAGAGACATACCAACCGAAATAAAAAACAACCCCAACAACAATCCTTTGAACGGTTCTATGGATATTTCCAGTTCATGGCGGTATTCGCTATCTGCCAGTAATACCCCGGCGATAAAGGTTCCCAGTGCCATGGAAAAACCGAGTTCTTCCATAAATAGCGCTGAGCTGAGTACCACCAGTAACGCCGCCGCAGTAAATAACTCACGTACTCCAGCTCTGACGACCAAACGAAACAGCGGACGTAACAGATAACGGCCACCGAGCAACATGCCAGCAAAAGCAGCAATTTTTAACGCTATTCGATACCAGTCACCGGATGCTGTTCCACCTGACAACAGCGGAATCAATGCCAAAGCCGGGATCACCGCCATATCTTGAAATAGCAAAACCGAGAAACCAAGCTGCCCGCCTTCATTGCGGTTCATGCCCTTCTCTTTCATGAGTTGCAGGGCCATTGCCGTTGAGGACATCGCCATACCGATACCACCAATAACCGCCGCTTGCCATGAAAAATCCGTCAGATATAACAACACAGCCAGCACACTCGCCGTGAAAATAACCTGAGCCGCACCAACACCAAAAATAGATCGTCTGAGTAGCCAGAGTTTAGAAGGGTTAAGCTCAAGACCGATGATGAACATCAGGAAAACAATCCCCAACTCCGAGAAATGAAGAATATCATCAACATCCCTGATAAAGCTCAACCCCCACGGGCCAAGGACAATCCCTGCCAACAAATAGCCTAATACTGCCCCAATCCTGCATTTCTGTGCGATTGGCACTGCTACAACAGCAGCAAATAAAAACAATACACCGGCGCTCAATTGCGCTGAATGCTCCATAACTTATAGCCCTCCTAATGATAATGGCGATTTGAGCCATTCACGATAAGCATTAGCATGGATGGCAAGAAGTTCAGGTTTTCGACGGCGTGCCCAATAAATAATAATTGGTGATAACCAATGCATACGGCACATCGCTGCGGTGAGTTCAAAAGGACGAAGGATCTCTTCCATTGAATAGAGATTATACCCATCAGCCTGGAAAGCGCCTTCCGGCTCCCCAGTAGTAATCACTGAACGCCAATATTTTCCCTGTAATGCCAACCCGGTAATACCACTGGCAAACCCCCGTGTCAGCACACGATCCATCCACTCCTTTAATAAAGCGGGACAACTGTAGGTATACAGTGGGTGTTGAAAGACAATCACCTGATGCTCTCGAAGTAGCTGTTGCTCATGATGAACATCAATAAAAAAATCTGGATAAGCTCCATATAAGTCGTGAACCGTAACATGCTCTAAACCCTGTACAGGTTGTAACAAAACACGATTTGCTACTGAATCCTGTGACTCAGGATGGGCATACAGCAGCAGGACTTTGGGCGGCTGTAACATCGTTCCCTCCTCAAGAACGTGTCAGGACACGTATTTTCCGTTACCATGCATACAAAGTTATAAAATAAAACGCTTATTATCTGTTATTGCTAATTTAACATATTCTATACAAACGATACTTATGATTGTTTTCTCTTCATTACAAATTCGTCGCGGAACTCGTGTTCTGCTAGACAATGCCAGCGCCATTATCAATCCCGGACAGAAAGTGGGTCTGGTAGGGAAAAATGGCTGTGGTAAATCTACTCTACTTGCATTATTAAAAAATGAGCTTCAGGCTGAAGCAGGAGCATTCACTTTTCCCAGTAACTGGGCACTTTCCTGGGTGAATCAGGAAACGCCGGCACTGGAAATCCCTGCTCTGGAATATGTCATTGATGGTGATCGTGAATTCCGTCAACTGGAACAACAACTGCGGATAGCCAATGAAAAAAATGACGGTAATCTAATTGCTCATCTGCATGGTCAATTAGACACGATTCAAGCTTGGACGATCCGTTCAAGAGCATCAAGTCTACTGCACGGTTTAGGTTTCTCTCAAGAGCAACTTGATCAACCTGTACGTGCATTTTCCGGTGGATGGCGCATGCGCCTCAATCTGGCTCAGGCACTACTCTGCCGTTCTGATTTGCTGTTGCTTGACGAACCCACTAACCATCTTGATCTGGATGCGGTTATCTGGTTGGAAAAATGGCTGAAAAGCTACCCTGGAACATTAATCCTTATCTCCCATGATCGGGATTTTCTCGACCCGATTGCCGATAAAATCCTCCATATAGAGCAACAATCTCTGTTTGAGTACAGCGGCAACTACTCATCTTTCGAACGCCAGCGCGCCACCAAACTGGCGCAACAACAGGCCCTTTATAAAAGTCAGCAAGAGAAAGTTGCCCATCTGCAAAGTTATATTGACCGTTTCCGTGCCAAGGCCAGCAAAGCCAAGCAAGCTCAGAGCCGTATCAAAATGCTGGAGCGGATGGAATCAATCGCCCCTGCCCATGTTGATAACCCATTTCATTTCAGTTTCCGTAAACCGGAGAGTCTGCCAAACCCACTCCTGAAAATGGAAAAAGTCAGCGCAGGCTATGGCGAACGGACGGTTTTAAATTCCATCAAACTGAATCTGGTTCCCGGCTCTCGTATTGGCCTGCTTGGCCGTAACGGTGCGGGTAAATCCACGTTGATTAAACTGTTGGCAGGTGAACTGCAATCTCAGAGTGGAGAAATCGAATTAGCTAAAGGGATCAAACTGGGGTATTTCGCTCAGCATCAACTGGAATATTTGCGTGCTGATGAATCACCATTACAGCATCTCGTCCGCATGGCGCCACAGGAAACAGAGCAGCAACTTAGGGATTATCTGGGAGGCTTTGGTTTCAAAGGCGATCAAGTGACTGACCCAAGTGGGCGTTTTTCCGGGGGAGAAAAAGCACGTTTGGTTTTGGCATTGATGGTCTGGCAGCGCCCTAACCTTCTGTTACTTGATGAACCAACGAACCACCTCGACCTGGATATGCGTCAAGCACTGACAGAAGCTTTGATCGACTTTGACGGTGCATTGGTTGTGGTTTCCCATGACCGGCATCTATTACGTTCAACAACAGATGAGTTGTATCTGGTTCATGATGGCCGGGTAGAATCGTTCAATGGCGATTTAGAAGATTATCAACAATGGCTGACGGATCAACAACGTCAACAAAATCAGCAAATACGTGAAAACAACGATAAGGAAAAAGAGACATCCAGCCAAAGTGCTCAGGAAAGAAAAGATCAAAAACGGCGTCAAGCTGACTTCCGTAACCAAACGCAGCCATTGCGCAAACAGCTTGCTGATCTGGAAAAACAGATGGAAAAACTGGGTGGCGAATTGGTTGCACTAGAAAATCAACTTTCAGACAGCGCTATTTATGATATCAGCCGTAAAACCGAATTAACTGAATATCTACAAAAACAAAATCAGACCAAATCAAAACTGGAAGAAATTGAATTAGCATGGATGGAAATTCAGGAACAACTTGAAAAAATGACACAAGAGTTTGAAGGATAAATGATTTTATAAATTATCATTCAATAAAAAATAAAGCGGAAAAAAATAATCCGCTTTATTTTTCGATAAGTGAGTATGTCGTTGAGTAAAAAATTCAAGATGATTTCAATTAATCCTTGGATATCAGTTAAAATTCACATACATATTTATGTGCCTTTTCAATTCTAATATAGTTGTCTAATTAGCAGGTTCTCACTATTCAAAGAGGATCAAGATAGGTTAATCTATATACGTTAAATTCATATTTTTATTTAATAACGTAATGTATTAATCTCTAATAAATTAAAAAAACAATTATAATAAATAAAAATCAGTATTCTATGATATTCATCATTATCATTGACTAATGAAAAACCCTCATTAACTCAACATTAATGAGGATTTTTTATAATCAGATGATATTTTTTTGTTGTAAGAGAAATAATTTCTCATATCACAACACATTTTATAGAAAGAAGGTATTAACTGAATCCTTTTGAAGGAATTTCCCATATATTGGAGAACCGTTTTACATTGCTTGCTGTGTAAATAACAGTATGGGATATATTGCGGTGACCGAGATAATCCTGAATAAGGCGTGTATCTCTTCCCAAATCAGCAAGAGCATAGCCGCAGGCATGTCTTAACATATGTGGATGAGGTGAAATGTCGACTAATGCTTGTCTGCCGTAATGTTTTAACAAACTATAAACCTGATAGCGTGAAATCGCACCTGATTTTTGTGATAAAAAAACCCACGATGTGTCTGATTCTCTCCAGCTCTTACGGATATTAATCCATTGATTTAACGCATTAAGTTCTTCAGGCACCAATGGATGTGTTGTTGACAGTCCCCCTTTTAATCGTCTTACATGAATAATTTCCGAGCTAAGATCAAGATCGGATAGTGTCAGATTACATAGCTCACTGACTCTAAACCCATGAATGAAACACATGAGTAGCATGCAATAATCCCGCTCTGCATGACGCCCCTGACGTGCTTTTTCTAAAATCGCATCAATTTCATGTCTGGTTAAGAACTTACGCTTCTTCATGAAAATAGTTCCTGTGAGATTTGAGCAAATAGTTACCGATAGAGAATATTAATCTAAATAACTATATCAATTAATAGAGATTTTATGGAATTACTGATCTAAAATTCCATTTATTTATCATAAGAAAGAAATAAATATTTTTTATATATAAATATAAAATTATATATATCATTGAACAGTGATTTTTTGATAGAAAATATCAGGATGTAGAATTTTTATTAAAAATTAAGAAACTATTTTACAACAAAAAACTAAACAGAATGCACCAAACTGTGAATAGTTTTACACAAAACTATCACCTAAGTCAACTTTTATACCTCTCCAGACTGACAACACTTAACCATTTGTAATATATGGTTTTTTTGATATTTTTTTATTACTTTTAATATTTTATCAATATTATTTTGTAAAAAATCAGTTGGTTTGTTTGAACTTAATCAGATATCAATTAATTAGAAAGTTTATAAATTTAAATTAATGTTTTTTTTGGATATTAATTCTTAAATATTATCCATTTTAGTATTTATAACTAAACAAAACAGTTTGGTGCATTTTGTTTGGTTTTAAAAAATGTTGATATGAGATTTTAAGACCCTTTTTGCATTGGATATCTGGTGTAGGAGTTGAAGTCCTACACTGCTACTTTTGTATGGTTATGGGTATCTTATCCTTAAGTTAAGGAATTAATTCACATGAAATTGAATACATTGGTTATGGCTCTCGGATTGGGTGTAACCCTAACAGCAGGTTCTGTCAATGCTAAAGACCCTGCGCCTTCCCCCAGTACTAAAAATACCAACCAAGGCCAAGGAAAAGTGACTTTTGAAGGTTCTATTATCGATGCGCCTTGTTCCATCCACCCAGATGATGACCATCAGACTGTGAAGCTGGGGCAGGTTTCCAACAAAGCACTGGCAGGCGGTGGTAAGTCCACCCCGATTCCTTTTAATATCCGTTTACTAGACTGTGATGCTAACGGCTTAGAAAAGAAGATTGTAACGGCGACTTTCTCTGGAACACCATCTTCTGTGAATAAGGACCTACTGGCAATTGTTGGTTCGGCCTCTGGTGCAGCTATTGGTATCACCAACGATAACGCCAAACTTATCAAACTAGGACAACAGAGTTCACCCACAATCATCACCGATGGCTCCGATTCTACCATGCACTTCGCTGCTTTCTTACAGGGTGACGGGGCTTCTGCAACTATCGTTCCTGGTGATTTCACCGCCGTAGCTAACTTCACTCTGGCTTACCAATAAAGGTGTTGAAAGAAGCCTTTCTGTGCTTTGGAAGATCTATCTGTTTCTCTTTCCCGCTGTTACCTAGACAGGGGAAAGAGGGGGGTCCCTACAGATTAGGGAAATGAATTTGCTGGTAAACCGAATTCTGGAGAGCGAGATGACACTTCTTAGCCGTCCAACCTGTTCTAAGATGTTGCCTTCCCTGCTGACGTTGTTGGTACTAACCAGTCTGATATTGTCATTTATGGCAACCGCTATCAACCAAGAGCACGGCCGCGTCAACATGCAAGGCTCCATCATTGGTACGCCGTGTACAATTGCTCTGGGCAATCAAGATCAGACCATCGACATATCATCTATTTTGGTCGGACAAATTATCCGCAGTGGTCACGGGCCGGTACGGCTTTTAAGCATACAGTTGATTAATTGTCTGTTGACTCCCGTATTACTGAATCACCTGAGCAGCTCACACTTTCGAGTGACTTTTGATGGTGTGGCTGCTCGTGACGACTTGTTCAGCGTGAATGGTGAGACGAATGGTGTGGGATTACAGATATCGGACAGTACAGGAGCGGTAGTAGTGCCGGGCAAACCAATGCCTGTAGAGGATCTGCAAATAAGCTCAATGCGACTGGATTATACGTTACGTCTGGTAACAGCTCACCAAGTGTTACGCGCGGGGATCTTCCGCACCATGATACGTTTCAAACTGGATTATTTCTGATGAAAGGAGCAGTCATACCGCCATCGTTACTTTGTGGAGCGGGGGAGAGCTCGGTGGCGCTGTGTATCTTGTTGGCTCTTGGTGGCGTGCAGATGGTAAAGGCTGCTGATAGGGTGGAATTCAACACAGATGTTCTTGATGTCAAGGATCGGGCGCGTATTGACGTAAGTCAGTTTTCCCAGGCTGGCTACATTATGCAAGGTAGCTACCAGATGGTATTACGCTTGAATAAAAACGAATTGCCCGAGCAGACAGTGCAGTTCATTGCTCCTGATCATGATCCAAAAGGCAGTGAAGCATGCCTGACGCCGAAGATAGTTGATCAACTGGGGCTTAAAGCGGATGCAATCCGTCAGCTTACTTGGTGGCATAACGGCCAATGCCTAGAAATAGCTTCTCTGAAAGGTATGGAAGTTCGAGGTGACTTGGGGGCTGGGGCACTATACATCAGCATGCCACAGGCTTACTTAGAATATACCTTGGAAAACTGGGATCCGCCGTCACGTTGGGATAATGGGATCTCCGGTATGTTGTTTGACTACAGCGTCAATGCACAAGTGACGAATCAGTCAGGTGCAGGCAGCCAAGCGCAATCTTTGAGTGGTAACGGAACAGTTGGGGCCAACTTGGGACCTTGGCGTCTGCGGGCCGATTGGCAGGCGCAGTACAGCCATACTACGGGGCAGTTAGGCAGTGCCCAACAAAGCTGGGAGTGGAGCCGCTACTACGTCTACCGCGTGATAGCCGCTCTGCGTGCCAAACTGACGTTGGGGGAAGACTACCTCAACTCCGGGATATTTGACAGTTTCCGTTACATCGGAGCCAGTCTGACATCGGACGACAACATGCTGCCACCGAACCTGCGTGGTTATGCGCCGGAAGTGACTGGGATGGCGAAGACCAATGCCAAGGTGACTATCAGTCAGCAGGGGCGTGTGATTTATGAAACTCAGGTGGCAGCAGGCCCTTTCAGTATTCAGGATCTGAATACTGCGGTGAATGGCAAGCTGGATGTGAAGGTACAGGAGCAGGATGGCAGCGTACAGACCTTTCAGGTGAATACCGCTAATGTCCCCTATCTGACACGTCCGGGTATGGTTCGTTACAAAATTGCCACCGGTAAGCCATCAGATATTAAGCATCGCAGTAAAGGGCCGGGCTTTGCAACCGGAGAATTCTCTTGGGGGGTGAACAACGGTTGGTCGCTGTACGGAGGCGCTTTGCTGGCTAGGGGCTATAACGCTCTGGCTATCGGTATCGGCCGTGACTTGCTGGCGTTTGGTGCATTGTCATTTGATATAACGCAGTCGCGAGCTCAGCTTCTGCATGATGACACCAAACACGGAGGCTCGTATCGGGTTAGCTATTCTAAACGCTTTGACGAATACGACAGCCAGATAACATTTGCAGGTTACCGTTTCTCAGAACGTAACTTCATGAGCATGTCACAGTATTTAGAGGCGCGTTATTACGGTGTCAATAATGGCAGAGGTAAAGAGTTCTATACCATCACGTTTAACAAGCAGTTTAAGGAATTGGGGCTGAGTGTTTATCTGAACTACGGCCATCAGACCTATTGGGACCGTCCGAACAACGATACTTATAACCTGTCACTATCACGTTATTTCGACATTGGACGCTTTAAAAACATCAGCCTGAGCCTAACGGCATATCGGACTCAGTACAACGGCACTAATGATGACGGTTTGTATCTGAGTATGGCTGTACCGTGGGGTGAAAATAGCACAATAACCTATGACGGTCAGCTTAGCCGTAATAGTAGTAATACTGTGGGCTACTATGACCGTATCGATGACAACAATGCATATCGGATTAATGTCGGTAACGGTCAGGGTGGGCGTAGTATTGGCAGTGGTTACTTCACCCATGAGGGGGATATAGCTAAGTTGACAGCGAATGCCAATTTCCGTGGAAGTGAATATAGCGCTATGGGGCTGTCACTTCAGGGGGGAATGACGGCAACGGCAGATGGCGCTGCGCTACACCGTATCAACATGATAGGGGGAACACGCATGATGATCGACGCTGATGGGATTGGTGGTGTACCAATACGCGGTTATGGCAGTGTGACCCATACCAACATTTTTGGTAAAGCGGTGGTGAGTGATATCAACAGTTACTACCGCAGCAGCGTTAATGTGGACGTGAATCAACTGGCGGATAACGTGGATGCAACTCGCTCGGTGGTACAAGGCACGCTAACGGAAGGCGCGATTGGTTATCGCAAGTTTGGGATGATCGCCGGCGAGAAGGCGATGGCCATTATTAAGTTGACAGACGGTACGGCTCCTCCATTCGGCGCTATCGTGATGAACGAACGTGAAATGCAAACTGGCATCGTGAATGATGAAGGAAGTGTGTGGTTAACCGGCATTAATCCAGGCGAGAACATGAGTGTGCATTGGGATGGTCGTATACAGTGTCTCATCACATTACCGCAATCTCTTCTAGCCAACTTGATGAATAATCTGTTGTTACCTTGTCGGCATGTTAAAGGGAATGATGGTAGTGACGCTGTAGAGACAGTTGTTACATCAGCCAACACAGGTAACGTAGCGAGGATCGGCGGCGAAAGTGGCAGGTGAGTTAAGACAAACTGGACGGGTAATGCAGATTAATAAAAGTGTGGGGTGGATGAATGGAAATGTTGCCTAAAGATAAGAACAACCGCATGAGTATGACAATGAAAAAAAACGCGGCGGCTTCTGCTGTCATGTTGGCCGGTATTCTGGCTGTTCAGCAAGCTAATGCAGCTATTGCCCTCGATCGCACCCGCGCGGTGTTTAATGGGGAAGATAGATCAATGAGCCTTAGTATCAGTAACCAGAATAAAGAGTTGCCCTATCTTGCGCAGGCTTGGATTGAGGACGAACATGGCAACAAGATTAACACTCCACTGACTGCACTACCGCCACTTCAGAGAGTAGAGCCGGGAGCCAAAAGCCAAGTGAAGTTGCAAGTCACTCAGGGCATCAACATGTTGTCTCAGGATAAAGAGACGCTGTTCTATTTCAACCTCCGGGAAATTCCACCAAAGTCCAACAAACCCAACACATTGCAGATTGCGCTGCAAACACGTATCAAACTGTTTTATCGGCCAAAGGCTATTACTGTTGGCCGCACGGACTACGAAAATCCTTATCAGGAGAAGTTGACGATGACTCGACAAGGGGATCGCTATGTAGTGAACAATCCGACGCCATACTACGTGACCATCGCATCAGCATCGTCCAGCCTAAATGGGGCAGCGGTATCCGGTTTTAATCCGATGATGATCCCACCAGAAGGCAGTGCTGTGTTGAGTGGCAGTGCGTCAGCAATGGGTAACAATCCTGTACTGATTTTCATCAATGATTTCGGTGGTCGGCCAAAATTAGTGTTTGGTTGTAGTGGTGGCACTTGTACCGTGAAAAGTAGTAAACCCGGTTGAGATGTTTGCTGAAATTGGGATAACTCAGTAAAGGAGGCATGTATGAACACCATCCTAAAGCCAGATCGAGATGGACTGATGCCGTCCTTGTGTCGGCGTAACCTGTTAAAAGCGTTGTTGCTCTTGCTTTCGATAAGCTCAGTGTGTAATGCGAAGGATAAATATGAATCCATTGTTCGTATAAAAGTGAATGTGTTTAGAGAAGCTTGTGATATCCAGCCTGGAGATGATGCCATCACTGTGGACTTCGGTACGGTATTCGGAAAACATCTTTATCAAAATGAACGTAGTCCGGGTAAAGCGTTTTCAATTCACCTCATAAACTGTGATATGACAAGGGCTCAGGAGGTGAATATAAAATTTCTAGGTAAAGAAGATAAAGAGCTTCCTGGACTTTTGGCTTTTCAGCCGGGAAGTCAAGCATCAGGGGCAGTGGTTGGAATAGAGTCTCTGGCAGGAGAATCTATTTCGATAAACAAGACCATTAAAAAATACAGTTTAAATAATGGCAATACCACGCTGGATTTTAAAGCCTATGTGCAAGGGGAGCCTTCTGCTATCAAAAATCACTCAATAGTATTTGGTAGATTCTCGGCTATTTCGACGTTTATGTTGGACTATGAGTGAAATGGAGGAAATATGAGGGGCTTTTTCTATCTTGTTTTTTTCATGACATTGGCAAGTGTTCCATTTATAGAGGTAAACGCAGGGGCCTTTGTTATGCCAATTGACATGTACCAAGTCAATGCTGGTGGTCGAGACACACGTGTAGTTCTACAAATAGTTGACTGGACGGAAAATGATACCGACCGAAACCCATGTTACAACTCTATGCTTTGTTATGTTGGTCCAGATGTGAAATATCACAGTGCCCCTGTAAACCCGGGGATGTATGGTAGCTGTAAGATGGAGGATCATTGTCTTGAAATCTCTCGATATGAGACTAAGAAGAGGGTAGCCGAGGAGTACAAAAAAAAATTTCCGTTGCCATATCGATCAGATTTCCTTTTGCGATCCCCTGAAGCAGATTGTGTAGGATTGTTTTATATTCGACACCAACCTACTATAGGTGATTCAGATGCACAGCAGTGGCCTGGTAGTGTTTGTGGCAAGGTGCCATCAGTCAAGCAATCTTGCAGTCTTTCTTTGCCATCTGTAATTGATCATGGCAATTTGGGGCAAGAAAATCTCAACGGGAATAAGAAAACAATAACAGGAAATGTGCAGTGCACATTGCCAGCTAACCTGACTTTATATACAAAATCCTCAACGGGTGAAAAGTTTATTTATTTAAATCCTGAAAAAACACTTTACTCCGATGTGGATATCAATGGTTCAAATGCTTGGAATGGTGTTCCAATAACGGTAAGTGGAAATAATCTCTATTCATTTTCTTTTTCATCCAGACTTCAATCATTGGGTAAAGTTGGTGCAGGTGCCTATTCAGGAGATGTTATTGTGATTATGGCTTTTAATTAGTTTTGATACTAATGATGCTGGGGAGTAATAAGGTGAATAACTTGTTTGTTCTTAAACATATATGTGTGATGTTGCAGGTTCGGAAAATAACAGGGCACTGCATTGTATCTTATGGTTGTTATTTTTACCTACTATTAGCAATCGCATTTCTTTTAACAGGATGTGCTCAAGAGCTCACACCGAAGAGAGTGCCAACATCAAGTAAAATAAAAGTATCGGCAACATCTAACACATTGGATCATTCTTCATTACCCCCTGTATCTGGAAGCGGTGATTGTCGTTTTGCCGGAAATATACAACCCTCTGCTGACAGCAATTCCGGTAAATTGGCACAATGTACTCGCGAGTTGGAGGCATTGAAGCAGTTCAGCGGCGCTAAATACACACGCTACAAGGCCGAGTTTGATCGCATTGCCCGTACTGGTAGTCAATATTTGGCGGTGGCTAACGGGATCAGTGAGGATATCAATGATTTAGTACGCCCTAAGTATCAGTATGCCCTTACCAGTTTGTGTTATCGTATAAAGAACGACTTATCATTGGCATTAATTAATCAGGTAGATGCACAATGAGCTGTGTACGAATGCATCTTCATCGCTGTGCTTGGTTGTTAATTGGTTTTTTGGGAACGGTTGATATTGTGAGTGCGGCAGAAAGTGGAAACTATACACCTCCCAGCGGCGCGTTCTTGGTGGATAGCTTGATGGAAAGCGCCAGTGATTCTGATTATGGTCTGAGTACGCTAATGGCGCAACAGTCCAAATCTGGTGCAGCATCTTCAAACAGAAGTGCATCAAAACATGCAGTTGGAACATCAATTCTTGTTGGTATGGGGGCCTCATCCGGTGGTAGCGAAGCAGCAGCCCGTAAAGCATTGCGTGCGGAGAATCGTAAGCTTAAGGTTCAGATGGGAAAGCTGAACCTTAAGCTTACGATGTTGACAACAAAGTTAGCCGCCCAATCTCAGACTGAGGCTAACCGTGCGACTGAGGATGCTTTGCGCCAAGCTCAACAAATTACCTCACTTAAAAGACAACTTACCGATAGTATCGCAGAGTTGAAATCTTCCCAGACTGAACTGGAAAAGAGCCGTAAGCAGCTATCTGACCACCAATCAGTCAGGGTAGAAGTGCAGAAGCAGAAGGATACGTTACAAAAACAGTTAAGTGATAATCAGACCCTGCTGACGGCTGCACAGCATCAGTTCAAAGAAGCACAAACGCAGTTAGAGGCAGTGCGTAAACAGTTCAGAGAAGCTGACATTGTTCGAGTGCAGTTAGAGACGGCGTTGGTTTCTACTCGTTATCAACTAGTGCAGGCTAATGATCGAGCGGTAAAAACCAATAAGTCCGTGAGTGTACCGCTCGATAGCGATAATCGTAAGCGTGACTATGTAGTGGGCCAAGCAATGGCCTCGGGGCTAAAAGAGACACTGGCGAGTTATACGGAAAGTGGATTGTCTCTGGATCCTGCTCGAGTGATTGCCGGATTGACTGATGGATTACGCAATCGCATACAGCTTAAACGCAGTGATATGGATAAGTATTACCTGACCTTTGCTGAGCAATTACAAAAACAGGTAAATGCCAAGGTTAAGGTGGGCGAAGCTCTGATTGCGAAGAAAACTGCCGGACGCAAACCAGCAAAGAAAATCAATGGATTGGTGTACTTTGTGGTAAAGAAAGGTCACCCTATTAAGGACCAAGATGCACCGGTTTCGCTAGCTTTGTCTGAGCAGATTGTTGATGGTGCCACTTTAAGCGCTATTCCGACACTGACACTTACCGCTGACGATAATATACCAGCCGTAGTGCGTGAGGCGCTTCCATTGTTGGGTGAAGGTGCAGAAGTTGATGCCTATGCTTTAGCTAAGGTCGTGTATGGCAACTTGCCAATGCCGAAAGGAGTAGCCCCGTTTACTGTCTTGGTCTATCACCTGAAGGGGATTAAACCTCAGTAAAAATAAACCATTTTGACATCTTCTCCCAATAGACGTAATTGTTGCAGGCCGTTCTTATCAATGAGCAGTGAACGCGGACAGCGCGAAAAAACCGGAACGTACACGTAGTACGTGAGGATGACTCGCTTCGCTCGTCCTACGGGCCGCACTAAAGTGCGTTCAAAAGCTAACGCTTTTGTCTGAGCACTACCCAATGTTCGCTCTTTATAGCAAAGAATGGTAAATAAAATAGTCCTATTGGGACAGACAGTTATCAGACACAACAAGATTATTCTTGTTTAACCCGAGCTTAGATAATCAATATACCCGTTATCTTTCAAGCTGCCTCTTTGTTGGCTGCACTCACTCACCCCGGTCACATAGTTATCTATGCTCCCGGGGATTCGCTCCCTTGCCGTCGCGATGCAACTCGAAATCTATTAGGTATAACAACATTCCCCTCTTCTACATTACGATATTTTTACATATATTAAAGCTTCCAATCCTTTAACATCAATTATACCATTAAAGAATTGATAAAATATTATTGATTATAGCCTGTTAAATATTACCATTAATAGTAATATTTAAATAAACAGCTATGATATCTGATTTATTTTCCCAGTTCATACAATAACATTAAGTTAGCAAGAATTTATTTTACATTAAAAAACACTATACTATGATTCCTCATTTACATATTATCAATAAATGAAGAGAATAATTCTGCTTCATTTATCAATCCATACTCAATAACTGGGCTGCATAAGATACCAAAATCAATCTCCATATCGGTTTTTAACACTTCTAATAAATCCAAACATTGTGATGGAATTGAACGAATAACTTTTTCCGGGACTAAAGAAAAACCATTACGTTTAATTATCAATTCAATCATTACCATAATATCATTCGTTTTCAACATTAAATTCATACTATTATCATAAATAGAAAATGCGTTAATGCCATCAGTAAAATCAATTGGTATATCATTCTCATCCATGTCAATAAGCTGATACAACGATGCCATTTCAGCGCTTAATTCTGTAAAATTCCGGAACCAATCACTGCCTTTTTTAAAAAGATAAACGAGTTTTTCAGTAAAAATCTTTCTGGGCATAAGTGATGAAGTTAATGGTAGAGGAACAATGGCGATATGTAATAAACCAGAGTTTAATAGATTCATTTGCTGCTCAAATGTCAGACCCGTAATGAGCACAAGCACAGCTTTTTCCTTCCTACCTAGAAAAATCCGCTCTTCCATTTTTCCAGAATCATAAATAGGAAAACAAGAGCTAACATAAAGGTAATGTGGCGTATCATCTTGCAAATCATGATTAACCTGAATCTGAAATTGCTCAAAATGACCCAGTAATTTCTGAGCATTCTCAAAGGTTTTTTGTCCAAAATCAGTCAACCTGGTACCACCTGGTCCTCTGGAAAACAAAAGAGCCCCAAATTCCGCTTCCAGTGCATTAACTTTCTTAGTCAATGCAGGTTGAGAAATATGTAGTATTTGAGAAGCCTTATGATAATTAAGTGTTTCAGCTAACACGATAAAAGCTTTAAGATTACGTATATCCATATCTCCACCATTCGGGTTTATCTTTCATACTTTCTTACGTTATTATTTCAATAATAAACTAAATCTTTTAAGACTTAACTGAAATTAATTAAATAGAGATTAAACAACAATTATAAGATGATCAATTAATTTATTATAAAAATGTTGACAATAATTTACTTTTACCATAATTCCTTTCTACTCCCTAAGATAAATGAGTAAATAATTTACTTAAATTAAATGCGTTAGAAGATAATCAATTTTCCGATTTTTAGGTGTTTTCCCTACAGTAATTCCTATACACCCAATGACATGTATTTTCTACTATATAGGATAGAGAAATATAGCTGGCAAGCATCATTCTTAAAATATAACTATTAATCTTTAAATCAAAAATGAGGACGAATATACTAGATTTATTTTTCTCCTCCTCCTGCTAATAAGACCAATATTAATCACATAGTTTAATATCTTTTACATAGGTATTCGGCGACATCCAAGATATTCTTGGACATACCAAATAGCCATCACTTTTTAATTTATAATTCACATATAAAGACGTAGGGAAACCTAAAAAAAATGAAACAATAGCTATCGTCCCCAAATATTTATTAAAACCATCATGATGTTTAGGATAACGGCCAGTTATATTAACAAAAATAACAAAAATAACATAATAAAAAACCAAAGGAGAAGAAAAAAATATCATAAAAACACCACCTGAGAATATTATTTTTTCATCCATTTTAATTAAAGAATTTAAATTCCCTCCCGTCAAAGAGAAAGTGAATGACGTTAGAATGAAAATAAAAAGAGCGCAGATGATATGTATAACCTTTCTTTTATTTCCCATAATTCCCCCAGTTATGAAGAAATTGGTTGAAATTAGCTTCTGTAGATCTTGGTTTCCTTTCCACTTCTGCTCTGATTAAATTAATTACATTCTCGCTAATTTTAAATCTTTTATCTATAATATCAAGTGCATATGTCATTCCAAAACCTACAATAAATACAACAAAAGCCACACCAACTACACTGGCACCAGCAATAGATGTAGCTATCATTACAGCCCCAAAAGCCCAAGCAACACAGGCTGTTATTACTGTCTTAGCCAAATCTACCGCAATATTACCTAAAAAATCAGCCAGAGTGTATTCATCCTTAAATATAAGCTCAACCGTTCGATAAGCCGCAGAAAAGAATATACTGAACTTCATTCCTTTAACTATGCCACTGTTTATTCCTTGCTGCCCAATCCCCATAGATATCACCTTCATATTAGAAGCTTTATATCTTGAAGCAGTGATGATTTTCCTAACTCCCGCATAACCTGATATTTTAATATATCTATTTCCGTCTTTACTAACATACTCTGTCACTTTAATCCCTAATTTTTTAAATTCCCCTATAACATTAAAAAGATCAAAAGAATCATGTATGTTACCCGAATATGGCAATATCGGATCGGTAATCTCAAATATTTTCTTTATAAATGGACTTTTGGTTTTTGGAGAATCAATATCTTCCAGAACATCTTTCGCTTCATCTAACGATAACAGCGCAATATAGGTTGTATTCTCTCTTAACTGCTTATCGAGACCAATGGCATCAAAGAATTCATGCTGAGGTTTTAATTGGTTAGCCCCAACATGACCTCTCAGAAAATCCCCCATATAACCCTGCCAAGAGGGGTTGTATTTTTTATATGTCATTGTGAAACCCTTTTCATATCCGTACATCACATTAGTGTTTAACCGCCGGAGTTTCCAATTTGAGTGAAAGAACATGGCCATCAGAAACCTTCATGTCAATCGCACAGGCTTGAGTTGACAGCAATAGATGAAAACACTGCATCATCATCATTGCCAATTTTTCTTCTGGGATTAACGGACTATTCACTAATACGTCAGTGAGTTGTTGTAATAACTCTTGCCTATCTCTATCGTTCATACGGCTAACCCTATTAACAATTAAAAGTTCGAATGTATCACTATATTACATAAAAAATAGCCATGTCGACTATATAATAGCAAAAAATTTCAAACCCCGTTTTTCTTATATCACTATTTCTATCCTTTGAGAAAGAAATTCAACATTGAACTATTAATTTCTTTATATTTTAGTGTTAAGGTCGTACTTTCACCGCCTAGATATACAGTCTTAGGTAATTCAATTAAAGAATTTGTATGGTAATTACTTATGTCACATATAATTTATTTATCTTTAGAAGGTAAGAAACAAGGTTTAATTTCTGCCGGTTGTTCAATGCTAGACTCTATAGGAAACCGATATCAAAATGGGCACGAAGATCAAATACAGGTATTGAACCTAAATCACACGATAACTCGCGAAAAAAATGTCGCTCATCACCCGATACAATTTATCAAGCCAATAGATAAATCATCCCCGCTGTTAGGAGCCGCAATATCTTCAAACGAACTACTGAATGCGATTTTCTTCTTTTACAGAACAAATCTCGCTGGGCAGTTAGAACTTTTCTATGAGGTCAAATTAATAGAAGCGAGTATTGTTGACATTTCTTGCGTCTACCCGAATTCAATAAACAATAATGAAATGATGCCATACGAAAAAGTTTTTCTCAAATACAGATCCATATCCTGGAATCACATAACCGCCGGCACATCTGCCTATAGTATATGGGATGAGAGAGTTTATTAAAAATAAACCAAGTTAAGCATATATAAATATATATGCTTAACTCTTACTAATACGCAAAAAAACAAAAATGGTAACAACAAAAATACCCAATAATGTCAATCGACCCCACATATCTGGAAAACAACCTGCGGCCATAGCCGACCAAGCTATAATCACCATAAAGGGAATTATGTCCGACAAAAGATCTTTAATCCATATATAAAAAAGATCCTTGAACCATGCATAACTAAAAACCCTTCTCTTTTCATTCATATTAATATCCTAATTCATCATTTCAATAAATGCAGAAATTATATCATCTTTCCCGATTTATAGCCCTTTTTGCACTACAACCTATAAGATATATCCAAAAAGCTATCGCTTTTATCGAAACACTGACCAAATTTGCTCTTTATGACAAAGAAGAGTAAATAACTATTTACCATTTCAAGAATATTCCATCAGGAACACAATATGAAAACCAATCTCAACAGCATGATAACTGAAAGCCGTAATCCAGCCAGTGCCAACATTGATACTTTGCCAACCCTTGAAATGTTACAAGTCATTAATGATGAAGATAAAAAAGTCTCATTGGCGGTAAAGCAAACTTTACCGAAAATCGCTGAAACGGTAGATAAAATTACCGAAGCATTTCGTCAGGGAGGTCGTTTAATTTATATCGGCGCTGGTACATCGGGCCGATTAGGGATTCTGGATGCCAGTGAGTGTCCTCCCACTTATGGTACCAAACCGGAACAAGTGGTTGGATTAATTGCCGGCGGGCATCAGGCCATCTTGAAGGCCGTTGAAAATGCAGAAGATAACCAACAACTGGGCGCAAATGATCTTCAAGCGCTAAACTTTAACTCAAAAGATGTATTGGTTGGCATTGCCGCCAGCGGCCGTACACCTTATGTCTTGGGTGCAATGGCGTATGCCAAATCCATCGGTGCAACCGTTGCCTGTATTAGCTGCAACCCGGAAAGCCCGATGACACAAGCCGCCGATATTGCTATTGCACCGATAGTTGGGCCAGAAATTGTCACAGGTTCATCACGTATGAAAGCCGGTACAGCACAAAAACTAATTCTGAATATGCTGACCACCGGCGCCATGATCCGTACAGGTAAAGTTTATGGCAACCTGATGGTGGACGTAGAAGCGACGAATGCCAAACTGGTTGAAAGGCAGAAAAATATCGTTATGGCCGCTACCGAATGTAATCGTGAACAAGCTGAACAGGCCCTGGCGGAATGTGATGGGCATTGTAAAACCGCCATTGTGATGATTCTGGCTGGAGTAAGCGCTCAGCAAGCAAAAGCTTTACTGGAAAAACATCACGGTTTTATTCGACCGACGATCTCAGCCATTCGGTAACGACTTCCCTGCTGAGTAAGGAGTAAGAAGATGGCTAAAATTAATCATACAGTCATTGCCCAGATCCTTAAAGCTATCGGCAATGCAGATAACGTGGCGCAATGTGGCAACTGTATGACCCGCCTGCGACTAACACTACGCGATAATACGCAGGTGGATAAAGTGGCGTTAAAACAGATCCCCAACGTGTTAGGTATTATTGAAAGCGACGATCAATTTCAGATTGTGCTTGGGCCGGGAAAAGCCCAAACAGCGGCTGAAATAATGAATGAATGGCTAAATTCGTCTACCCATACAGAACAATTGAAACCAAGCGACACTAATTTGACTAATATTGCTTCTGATAATAAAAAGCAGCTTAAAGAGAAGCAGGTGAGTGCTGTACATAAGTTCCTGACCAAATTCGCCACTATTTTTACGCCATTGATCCCCGGTTTTATTGCCGTTGGTCTACTTCTCGGCTTTGCTACTTTACTCGAACAGATAGCCATTCAGGGTGTTGAGCACCCTAATACTGTTTTGGTTGAAATCACCGGCTATATGAAAGTTTTCAGTAAAGGCATGTTCAGTTTTCTGAGTATTCTGATTGGTTATAACGCGCAAAAAGCCTTTGGTGGCTCGGGAATAAACGGGGCCATTATCGCCTCGCTGTTTGTACTCAGTTATAACCCAGACGCCACCAGCGGTTTTTATTCCGGTATCTCTACTTTCTTTGGTTATAGCATTGATCCACGCGGCAATATTATCGGCGTTCTTATCGCCGCTATTCTGGGAGCATGGGTAGAACGACAAATCCGTAAGATCATTCCAGACAATCTGGATATGATCCTCACCTCGGCTATTACCCTGCTAATCATGGGGGCCATTACCTTTATCCTCATCATGCCACTAGGGAGTTATCTGTTTAGCGGTATGTCATGGTTATTCCTTCACCTTAATGGTAATCCTTTTGGTACAGCAATATTGGCGGGGCTATTTTTACTCGCGGTTATGTTTGGTGTTCACCAAGGGTTTGTTCCGGTCTATTTCGCTCTCATGGACGCACAAGGCTTTAATTCTCTGTTCCCAATTCTTGCAATGGCGGGCGGAGGACAAGTTGGTGCAGCGCTGGCGCTGTATGTCAAAGCGAAAAAAGACTCTCTGCTACGCACGCAGATAAAAGGTGCCATTATTCCAGGCTTTCTTGGCATCGGTGAACCTTTGATTTACGGCGTCACACTTCCACGGATTAAACCCTTTATCACCGCCTGTTTGGGCGGTGCCGCTGGTGGTTTCTTTATCGGTTTGGTGGCTTATTTAGGTTTGCCCGTTGGATTGAATACGGTTTTCGGCCCATCCGGATTGGTCGCACTGCCGTTGATGACCTCCAACAGCGGGATTTTTATCGGCATGGCAGTTTACGCAACGGGGCTGATAATTGCTTATATCAGCGGTTTTGTACTAACCCTGATCTTCGGGAGTAAAAAAAGAGAGACGCTTTAACACCGATGTCCAAAGCCAAAAAGCATGAATAAATATTCTTTATAACCAGAATGCCATTTACGGATGAATTACCCAAACCAAATCAATGGCACACAGGTTGCCGTCAATATGCCCATCGTAATATTGAACAGAAACCAGGCATTGCGACTACGAAGTAACGTTCCAATCAATGAACCAAAACCCGCCCACACCATGCCACACAAGAAATTAATAAACATCACCGCGATACTGATCACAATGATGGAATAGAGGTAGTGATCACCAGCAATACTGTAACTGCCAACCGCGCCCACCCCTATCAGCCAAGCTTTCGGATTCAAAAACTGCAATAACCAACCTTGATACCACCGCACCGGCTTGATAACAGCGCTATCTTTGGTATCCAGACGTCGGTAACTGGCTGTTGCTGTTTTCCATGCCAACCACAGCAAATAGAAGCTACCTGCGATTTTCATAACCATGTGAATAGCAGGATAGACCAACAGCAATGCCGCTATTCCGAAAGCAGCCAGATATAAAATCGTCTGCATGCCCAGAACAACGCCAAAGAGCAACCCCAAAGAGCGGATAAAGCCGAAGTTAGCGCCTGATGAAGTCAGCAACATGTTGTTTGGACCCGGCGTAATGGCAGAAATAAACAAAAAAGTTATTAATGAAAAAATCAGGCTTGCTGTCATGAAGAGTTACCTTTCATCCTGAATAATGGCGTTTCCCTTTCACAGAAAATATCAGTATGTTATTCACCATACAAGATAACTAATCAATTTAACTCGAAACCATTATGACTGATATCTTTCGTCCTCTAACCGGAGCCAGTAATCCGCATTTGCAGACACTCCTTCCGCGTCTGGTGCGGAGGAATCCTGAACTGCAACCATATTGGCAACGACTTGATTTACCAGATAACGATTTTGTTGACCTGGCGTGGAGTGAAGATCCCACCACCGCAACACACAAGCCACGATTGATCCTGTTTCATGGTCTGGAAGGCAGTTTCCACAGCCCTTATGCTCACGGTTTGCTGCATATCTGCCAGGAAAAAGGCTGGCTTGGTGTTGTCATGCATTTCCGTGGATGCAGTGGTGAACCGAATCGCCAGAAACGTCTCTACCATTCTGGCGAAACAAGCGATGCCCGTTATTTTCTGAACTGGTTAAAACAGACCTACGGTGATGCGCCCACCTCAGCCGTAGGTTATTCAGTCGGCGGTAATATGCTGGCCTGCTATCTGGCAGAAGAAAAAACAGATGCCCGGATCAACGCTGCCGTTATTGTTTCCGCTCCTCTGATGCTGGAAGCCTGTTCCCTGCGGATAGAAAAAGGATTTTCTCAGGTTTATGAACGCTATTTACTTAATAGCCTGAAACGTAATGCCACCCGCAAATTGTTACGCTACCCCGGTTCACTCCCCATTAATTTGTCTCAGGTAAAAAGATTGAAACACATTCGGGAATTTGACGAAATTGTGACCGCAAAAATCCACGGTTTTAAAAATGCAGCGGACTATTACCGCCAATGTAGTGCTCTGCCGCGTCTGCCTGATATTACCGTGCCACTACTGATTATCCATGCTAAAGACGATCCCTTTATGGCACCGGAAGTTGTCCCTGATCTCAAAATGTTACCCAAAAATATTGAATACCAAATGACAGAATATGGTGGACATGTCGGCTTTGTCAGTGGTTCATTGAAGAAGCCACAAATGTGGCTGGAACAACGCATCCCAAATTGGCTGTCATCTTATCTGGAGCAACCACAATGATTATTCCGTGGCAACAACTGGAACCAGAAACTCTGCTAAATTTGATAGAGAGCTTTGTCCTCCGGGAAGGCACTGACTATGGCGAAGATGAAAAATCGCTTGAGCAGAAAGTCGCAGACATACGCCATCAATTGGAACGGGGAGATGTTATGCTGGTGTGGTCTGAACTGCATGAGAGTATCAATATTGTGCCAAAAAAAATGTTCCATTCTTAACATTATGGAGTTTACTGAATGTCTGCCAAACATCCGATTATTGCCATTACCGGCTCCAGCGGTGCCGGAACAACCACCACTAGTTTAGCTTTCCGTAAGATTTTCCAGCAACTTAACATCAGTGCAGCGCAGATAGAAGGAGATAGTTTCCACCGTTACACCCGCCCTGAAATGGATGCCGCAATCCGTAAAGCCAAAGAGCAAGGAAGGCATATCAGTTATTTTGGGCCAGAAGCCAATGATTTTGGCATGCTGGAAAAAACCATGATTGATTATGGTGAAACCGGTGAAGGCCGCCGTCGGAAGTACCTTCATACCTATGACGATGCCGTTCCTTACAACCAGCTCCCCGGTACATTTACACCGTGGGAATCTTTACCCAAGCAGACCGATGTGCTGTTTTATGAAGGTCTGCACGGTGGCGTTGTCACACCACAACATAATGTTGCCAGTCATGTTGATCTGCTAGTAGGAGTCGTGCCGATTGTCAACCTTGAATGGATACAGAAACTTGTCCGCGATACCGGAGAACGAGGACACTCGCAGGAAGCTGTGATGGATTCCGTCGTGCGTTCTATGGATGATTATATTAACTACATTACGCCACAATTCTCGCGAACACATATCAACTTCCAACGTGTCCCTACCGTTGATACATCCAATCCATTCTCAGCCAAAGCCATTCCATCACTGGATGAAAGTTTTATTGTCATCCGCTTCCGTGATCTGACTCAAATTGATTTCCCATACTTGTTAGCAATGTTACAAGGCTCATTCGTTTCAAGCATTAATACCATCGTGGTCCCCGGTGGAAAAATGGGACTAGCAATGGAATTAATTATGACGCCATTGGTACAGCGATTACTGGAAGGGGAAAAGATTTGTTAATCAGCGCCTGAGGTAAATTTAGAAAATCTGGTAGCTAAATTTGCATCTTATATTATTCAGTTAAAAAAGCAGGTAACTGAAATATTAGTTACCTGATGTTATTTTTTAATCAAGAAATAATATCTTAATCTATATCTTTAACTTCAAAACTGTGGGTAATTTCAACTGATTTCCCCAACATCAACGCAACAGAGCAATATTTTTCTGCGGAAAGCATGACTGCACGTTCAACCGCTTTATCTATTAAATCCTTACCCGTAACAATAAAATGCAGATTAATATGAGTAAACAAGCGTGGCGTCTCTTCACGACGGCGGGAAGTTAACTTTACTTCACAATCTCTTATGTCATACCTGCCTTTCTGCAAAATAGAAACTACATCAATCGTACTGCAACCACCGGCTGCCATTAATACCATTTCCATTGGGCTCGGTGCCTTATCGCCGGCATTACCATCCATCATGATCTGATGACCGGAAGATGACTCCCCCAAAAGAGACAATCCTTCAACCCATTTTACCCGCGCTTGCATAAATACCTCTTAAGTCGCTCTTTGCATCCAAGCCTACTCTTTCAGTATTAAACTGGCAATCTAATGAGCGGTTTATTATGCTGAAACAACACAAGACAAGACAGAAGCCTTTTCCTGTGTTAAAAACAGAAGCGGGCCAGGTATATATAGGTTAAGATCAATACCCTAAGGTTCAAATTTCAGATAACCTATATAAAACCCTCACCTGTCGGTTTTTCAACAAACTAATATGTTAAGCTAGTGTCTTTATAAGCCAGCCTGACGAGAAGCTTTTAGATTCTCGTGTTATTTAGGCAGCGATAACAACAGAGGATGAAGCGAATGGTTCTCGGCAAGCCACAAACAGACCCCACTCTTGAATGGTTTTTGTCACACTGCCATATTCATAAATATCCATCTAAAAGTACGCTTATTCATCAAGGCGAAAAAGCAGAGACGCTTTACTACATCGTAAAAGGCTCTGTTGCGGTTTTGATTAAAGATGAAGAAGGCAAAGAGATGATCCTCTCCTATTTAAATCAGGGAGATTTCATTGGTGAACTTGGATTATTTGAAGAGGGGCAAGAGCGTACAGCCTGGGTTCGGGCCAAAAGCGCCTGTGAAGTGGCTGAAATCTCCTATAAAAAATTCCGTCAACTGATTCAGGTAAACCCGGATATTTTGATGCGTTTATCTGCCCAAATGGCAAACCGTTTGCAAACAACTTCTGAGAAAGTCGGTAATCTAGCTTTCCTGGATGTTACCGGCCGGATTGCCCAAACTTTATTGAATCTGGCGAAACAACCAGATGCAATGACCCACCCTGACGGGATGCAAATCAAAATCACACGTCAGGAAATTGGTCAGATTGTTGGCTGTTCCCGCGAAACGGTTGGTCGTATTCTGAAAATGCTAGAAGATCAAAACTTGATCTCCGCACACGGCAAAACAATTGTTGTTTACGGTACCCGTTAATTCCTGATTAATCAGCGCATTATATTGCGCTGATTTCTCTTATACTTAATTACACCAACTGGTTAATTGCCAGTTCCAACCGTTCCATTCCTTGAGCAATCTCTTCTTCACTAATAATCAACGAAGGCGTGAAACGCAATACGTCACCACCCGCACTCAACAACATTAAGCCATTTTCAGCCGCCAGTTGCAGAATATCTTTAGCTTTTCCCTGATATGGCGCTTTGAGTTCCGCACCAATCAGCAGACCGTTTCCTCGGACTTCACCAAATATCGAATATTTCTGATTGATATCATTCAGAAAATTCACCATTAAATTATGGCGTTTTTCAACTCCCGCCAGAACCGCTGGTGTATTAATAATATCAAAAGCAACATTTGCAACTGCACAAGCCAATGGATTACCGCCATAAGTTGTACCATGAGTTCCCGGCGTCATCACTGAAGCAATATTCTCTGTCGTCAACATGGCGCTGATAGGGAAACCATTTCCCAATGCTTTTGCCGTGGTAATAATGTCCGGCGTAACGTCATAATGCATATAAGAAAATAGCTTACCAGTACGTCCCATCCCACTTTGCACTTCATCAAACACCAACAACACCTGATGCTTATCGCAAAGCTCACGCAACCCATGAATAAATGCCGGTGCTGCCGGCATAACTCCCCCTTCTCCCTGAACCGGTTCTAATACAACAGCACAAGTATGGTCATCTATGACGGCCTTCACTGCATCTAAGTCATTAAAAGGTACATGAATAATATCCGCAGGTTTTGGCCCAAAACCATCAGCATATTTTAGCTGACCACCCACAGAGACAGTAAATAGGGTTCGACCATGAAAACCCTGATGAAATGCGATAATTTTGGTTTTATAAGGACTGTGACGAGTAATTGCATAGTGGCGAGCTAGTTTAAATGCTGCTTCATTCGCTTCCGCTCCTGAGTTAGCAAAAAATACCCGCTCAGCAAAAGTCGCATCAATCAGTTTCTGCGCCAGAATCAAAGCGGGTTCATTGGTGAAAATATTACTGATATGCCAAAGTTTCTCCCCTTGCTGCTTCAAAACATCTACCAACGCGGGGTGACAATGACCCAAAGCCACAACAGCAATCCCTCCCGCAAAATCAATATATTCTTTCCCATGCTGATCCCATACACGACTACCTTGCCCTCTCACCGGTATAAACTGCGCTGGTGAATAAATTGGCAACATAACTTGATCGTATGTATTTCTATCTACTGCGGTATGCTCCTTCATTTTCCCACCCGTTTTTTATATACACGCCATTCAGAAGTGAAAACATAATCACCAAATATGCATAAAAAATCAAAGATGGGCAAATGAAAAAGATGGATAAATGAAGAAATTATCGGTATCTGTTAATATCTCAGAAAGTTGCTTAGTAACTGGTGACCTTGCTCACTGAGAATACTTTCAGGATGGAACTGCACACCTTCCAGTGGTAGAGTGCGATGACGAATGCCCATAATTTCATCGACGTTGCCATTATGCTGGCTCCATGCGGTGACTTCAAATGAGGCTGGTAACGTCTCTGCGGCAATCACCAATGAATGGTAACGAGTCGCGGTCAATGGCCGGTTAAGCCCTTTGAACACACCTTGCTGATTATGATGAATAGCAGAAGTTTTTCCGTGCATCACTTCCCTGGCTTTTACCACGCGGGCACCAAACGCTTGCCCAATTGCCTGATGTCCAAGACAAACACCAAGAATCGGCAACTTATCCGAAAAATGAGAAATCGCAGACAGAGAAATGCCTGCTTCATTTGGGGTACAAGGGCCTGGGGAAATAACCAAATGGGTAGGCATCAATCTCTCAATATCTTCAAGTTGCAATTCATCATTACGCTTAACTAAAACATCTGTACCCAATTCACAAAAATATTGATATAAGTTATATGTAAAAGAATCATAGTTATCTATTATTAGTAACATAGGAGTCTATCCTACTCATTTTTATCGCTGTATTTGTTGCCCTGCCACTCCTGCAATTTGTTTATCCTGCACAACTGGCTCCAGGTAAAACGGCCTCGCGACAACGGGGCGGCTATCATAGCACATCAATATTTGTAGCATAGTACAACAAAATCAATGGCTGTTTTTTCCTCAATCAACTTACTCTCATACCCTACAAAACATGTGCCCTATTTTGATATTCAATAAGTAAAGGTAATTGTTATGAAGACAAAACTGATTATAGCATCTCTTTTTTTGCTGTCCTTCCCCACTCTGGCTGTTAACAAAGCTGCCAACATTTTCTTTCCAGAAAAAGGGGTTGTTTGTGATAAAAAAGGAAAATATTGCTCTGATCAACAAGGGCTATCGCTAAAATTAACCGAAAGATATTTAGGCAAAAAAGCGGTAGAACACCTGAAAAAAGAGTTTGGTGATGGAAAAGATGTCGACTTTTCATCTTACACTTTAAGTAACGGCGTACACTGTGAGAGTAAAGAGAAGAAATGCTACAAAGACAGATATTATCCACGAACCGAAGTAAATAAAAAATTTACCCAAAAGATGTATGAATAACTGTGAAACTGGCCTCCATTTAATGCAGGCCAGTTTGTTAATCTGATGAAAGTTAACCGGAAGACCAGAAACTGCCACAGCCAAAGTAATAGGAAAAAATTAAGGAATAATCTCCGCAGACAGAATAACGACTGGTTTAACCGGTACATTCTGATATGGGCCAACGTTTTCCGTTTTAACTTGAGAAATTTTATCCACAACATCCATACCTTTTACGACTTTACCAAATACTGCATAGCCAAAGTCACGCTGACCGTGATCAAGGAAAGCATTATCCGCTACATTAATAAAAAATTGACTGGTGGCGCTGTCTTTATCAGCGGTACGTGCCATAGAGATAGTTCCACGTAAATTACGCAGTCCATTATCCGCCTCATTTTTAATAGCGGCTTTAGTCGCTTTTTGCTGCAAATCTTTGGTAAAACCACCACCCTGCACCATAAATCCAGGGATTACCCGATGGAAGATTGTATTGTTGTAATAACCCTCATTGACGTATTCAATAAAGTTTTTCGTTGTAATTGGAGCTTTCTGGTTATTTAATTCCAGTTCAATATTACCCTCCGTTGTTGTCAGCTTCACATGAGTTTCTCCCGCCGCCAAAGCCAGAGGCGCCATTGCGCTCAGAGAGCATGCAGTTACAAGGGCTACTAAAATACGTTTAAACATTCTGGGTTCCTATATTATTAAGGTCAACAACACAAACTGAATCAATTCTAATAATCTCTTCAACATCGTGCTCAATATTTACCTACATTTACGCTATCAATCGACGGGTGCTTTGAAGAAAAATTTATCCTTTCAATAACAGGTTAGATTTTATTTCACAAACAGGATCGTCATCGGTAACAAAATAACAAGTTCGGTTCAACCCATCAGAAATATGTCATTATTTTTAATCCTGTCAACCAACAGTGGCTATCGGTATAATCTCCTTTGGCATATATTCAGTGCATTTCTCAGGGAGATAATCATTTTGACCATCAAAAACCACAACTATCATATGACCCGTTTTATCACGAGCGCACCTGATATTCGCCATCTGCCTCAAGAGATGGGCATTGAAGTCGCGTTTGCCGGCCGTTCAAACGCGGGTAAATCCAGCGCGCTAAATGCCCTGACGAAACAGAAAAGTCTCGCCCGTACCAGTAAAACACCAGGCCGCACACAACTCATCAATTTATTCGAAGTAGAAGAAGGTATTCGTCTGGTTGACTTACCCGGCTATGGCTATGCCGAAGTACCGGAAGAGATAAAACGTAAATGGCAAAAAGCACTGGGTGAATATTTGCAAAAACGTGAATGCCTGCTTGGGCTGGTAGTGCTGATGGATATCCGTCATCCACTGAAAGATCTTGATCAGCAAATGATCCAATGGGCGGTGGCAATGCATGTACCCGTTATAGCATTGCTGACTAAAGCCGATAAACTGACATCCGGCGCCCGTAAAAGCCAGTTGAATAAAGTACGTGAAGAGTTAGCAGCTCTCAATGGAGATATTCAAGTGGAATATTTCTCCGCCCTGAAAAAAATCGGGATCGATAAATTACAACAGAAACTGGACATATGGTTCAGTTCGAAAGCCGTTCAAGTTGAAAACCATAGTTAATACCGCCTTTTTCATTCCCACCAATTAAATTCAGATGAAAAAATGCCCCAGTCAAAACTGACTGGGGCAGCTAATATTCAGCTATAAATCCGATTACGTGAAGTAAAAGGTCTGAAAGATAGAACATCTTACCTCTGTACCCTACGCCAATAACTCTACCCTATTTTATTTATTAGAAAAAGCCCTTTTGTAATTTATTTTCAGCAATTATCTCGATTCAGCCGGCGATTTTGTTCATTTTGACACCACCAAATGTAGTTTAATTACATATTTATGCGATCTGGATCTAATATGCATTACATAGACAACAAATCAGTACTAATGCGTACAAAAAATATTACATTAGCTATGTTGACCTTACAGCAACACATGAACTTAAAACCACCCAGGAACCGTTTCACATTACACTTATCTACCCCTTTCATTCTGCAATTGCCCAGCTACAAGATATCGGTCGAAGAAGGAGAAACCATAAGAGCCAAAACCAGGATTGAAATTGGATCACATAGAACCACAGATATTCCGAGATAATATCAGGGTAAAAACATGTGAGGATGACTCAAAAGAAGAAATTTATATGATTTATCTGATCCTTAGTTGCCATGCAAAAAAGTCATTATTAACGATGAATTCGAAACTTATGCGTAGGGAGGAAAGATGATTTATATAAGTATTATTTAAATGAATAAACTAAAATAACGTTAAAACAAAAAAATCTAATTTAGAAACAATCGTTGTATCTCCCCAGTTAGAAGACTAGGGAAACACGAATAAACTGGATACAATTTGTTTTATTTCAAATACTTAAACAAATACCAAACATAATATCACAGCTCATGAGAGCTTTGTTTTGCAAAAATATATCAGCCATACAATCATCTGATAGCTTTTTCTTATTACACTTTTCCACATTCACCAATTAATATTACTTAATTAAAGTAGCAATATAACTTAGCCCACAAAGGGTAAGTTTCACTATACAGACTCCCTGCGGGCAAAGGTAAATCCAATACAACCTTATCAGGAGAGCAATATGAACCAACATGATAATTCATCACCGAACACAAGTAATGATAATAGTTCTTCTTGGGGAGGATATACACTTGAAGATAATTGGGAAGCTTATTGGAAAAAATATTCATTCGACAGCAATAACAGAGTGATTGCATCTACTCTCTCAGCAACTGCCATGCTATTGAAAAATGGCAGTGTCATCGCCTGGGGGAATACAATGTTTGGCGGCTATGTTCCACCTGAAATTTCTCAACTACGGGATATCGTCAGCCTGAGTTCAACACTTTATGCTTTCGCAGCGCTACGGGCGGACCGTAGTGTGGTTGTTTGGGGATATATCGACCCAATTTCACCCGAAATTATCCAACTAAAAGATATCGTTAGCCTAAGTTCAACACCTTCTTATTTCGCAGCGCTACGGGCAGACCGTAGCATAGTTGCTTGGAGCAATATAATCGTTCCACCCGAAATTGCCCAACTAAAAGATATCGTCAGCCTGAGTTCAACAAATTTTGCTTTCGCAGCGCTACGGGCGGACCGTAGCGTAGTTGCCTGGGGAGATCTGAGTTATGGTGGTAATCTCCCATCCGAAATTGCCCAACTACAGGATATTGTTAGCCTAGGTTCAATGGTACGGGGATTCACAGCCTTACGGGCAGACCGTAGCATGGTTGCTTGGGCCAACGGTATAATAGCTCCACCCGAAATTGCCCAACTAAAAGATATCGTCAGCCTGAATGTAATGAATCATGCATTCGCGGTGCTACGGGCGGACCGTAGCGTAGTTGCCTGGGGAAGTATAATTCCACCCGAAATTGCTAAACTGAACGATATTGTCAGTCTGAGTTCAACAAATCAAGCAGTCGCGGCGCTACGGGCGAACCGTAGCGTGGTTGCCTGGGGACCTCCGGATCATAATGTCCGTATCCCACCCGATATTGCCCAACTACAGGATATTGTCAGCTTGAGTACAACAGCAGATGCATTTACAGCTTTGCGGGCGAATCGCAGCATAGTTTGCTGGGAAGATTCGGGTAAGGATAATCGAGTTCAAATTCCATACGAGATTTCCCAACTAAAAGATATCATCAGCCTAAGTTCAACAGAGGGGGCATTCGCAGCGCTGCGAGCAAACCGTAGTGTAGTCGCCTGGGGACACGGACAAAATGGTGGTTATGTTCCCCCCGAGATCGCAAAATTAAAAGATATTGTCAGTCTGAATTCAACTGCAATTTCTTTTTCAGCTTTGCGGGCGGGTGGCCGGAGAGTCGGCTGGGGTGGTGGAGATCTTTTAGAACATGGCGAATATAATTAGCTGGCTATTAGACATTATTTTTTCATCGCAAATAAGCAAATCATTAATATCCCTAAACGAAAGCGACACCCCAACTTAGCCCGTAAGGGTAATAAGTTTCACGACAACAAACTCCCTATGGGCAAAGGTAAATCCGATACGACCTTATCAGGAGAGTAATATGAATCAACCTAATGATTTCTCAACAGATATAAATACTGATGATAGTTTTATAAAACAATACTGTAAATCTGCAAGATATAGTAATGATAGTAATAGTGATCATAATAATAACTATATTGTTACCAATGAACGAGTAACCGCCATGTTATTACAAAATGGCAGTGTAACCGCTTGGGAAAGCCCCTTTTACTGGTGGGACGGTGACAACCATGGCAGCCTAATCCCGCCTGAGATTATTGCATTGCGAGATATCACCAGCTTGAGTGCAACTAACCGCGCATTCGCAGCTCTACGGGCAAACCATCGCGTGGTTGCCTGGGGAGATGAGAATTATGGTGGTCAGCTCCCACCCGAAATTGCCCAACTACAAGATATTGTCAACCTGAGTTCAACACGTGGAGCATTCGCAGCTCTGCGGGAAGACCGCAGTGTGGTTTCCTGGGGGGATCTTTATTTAGGCGGAAGAATGCCACCCGAAATTGCCAAATTGAGAGACATTATTAGCCTGAGTGCAACACAATTGGCATTTATAGCCATACGGGAAAATGGCAAGAGAGTAGCTTGGGGAGGTGGGGATACTAGAGCACATGGTGACTATGATTAGCAGAGCGATTAAACATTGCTGTTTATTGTGAACAGTTCAAAAAAGGCTGAGCCAAATACATAGCTCAGCCGTCACTGTTAATTCAAAATATCAGTGCGCCTGATCCCAATTGTCACCAATACCCACATCCACTTTCAACAGAACATCAAGCACCATACTCTTCTCCATCAATTCACGAATTTTCTGTTCTGCATATTCAAGTTGTGACTCATGGACTTCGAATACCAGCTCATCGTGAACCTGCATAATCATACAAACTTTCGGCGCTTCACTGACAATCCAGTCATCCACCGCAATCATTGCTTTTTTGATGATATCCGCAGCAGTTCCCTGCATTGGCGCGTTAATAGCTTCACGTTCTGCTGCCTTACGGCGCATGGCATTGCGAGATTTGATATCTGGCAGATAAAGACGACGACCGTCCAGAGTTTCAACGTAATCCTGCTCTTCCGCTTGTTTACGAGTACGCTCCATATATGCCAATACCCCCGGATAGCGCTCAAAATAGAGATCCATATAACGCTGAGCTTCACCGCGAGGAATACCTAACTGACGGGAAAGACCAAATGCACTCATACCATAGATCAAACCAAAGTTAATCGCCTTAGCACTACGGCGCTGCTCACTGGTTACCTGTTCCAGTGGCAAACCAAAGACTTCCGCCGCCGTTGCCCGGTGAATATCTTGCCCTTCGGCAAAAGCCTTCAACAATCCTTGATCCTGAGACAAATGAGCCATAATCCGCAACTCAATCTGAGAGTAGTCAGCGGCCATAATCCGGTAACTTTCAGGGGCCACAAATGCCTGACGAATGCGGCGGCCCTCTTCATTACGGACAGGAATATTTTGCAGATTAGGATCACGTGAAGAGAGACGTCCTGTTGCCGTTACCGCCTGATGATAAGAAGTATGCACCCGTTTGGTCAGCGGATGGACCATCTGTGGTAGTTTATCGGTGTAAGTGGATTTCAATTTTGCCAACCCACGATGCTCTAAGATCACTTTCGGCAACGCATGGGTATCCGCCAACTCTTCCAATACCTCTTCATTAGTGGATGGCGCACCACCCGGCGTTTTCTTTACTACCGGCAATTGCAATTTTTCAAACAATATCGTCTGCAACTGTTTTGGCGAAGCCAGATTGAAAGCCTCACCAGCCAGTTCATGAGCTTCTTTTTCCAACTCATCCAGACGGGCGGTGATTTCTTTTGAATGCTCAGCCAGAATATTTGCATCAATTAATACGCCTGTACGCTCCATACGGGAAAGCACCATAACCAATGGCATTTCTGTATTCAGGAATACTTTTTTCAGCGCTGGTGTTTTTTCCAACTGCGGCCACATAGTTTGATGTAGCAGCAAAGTGACATCTGCATCCTCTGCGGCGTACATTGCAGCTTGTTCCACCGGAACTTGATTAAAGGTGAGCTGATTTTTACCTTTACCAGCAATCTCTTCAAACGTCGTGGTCTTATGATTCAGATGGCGTTCAGCCAAGCTATCCATATCATGTCGCCCCATGCCTGCAACGCTATTGAGTACATAGGATTCCAGCATGGTATCGTAAGCAATGCCTTGCAGCTCAATGCCGTAACGAGCCAACACGCCACGATCAAATTTAATATTCTGACCAATTTTCAGCAGATTACTATCTTCAAGTAGCGGCTTTAATGCAGCCAGCACAACTTCTCTGTCAAGCTGTTCCGGCGCGCCCAGATAGTCATGGCCTAGAGGTAGATAGGCTGCATCTCCGGCAGAAATTGCGAATGACATACCCACCAAATTAGCAGTCAAAGTATCAAGGCTGTCAGTTTCGGTATCAAAAGCAAAAACCAGCGCTTTTTTCAACTTCTCAATCCACTCATCAACGCTTTTTTGATCAAGAATAGTCTGATAATTATCAGAAGAGAGTGTAGCCGAAACAGATTTATCTTCCGTCGGAGATGATTCATCATTACCAGTGGATACCGGTTTTTTGCCTTTCTCTGCCAGCCAATCGCCGTTTGCCACATCACTCAACCAGCGTTTGAACTCATAACGAGAAAACAACTGATGCAGTTTCTCCGTATCAGGCTCTTTGACTGACAGAGCAACACAGGTTTTATCCAACTCAACATCGGTTTTAATGGTTGCCAGTTTATAGGAGAGATAAGCGACATCTTTATGCTGCGCCATCTTATCCGCCAGCGTTTTCGCACCACGGAAACTGAGCCCGGCAATTTTATCCAGATTGGCAAAGATATCATCCATGCCACCAATCCCTTGCAGTAATCCCAGTGCGGTTTTTTCTCCCACGCCAGGTACGCCAGGAATGTTGTCAGAAGAGTCTCCCATCAATGCCAGAAAATCGATAATCAGATCTGGCGGCACACCATACTTTTCAACGACTTCTTCCGGCCCTAAAATGGTGTTATTCATGGTATTGATAAGCGTGATATTTGGCGTTACCAGTTGCGCCATATCTTTATCACCAGTGCTGATAAGTACCGCACGCCCCTCTTTTTCTGCCTGCAACGCCAAAGTCCCGATAACATCATCAGCTTCTACTCCTGGCACCACCAGCAACGGTAACCCCATAGTTTCGACCATCTGATGTAGCGGCTCTATCTGAGTACGCAGATCATCCGGCATAGGAGGACGATGAGACTTATACTCAGCGAACAATTCATCACGAAAAGTTTTGCCTTTAGCATCAAATACCACCGCTACATGGCTTGGTTTGTACTGCATTACCAAGCTGCGTAGCATATTCAATACGCCATACATGGCTCCAGTCGGTTCACCCGCGCTATTCGTCAGCGGAGGGAAAGCATGATAAGCACGATAAAGGTATGAGGAGCCATCAACCAAAATCAGGGGATTGTCTGCTATCTGAGCCATAAATCTTCTTCATTATCTATATCTGTTACGGGTGTGATAAGGAAATAGGATGCCACAGCAAGAAGTAGGAAACGAATTTTATGTGAATTTTCTTTACTGAAACCCGATTCAGATATTCACACCCTACTATAAATTCTGTGGATAACTTTGTGTATAGATATTACAATTTTTATTTAGGTGTTGATCGTTGATAAAAAAAACTTATCAACCTCAGGTAAAAAATCAATGACTTATAATCTTCGTCATTAAACTGTCATATTGCCTTATAGATCACAGAGTTGTGGATATAACCAGAGTTTGTCTTACAAAAAAGTCTTTCCGACACGCAAGTCTTTCTGACACAGATTGTGCCAAAGATTCTCACTCCGGCACATGCTTACGTCATTCTATTTCAGCACCATCAACATTACTTCTGGTTTAACAAGAAGTTAACAACGTCTGAATAGGATTTAGCGTAGTTATCAGCAGAAGTGGCATCAATGCCATCATTTTTCACCATATACCTGCCATTAACAAACATTGCCGGTACACCCCGCAGTTGCAAATCCTGAGCGGCTTTTTGCTGCTTAACAACTAAGGATTTCACCACAAAACTACTCATGGCAGCATCATAATCCTCAGCAGTCACTCCGGCTTTGATAAAGGCACTGCGAATATCATTCGGAGTCTTAATAGCCAGTGTTTCCTGAATACCCTCAAACAGTACCGGGGTCACTTTGTCTTCAACACCCATTGCCATTGCCGCAGCCCAAGCAGTAGTCAATTCTTTACCCAGTGGTCCTAGAAAATCCACATGATAACGGACAAGTTTTGTCCCTTCCGGTAAATGCTGTTTCACCGTCTGAGGAACTTTAAAAATCTCTTCAAACTGATAACAATGGGGGCAATAGAAAGAGAAGAATTCTAACGCCGGTGGTTGATCCGCCACCGGCGATTTCAATTCAACATACTGTTTTCCTTCGGTAAAATTGGCAGCAGATGCGCTAAATGCCATCACCATTCCGACTAAAGCTAACCAAAACTTCTTCATAACTATCTCCATGATAAACATTAATACATCGGGTTAAGCTGCAAAGGTGGTCCCTGTAACAGCTTAATCTGTTCAGAAAAAAGCGACGTCTGTTTTAACCAAAAATCGGTATCTGTCATCCAAGGAAATGCTTTGGGGAAAGCAGGATCCTGCCAACGTCGGGCAACCCATGCCAAATAATAGACCATCCGCATAGCACGCAATGGTTCTATTAATGACAATTCTCCCGGATCAAAATCCGTAAACTCACTATAGGCTTCCAACAAAGTATCCAATTGTAATAACTGTTCTTGACGGGAGCCATGAAGCAACATCCATAAATCCTGAATTGCCGGACCATTACGCGCATCATCAAGGTCAACAAACCAAGCTTCGTCACGCCACAAAATATTACCCGGATGGCAGTCACCATGAAGCCTCAATATCTGCCAATCATCGCGCCAATTTGATGCTACGACATTTATCAAATCATCCAATACCGCCAAAAATTGCCTTCTCTGTCCCGCAGGAACCAACTCACATGCAGCCAAATACTGTCGTGGTTGATGCAGATACTCATTTAACCCGATAGTTGGGCGAGAAGTGAATGTTTGCTGGCGGCCAATCTGATGAATTCTCCCTAGCAAACGCCCTACATCTTCTAATTGAAAGAGATTATCGGATTCATACTGACGCCCCCCGATGCTTGGAAAAACGGCAAAAAAGAAATCTTTAAAAGTCAGTAAAGTTTGCTCATTAAATACCAAAGGTGCCGCAACAGGTAAATCAGCTTGTTTTAGCGCCAAGGCAAAATCATGCTCTTCCTGAATCTGCTGCTGATCCCAACGTAGTGGCCGGTAAAATTTCACGACATAACGCTTACGCTCTTCGTCTATAAACTGATAAACACGATTCTCATAACTGTTTAACTCTGTCAGCCCGGAATCTATATACAACCCGGTCTGCACCAATGCATCCATAATCAAATCCGGTGTTAATTCCCGGAAATTAAAAGCAGACTGGTTTGCTAGCACATTCTATTCTCTTGGTTAATCTATAATAACGCCACAGCATGCAATAGCGCAGTTTGAAAATCCACTTGGTGATCCTTTTTCAGCCATTAGTCAATGCAGATAAATGGCATTTCATACCGAACCCCTTACAAATAAAGCCTATACCCTACGGATTTCAAGATGCATCGCGACGGCAAGGGAGCGAATCCCCGGGAGCATAGCGAACTATGTGACCGGGGTGAGTGAGTGCAGCCAACAAAGAGGCAACTTGAAAGATAACGGGTATATACAAATTAACAGGGATGACCGCATAGAGAAAGGATTGCTCTGTCAATAAGCGTAAAGATGACCCTTTTATCAGCAAGTTATCCGGTGAGCTTATTTTAAATAATGCTGAGTTAAACCCAAATAACCAAGCTGAAAGAAGTTATATTAGCGGTAATAACTACCTCAGTTGGTAACTTGAACATGATGCAACCAAAAATAAGCGGTGCGATCCTTGCCGGAGGTCGTGCCACCCGTATGGGCGGCAATGATAAAGGGTTAATTTTTTTAAATAAAAAACCACTGTACCAACATATTGCGGATAAGCTATTTCCACAAGTAGATGAATTAATTATCAACGCGAACCGCAATCTGGACATTTACCAACAAAGTGGTTATCAAATTATTCCAGATTTAACACCAGACTTCTCTGGCCCCCTTTCAGGCATGCTGACAGCCCTAAAATCAGCTAGTCACGATTGGGTTGTATTTGTTCCTTGTGATGTCCCCGATCTCCCTACTGATTTAGTTATTCGCTTATGGCAGGGAAAACAGCAAGCATTGGCAGCCTATGTAAATGATGGCAACCGGGCTCACCCTACCATCGCTTTACTACACCGCAGTCTGACTTCTCAATTAGAAAATTATTTGGCTAATGGTGATCGCAAATTAATACTGTTTATGCATAAGATCAGAGCGATAGCCGTTCAGTTTGATGATAATCCCATCGTCTTTACTAATCTGAACACACCGGAAGATTGCCAACATTGGGAGCATATACAGGAGATCAAAAAATGAGGGCAAAACCGCTTCCGCTACTGGGTATTACAGCCTATAGCGGAACAGGAAAAACCACACTTCTCAAACAAGTGATCCCATTATTACGTCAACAGCAAATCCGGGTTGGTTTGATAAAACACACCCATCACGATATGGATGTGGATAAACCGGGCAAAGACAGTTATGAACTGCGCAAAGCCGGTGCAGAACAAACTCTGGTTGCCAACCAACAACGCTGGGCATTAATGACAGAAACGCCAGATGCAATGAAAGTAGATTTGAACTATCTTGCCAGCCGTTTTGATCCAAATTCACTGGATCTGATTCTAGTGGAAGGTTTTAAAGATGAGCCAATCAACAAGATCGCCCTATACCGCAACACTCTTAACCACCGATTAAGCGATCTTCTTGATCAACATGTGATTGCGGTTGTCAGTGATGAAAAATTAGAAACTGTTTTGCCACAATTGAATATTAATCAACCTGAACAGGTGGCTGATTTTATTGTCGAATGGCTGAACATGGAACTTTGGATCAAGACCTGACTATAGCACCGGCCACCAAACGCCCTTGATGGAATGTTGCCTGACGGGCAGGCAAACGTGCCACAGCCTCAGCAGAACAACTAGCGACCACCAAGACAAATTCAGCTTTATCACCTACCTGCGGCCAAATACGCTGCCCCTGGTCATTAAGCGGCAATACACCGCCAGTAGCAATAGCCACAGCACGGGAAAGATGAAATTCATCTGAGCCACGGTACAATTGCGCGTACAAATTTGCCTTTTCCAACATATCCCCCGTGCCAAACGGCGACCAGTGATCAATCACACTATCAGTACCGGTCATAATAAATACCCCTTTAGCTCTGAGTTGCGGCAACGGCATCATCAAGCTACCGATCGGTACTGTAGAAGCAATCGTGATTTGCTGCTCTGCCAAACGGGAAGCGGTCTCTGTTAGTTTCCCCTCATCCAATGTGGTCAAGGCGAAGGCGTGGCTGATAGTGACCTTGCCACGCAAAGCGGATGTTTTCTCCACCATATCAATCATGTAGTTGATAGCAGCAACACCCGCAGGGCTTATCTCATGCAGATGAATATCCACACCGGCGTTATTATCGAGTGCAATCTGGAACATAGTATCCAGTGATTTTTCCATCGCAGCATCCACGCTAGTAGGGTCCAACCCACCAACGTACTGCACTCCCATTTGCATCGCTTCACGCATTAGCCCCTCCACTTTGGAGTGCAGCAAACCGTGCTGAGGAAAAGCAACGATTTCGCAACTGAAATCATCACGGTAATTCTCTAACGCATACTGCAAATGCTCCAGACTTTTCAAACCACTAACTGGATCAATATTACAGTGGCTACGCGCTACCGTGCTTCCTTTGGATTGCAGCAAAGCGATCAAACCCTCTGCTCGTTGCTGCGAGGTAGGCAGCAATTTGGGGATCAATGTTTGTTCCTGTGCGATCATATCCATAATAGTTTTACCCTGACGGGGTAACGGTGCCTGCCACGGACCACCGTAGAAAGTCTTATCTAGATGGATGTGCATATCACGGAAAGCGGGCAACAACAACTGTTCCTGCGCTTGATAGCATGGCAAATGCGTATTAAGTAGCACACCAGCAGCATGGATAGCAGCGATCCGACCATCTTTGATTTCCAATGTATATAATGCGGTACGTGTGCCAATCACGGTACAGCCATCATATTCAAATCCCTCCTCCAATAGCACATCTTTCAGGTAGTAATGGCTATCAATAAGGGTGGTCTGCATCAATGATGTATTAGCTGCGGCGGTTGATGGTACAGCCTGTACGATCCCTCCGGTCAAGGAAATCGCCGCACAGGCGGTAGTGAATTTACCTGTTTGGCTGAGAAAGGCTCTTCGGCTTTGCTGTTGAGGTTTGTCCACATTTAAGTCCTATTTGAATCCTCAAAAAAACTCACTAAATCTGACTCTCTGAAAGATATTTTCCAGAATTTAAAACTATATATAAGCAGATTTTCAACAACATCACTGTATTATCATAGCCTACTCCCACAGAATCGTTGTGTGGAAAGCAAGCATATTGTGATCTTTCGTCAGTTTTTACTAAAGAGTTGATAGAGCCTCTCCAATATCCATCAAGGTAAATCTCTGACAAATCTTTAAACATCTATTACGCCGATACAGACGCATCCAGAGCGTCATTAGCACCACGCCAACGGTTTATCATCTGATGGGTGTCACCAACAAAAATCCGTTTGCGCTGGCACTTATCCAGCAACGCTTTAGTCACAAGGTTAGCATCCTGTGCTTCATCAAAAAGAATGATATCGAACCATGTATCAAGTGGCGGTGCTACCAACTGAAAATACTTTATATAGAAATCCGGTGGGACAGGGAACTGGCTTTTGGGATCTGCCTGTAACTCAAAAATCAGCCTCGCTTTTTCTAAGGCACCTTTTCTCAGATTTTCAGAGTGTTTTTTACCGCTACTCGCATTCTCAGTTGGAACATGCTGAATCTGTAATGTGTAGTCTGCTGATCTGTAGTAATTATTGAGTGTTTCGATTATGAGAAATTGCAATTGAATTGAAGTGATATTTAGCAATCGTGCAACATCAAACCCATTGAAATTAAATTTCATTTTGAATTGCTGAAACTTCTTTTCATTATGTCACCTGTTGAATTGTCGAAGTGAGAATATCGCCTCTATAACGATGTCCAAAATCATTAAACCACATCAAAATATCACTGGCGACGATTTATGACCTGGACTCAAGAGACGATAGAAGAAGAACTTAATACATTACTGGGCGGTTATGGTGATAAATATGCAATTAGTTTTTCTTGATTACTTAAAATAAATTGTTCAACTTGCTCAGGGACAATTACAAATTGCCCGTCAGGTAGGTTTATTGATGTCTGATGCGATCTTGGCCAGGAATTTAACAGGGGCTATTCCTGCAGAAGCGGTTAATTTTAGCTCTTCAAATATCAATTTCCGTATTTGGATGCATCACCAAAAATTTCTATGCTGTTGACTTGTAAATCAATTTAAACGAGAATGTTACCATGATTTTTTTAAGGTGTTAAGAAATGTGCTTTATTAAAATAAGTAATGTTAAACATAAAATATCAAACGCCGTAATTACAGATATTAGCCCTTATTGTTGTATTGCTAAAATATCTGTAAATACGTTAAATCATATCCCTGGACAATACATATCACTGTCTTGTAAAGATGGTCCAGAAAGGTTCTTTTCTGTAGTATCTCACTCCCCAAAAGAAGACGATTCCTCTGAATTATCAATTCTAATTAGCTTTACCGAAAAACAATCCCCATCATATAAAATAATAGAAAAACTAAAGGCGAAGAAAGAAATTTTCCTTTCCGGTCCTTTTGGTGATGCATATTTTCGTGATTCTGAATTTGGAAGTGTATTAATTTCATGCGATTATGGGGTTGCTTATATAAATGGGATTGTTAATGGACTTAAAAAAAACACTTATTCTAAAAATCATTTACTAATAATAATAACTGAAAAGGATGATGACACTTTTTCGAATGATTTTTTATCTTCATTACCAAATAATATAAATCTATTAAAATTTAATTTAATATATAACGAAAGGGATGATTTATTTCTTAAATCTATTATTGATGTTATTGGAGAAGAATATTTGATGAATTCTAATTTCTATATAGGAAGTGGGAAGTCTTTTTTTACTGAATTTAATAATATTCTTTTATCAAATGGGGTTGGCGAAAGCAGGATTTTTTCAGATAATAAAATTAATTGTTTATAATATTAATAGATAGAGGCGTTTTATGATTAAAGAAAACTATTTAAGTCGTTTGAAAAATAAAAGACAGGTTTACATTGATTCTAAGTTGGTTACAGATATTCTCGAAGAACCTACATTTAAAGGTGCTATAGATAGCATTTCTGAATATTACGATCTTCAAGAAAAAGAACCTGATGTTTTTACATATTCAGAAGATGATAAAAAATACCATATAAGTACTTTAATACCTAAAGATGTCAATGATCTTATAAAAAAAAGAATTAGCTATAAACGTGTAGCTGATCTATCTTTCGGTATGTTAGGAAGGACGCCGGATTTTATGAACTGTGCATTAGCTGCTATGGCTAAAAACGCTGCAGTATTGGGTTCTTGCCCACATACGAATTTTTCAGATAATGCTATTAATTATTATGATAAGTGTCGCAATAATAATCTTTTTATTGGTCATGGAGCTATTAATCCACAGATGGATCGTGGAATACAATTAGGATTACAAAACAATAATTTCTGTGGTGTAAAAGTAATAAAAGAGAATGACCAAGGAATCATTGTTTCAGGTGCGAAAATGATTGTGACTTTAGCACCTATCGCTGACGAGTTATTGATCTTTAACATGCCAGGGCTGGTAAAAGGGGATGAAGATTTCGCGTTAGCTTTTGCAGTACCCGTCAGCGCGCCTGGGGTTAAGCTTATATGTCGGAAGCCGCTACAACATAAAGATTATAATACTTTTGATCATCCCATATCAAATCTATTCGATGAATCTGATGCTTATATGATTTTTGAGAATGTTTTCATTCCTTGGAATGAAGTGTTCGTGTATCGAGATGTAGATAAATCCAATAGCTTCTATGATAAAACTAAAATTCGTAACCACAACGGTCATCAAGGTATTGTTAGAGGCTTATCTAAGGCAGAAATGCTAACTGGTATAGCTATTGAATTAGCTGAGAAAATGGGACTGACTGGATTCTTGAATGTACGTGAACAGTTAGGAGAAATGACTTCCTGTTTAGAGTTAGTGCGTGGGGGGATACTTTTAGCAGAACACGATTCTAGCATTGAAGATGATATTGCTAATCCAAGTATCCATGCTATTCAGGCCGTAAGATATCATTTTCCTAAATGGTATCAAAGTATGGTGAATATCATCCAATCACTTTCAGCGGGTTCTATGTTAGCAGTTCCTCATCATGGTGATTTTAGTAATGAAAATGCAAATATCATCAGTGAATCGTTAAAAACTAAATCTATGGAGGCTAGTGAAAGATGTTTTCTACTAAATCTTGCATGGGACGTTAGTGGTGACGGTTTCGGACAACGGCAAATGGTTTATGAAAAATATCACGCCGGTGATCCTATTCGTATTGCTGCTATGCACTATTTGAATTATCCGAAAGAAAATATATTCATGCATCTTAATAAAATAAAAGGGATATATAATGATTCGTTGTGCATGCCTAGCTTACGCTCAAGATAATAAAATATTACTAGTCAGAGTTAGAGAGAATGAAACTTGGTATTTTCCCGGAGGAAAGATTGATGAAGGTGAATCGCCAGAAACTGCTTTAATTAGAGAAATAAAAGAAGAGTTAATGGTGGATTTGAATTATCAAGAAATTAAATTTGTCTCTGAATTAGTCGGACCTAGTCATGATTATAAAGATATTGTTAGCCTTCTTATCTTTACAACTGACAAACTAGGATTCGTCCATCCTAGTAATGAAGTGAATGATGTGAAATGGTTTGGTTTTGATGAAACTGAATATATGGCCCCTGCGGTCATTGAATCTTTAAGGATTATAAAAAATGTCATTTAATTATGAAAAGTTAAGTTCATTATTTAAGAATAATGATTTGGACATGATAATTGGTTCTACTAAAGAAAATTGCCGTTACTTCGGAGGTTTTACTCCGGTGGTAAAGACGTTGAATCCATATTTTGGACAATCATATGTAGTTTTACATAAAGACGAACCCGAAAAAGTTAATATCGTACATTCAATTGGTGAGATTGACCAGGTGCTTGATTCTTTTTCAAATATTGGGCATGTGCAACCGTATGGGCTTTTCTATAGGGAGTATGATGGTAAAAGTGGCCTGACTCAAGATGAGATAGTTTTGATGGAGTATAGCACTGTTCCTAAAACCATCATATCAGCAACGGAAGCGTTAGCTATTTTAATCAAGAAATTAGCTAATGGAAAAAATATAAATAAAATTGGCTACGACGAAGATGGATTGCAAAGTGATATTTTTGTAAATATTAAGAGTGAATTTCCAGGAGTATTTTGGGAAAAAATTTCATCGGGCTTTCGTAAAGTTAGGCATTTTAAAACAAAAAATGAAATTGAACTCTTGTCTCTATCAGCACGGATAAATGAATCTGCAATACATCATGCAGTAAGTAATGTAACCGATGGAACTTCAGAACTTGACGTAGCAAAATGGTTTAATCAATCACTAGTAAGTCAAGAGGCACTACCATCTCTAACCATGATAAAGGCCGGAAGACATGCAGTAGGAGGTCAACGAAAACAAAAGGAAAATCTTACTTTAAGGTCTGGTGATATATTATGGTTCGATTCAGATGCAGTGTACGAAGGGTATTGGTCGGATATCGCTCGCGTATATGCTATTGAGAAGGTAAGCCCAGAAATACTTCGTCGTTATGAAGCACTCAGGAATGGCATGTTAGCTGCGTACTCTTTTATTAGGCCAGGAGTAACAGGGAAACAAGTTTTTGAACATGTTATGGAAACGGTTCACAAATCTGGATTTAGAGAATACAGGCGTCATCATGTTGGACATGGTATAGGATTAGAACCTTATGAACATCCAATCTTATCACCACATGACAACACTATTATTGAAGAAGGCATGGTCTTATCTGTAGAAACACCATATTACGAGTTTGGTTTTGGCGCGCTGCACATTGAAGACCCCCTAATTGTTGGTGAAAATGGAAACGAATTTTTAACAGCTTTCCCCGTCCCTGAATTAAAAATACTGTAGAGTCATTTATGAAACTAGTAGAAAAAGTTAGTCAATTGATTGGTGATACTCCAGTTTTTTCCTTATCACACCCACTTATTCCGGATAATAAAAAACTATATCTCAAACTTGAACAATTCAATCCGAATTTTAGTATCAAAGATCGTACAGCACTAGGCTTAATAGAAAAGGCTCTTGAAAGTGGTAAATTAAAACCAGGTGGAACAGTAATTGAGTCAACTTCAGGAAACTTGGGTAAATCGCTAGCAATGCTCAGCGCGAGTTTAAAATTTAAGCTAATTGTAGTGGTCGATCCAAAAGTAAGTAAGAATTCTTTGAATTGGTTTAAAGCTTTTGGTGTTGATGTTGAAACGGTAACAACTCCAGACGCATCTGGCGGCTTTCAAACAGCTAGGATAGCAAGAGTTAAGGAATTACTTAAAGATAACCCTGATGCGTTTTGGACGAATCAATACGATAATCCAGATAACCCTCACTATCATGAGTCAGTTACCGCCAATGAGTTCCTTGATATACCTGCTGATATGATCGTGGGTACAGTAAGCACAGGGGGACACTTTACCGGAATAAGTAAAGGTATAAAAAAAGTTAATAGCAATATGAAAAGCTTGGCTTGTGATGTTGCAGGTTCCGCAATATTTGGTTCTCAATTTCATCCTTATCTATTGAACGGTTTGGGCCTTAGCTGGCGTTCTGATAACACTCATATTGATGCTTTTGACTATCTACTTAATGTTAGTGATCAAAATGCTATTTCAATATGCCATATGATAGCTAAAGACCTAGGCTTGTTATTAGGTGGTTCTTCTGGTGTAGTTATTTTCAGTGCCTTAGTAGCCTTACAGCTTCAGAATATTAATTCAGTAGTAGCTATAGCACCTGATACAGGAGTTAACTATCTTGATCAGTTTTACGATGCTGAGTGGTTATTAGAAAAAGAAGTTCAGTTGCTGACACTTGATGAACTGAAACAAGAAGTAAACAAAAGTGTTTTATCCATAAGAAAAGTAAACGAGTAATTATGATTGAAAGAATAGTACATAAGCTACTTTTGAATATTGCGCCTGAAAAGGCGCATCACCTATCAATATTTTTACTTAGGTTTGTACCAATTAGAAAAAAGAAAGCAAAGATAAAATCTCTGAGATTAAGGGTTTTTGATCGTTATTTCCCACATCCTCTTGGGCTTGCGGCTGGATTTGATAAAGATGCACAAGCCTACAGTAGTTTGTCTAAATTGGGGTTCAGTTTTGTTGAAATAGGTTCAGTTACACCGGTACCTCAACCAGGTAATAGTAAACCTAGGTTGTTTAGATTAAAAGAAAACCGCGCTATCGTAAATAGATATGGTTTCAATTCTAAAGGTATTGGATATGTTAAAAAAAGGTTGGTAGGTAGGAGTCGTGATGATTTTATTGGCGTAAATTTAGGTAAGAATAAAAATACTACTAATGATATGCAGGACTTCATTATAGGAGTTGAAAAGTTAATTGATTATGCTGATTACATAACTATAAACTTATCATCGCCAAATACACCTGGGTTAAGAGACCTTCAAAATATAGACGTTTTAGAACCATTTATAAAGGAAATTGATGTTATAAGAAGCATAAGAAATAAAAAATGCAAGATTCTTATTAAGTTATCACCTGATATGGATATTGTTCAAGAATGTAAATTGCTTAGATACCTTTCTACATCTCAGGTGGATGGATTGATAGTAAGCAATACAACTACAGATAGAACTATGTTAGATAAAGTTCCTGAGCATTTGATAAATGGAGGCTTATCAGGTGAACCATTAAAATTAAAATCTAGAGAGATGCTTAAAAGAACCTACGAAATAGTCGGTAAGAAAAAGGTGATAGTATCTTCAGGTGGGATTGATAGTGGATATGAAGCATATTTGCGAATATGTATGGGGGCGAGTTTGTGCCAGATTTACAGCGCTTTAATATATGAAGGTCCTTCAATAATAGATAAATTCAACCAAGAAATTGAATCTTTTATGATTAAAGACGGGTTTTCTACCTTAGAAGAAGCTAGAGGTTCTTATTATGCTAAGTAATCAAAATGATTTTGCACAGTTTTTAATAGAAAGTGATGTTGTTCAATTCGGTAATTTTGAATTGAAATCTGGTCGAATTAGTCCATATTTTTTTAATTTTGGCAAGTTGTGTAACTCTAAGTTATTGAACAAAACAGCATGGTTTTATGCGAAGCATATCGTTGAAAATAACATTTCTCCTAGTGTTATTTTTGGTCCTGCATATAAAGGCATACCATTATGCGTAGCAATATCATTATCCTTGCAGAGGGATTTCGATATAGAGGTAGATTACTCATTCAACAGAAAGGAAGTAAAGAAATATGGTGATGGAGGAATCATAGTAGGTGCAAATTTAGACGGTGGTAATATTATTATTGTTGATGATGTTATTACTTCTGGTATGACTATTGATGATAGTGTTAATTTGGTTTCCAATTTAAATGGAAACATCATGTCTTATATTGTCGCACTCGATCGTGAAGAAAAAGGATTGGTCGGTAATGGTTCTGCGTTACGGGATGCTGCGGAGCGAACTGGTGTTAATATATTGCCTATAACTACAATAAGAAATATCATTGACTGTATGTCTTCTTCATCAAAATATAAAGGTAATATTAACAAAGTCGAAGATTACTTAAGTAAATATGGGGCGATTGATCTATGAAGATATTTAAATTAGGGGATTCAGGAAAGGAGTATGAAGTATCCTTTGAAAAAGTATCTTCTTTAAGACAATCTGAAGAAGTGGACAGTGCTGCCGTTAAGTATTTATCTGATGGTATTGTTGAAAACGGTATATGGAATACAGTAATTCCTACTGAATACAATTCAGGTTGGATTATGGATGGGAATCATAGGTATAATGTTGCAAAAAACCTAGGTCTAAAATATTTACCAGTAGCTAAACTATGTTATACTGATACTAGAGTAAGTGTTTTAAATTGGAAAAGCGGTGAATCCTTTTGTTTGAAATCAATTGGAAAATGTATTAAAGAAGGCAGGGTGCTACCCTATAAAACAACCAAACATATTTTTTATCCTGCATTACCTGAGATTAGCATACCACTGGATATGTTATGGGATTGAATGTAAATTTAATAATTGAAAAAGGGATGGAATGAGCTTTTTACTTTATATTTTAGCAATCTTTATTGGTGTGGCAATAGCAACTCAGTCTGCTATAAATAATCAATTGAAATCATTTTTAGGTGGAGGGGCACTACTGGCCTCACTAGTATCTTTTGTTTTAGGCTCATTCTTCCTCTTTTTTATTTGTTTGTTTAGTGGTGAGAAATTATCTCTTCTCTATCAAATTCGTAATGTTAATCCACTTTTTTTACTCGGTGGATTTCTTGGTGCCTTGTTTGTGTTTGGAACTACCTTTTTAGCTCCAAGACTAGGAGTAACAGCCATGATATCTTTAGTTATATTAGGCCAGGTAACTATGGCCATGATTCTGGATAAGTTTGGACTGTTAGGTATGCCTATTCGTGAAATTTTAACCTTACGTGTCTTTGGTGTGGTGTTCGTACTGATAGGGGTAGTCATGGTTAGTTTTGGTGGTAATTAATCATGCATCATAATCCCCTCAATTTTACTGTTTTTTGTAGAGGTTTGTATGCGTGTTGGGATTTTTTGTGGTTCATCTAATGGTAATGATGAAATTTATACAAACTATGCTAAAGAGCTAGTTGAGGTATTGTATCGTAAAAATATTGATATCGTTTATGGTGGGGGGCATGTTGGTATAATGGGTACAATAGCAGATGCCTCGATAAATAAAGGAATGAATATTATTGGTGTGATGCCAAAAAAATTAGTTGAGCATGAGTTGGCTCATACTGGTTTAAGCGAAATAAAAATTGTGAGTGATATGCATGAAAGGAAAAAGATCATTTCAGATTACGCTGATTTTTTTATAGCACTGCCAGGTGGAACTGGGACTCTAGAGGAAATATTTGAAGTATGGACTTGGGGGCAGTTAGGTTTTCATGATAAGCCTTGTGCAATCTTAAATGTAAATGGGTATTACGACTCTCTGATTGCCTTTTTTAGGGAAATGGTTGAAAAAAATTTCATGAAAAAGGAATATTTAGATATGCTTGTTGTATCTGAAGATCCTAATGTTCTCTTAGAACTAGTATTATCATATGAGCCACCAAGGTCTAAGTGGAATTAAACGATTGGTTAGATATATATATATGAATATTGAATTAAAGCCCTAAATATTAGGGTTCAGACCGCTGACAAACCTCATTAAAAATAACGAGGTTTGTTCCTTTCATTATGAATCATAATGCAACCCATTTTCCTCATTCATCCGGTTTTATCGCCTGGCAAGGTGTTATTTTAGCTCCTGCTGCATTGACTCTGCTCGTCCTCCAGAGATAAAAACAACATAGCATGGCGACCAGCAAGGCTATCTTCTTGATATTTTGGGCCGTTGCCGCCAAAAGACACTATATTTGCACTTTCAGTCCCTTCCCCCCCCCCCGAAAACGGGCATAACGGTACCCATGATGCTGCTTCGCATCCGCAAAACTGCGTTCTATCGTCTCCTTTCGCCGTTTGTAGGTCCTTTTACCCCACGGCGTTAGCCGGTTTTCCCTGGCCTGCTCCTTACTGTCTTCCCAGACATGACGGGTGATCGTTTTGCCCCCTTTGGCCTGAGTACAGGACGCGCGTTTCGGGCAATACTGGCAGATATCCGCCGCCGCTTGATAATGCCGGTATCCCTCCCGGCCGGTCGTTTTATAAATCAGCTTTTCGCCCTGGGGACACACATAGCAGTCCTGCTGCTTGTCATAGGTAAAATGCTTCTTCTGGAAGACGTTCGGCCCCTTATTCGGGCGGCGGTAACCGATTATCGGAATGACGCCTAACTGTTCCGTTAAGTAACAAACCGGGGCAGTGAAGTACCCCGCATCCAGTCCAACAGCAAGGGGGCTGAGACAAAAGCGGCTAAGCTGGCGCTTCAACCGTTCAATGAAGGGCTGGCTGTCGTGGACATTGCCCGGTGTCGCGTAAGTATCGGTGATAATCCCGACTTGCCCATCCACCGTACGGTGGTCAAGGTAAAAGAATCCCCTGGGTTTGTTGGTCCGGTGCATAAATCCGCTGTCCGGATCAGTGGTGCTGACCTTCGTCTTTCTCTGCCGTTCCTTAAGGTCTGGCTTCAGACTTTTTTTCCGGCCGCAGCCCGGTCTTCATTGACAGCGTTATCCAATGCGTCAAAATAGGCGCCAGGGGGCACAGCACGTTGTTCGCTCTTGGATTTATGCGGATTGGCACTGGCTTTCAGGTGAGTGCTGTCAGTATAGAGTATCCGTCCCCCACCAACCCTCTGGCGATGGCCTGCTCAACAATATTATCAAAAATCTGCTGGAAGACCTCGCTGTGATTGAAACGGCGGCGGCGGTTTTGGCTCAGGGTTGAAGCATCAGGCACTTTCTCTGTCAGTCCGAGTCGCAGAAACCAACGGTAAGCCACATTCACCTGAATTTCCTGTACCAGACGGCGTTCACTGGGAATGCCAAATAAATAGCCCAGTAACATCATCTTAATCAGCCTGACCGGATCGATGGCAGGCCGGCCATTATCGTGGCAATACAACGGGGCGACTCATTCACGGATAAATTCGAAATCAATGGCGGCATCGACTTGACGGACCAGATGGTTTTTGGGGACCAGCTCGTCAAGCGAGAGGGTTTCTGGCGGGAAAGTTTGGGGAGGCGGTGTTCTTAACATGGCGGCAAGCTCCATCTGGTGAACGGAACTTCATTAAAACAAAGTGCCGGATAAAAAACCAGCACTTTGTCAACAATCTGGCACTTTCACATGTGAAAGTGTTTCAGGGGGATTTTGGTATCGATGAGTAAACAAAAAAGGCCAGAGAATGATGCTCTGACCTTTTCGGCTTTTCTACAGTACAAACGTGAGTAGGTGGTTTTTTTACACTAACCCCTCATAGTAACAAACTCTTCCGCCGCAGTGGGATGAATTGCAACCGTGTTATCAAAGTCTTTCTTAGTTGCCCCCATCTTCAATGCAACAGCGAAACCTTGCAGCATTTCATCCATTCCGAAGCCGATACCATGAATGCCAACAATCTTCTCTTCCGGCCCGGCACACACCAATTTCATCCGGCATGGCTGGCGATGTTGAGTAACAGCGGTATACATCGCAGTAAAAGAAGATTGATAAGTTTTCACCTGCTCTTCACCAAATTGCTCTTTCGCCTGAGGTTCTGTCAGCCCTACAGTGCCAATAGGCGGATGGCTGAATACGACGGTTGGAATATTGGTGTAGTCCAGATGTTCTTCCGGTTTATTGTTAAACAGGCGCTCCGACAAGCGGCGACCTGCCGCAACCGCAACGGGGGTTAATTCCACTGCACCGGTGTTATCACCCACTGCATAAATACCTTCTACATTCGTGTTCTGGTATTTATCAACTCTGATGTAGCCTTTTTCACTCAGCTCAACACCGGTGACAGACAAATTCAGATTATCCGTTGCGGGTTCACGGCCAATAGCCCAGATTAGGGTATCAACGGTCTGCTTTTTACCATTTTGCAATTGCAAAGTCAGGCTACCATCGGCATTTTTACTCACTGATTTTGGTATAGATTCAGTATGCAAAGTAGGCCCTTCGGTATTGATAATGTCCAAGAGTGTTTCAACAATCATCGGATCAAAAGAGCGCAACGGCGCATGTTGACGCACAAACAGATGGGTCTCACTACCAAGCGCATGCAATACACCGGCAATTTCTACGGCAATATAACCTGCGCCAACAACCGCAACCCGCTTTGGCATCTCTTCCAATGCAAAAAAACCATCAGAATCAATACCATATTCTGAACCTGGTATATCAGGCCGCACAGGACGGCCACCCGTCGCAATCAGAATATGATTTGCTGTAATTTTTTCACCATTCACTTCAACAGTGTGTGCATCAACAAAACGGGCAACCCCCTGGATCACATCAACTTTATTGTTACCCAGACCACGTTCATAAGACTGGTGGATACGATCGATATAAGCAGTGCGACTGGCAATCAGTGTTTCCCAGTTAAAGTGGTTGACTGTCGTATCAAAGCCATAATCTGGCCCATATTGGTGGATAGATTCAGCAATTTGCGCCGCATGCCACATCACTTTCTTCGGCACACAGCCCACATTGACGCAAGTTCCACCCAATGCCTTAGCTTCAATCAGGGCGCATTTCTGCCCGTACATAGCCGCACGGTTAATTGATGCTATGCCACCACTGCCACCACCAATTGCTATATACTCGTAATGTTTGCTCATCCGGATTGTTTCCATCTAATCAGTTCAAGGGAGTTAATACCCAAAGCCTATTATGGCAAAAAATATCAAGCAGTCGTGATGGTTCTGGCTCTCGCTGCCATTGTTAAAAGCTATTCTGGAACAACCCATTTAACCACGGTGTGACCAATTCCTTCCGGCACCAGAACCTGATGTAACCACGGCAACACCGATTTCATCTGCTGTTCCAGTTTCCAAGGTGGGTTAACCACGATCATGCCAGAGGCGGTCATGCCTCGTTGATCGCTATCAGGCCGGACAGCCAGCTCAATTTGTAGAATACGGCGAATGCCAGTTGCTTCCAGCTCTTTAACCAGTCGTTTAATTTGCTGGCGTAACACCACTGGATACCACAATGCATAAACACCGGTTGCAAAACGTTTATAGCCTTCCTGAATGGCCTGTACGACCGCCTGATAATCCGATTTCAATTCATAAGGTGGATCAATAAGAATGAATCCGCGGCGACTCTGTGGTGGCAATTGTGATTTTAATTGCTGATAACCATCTTCACGCACAACCTTGGCGCGGTTATCACGGGAGAATTCATTACGTATTAGAGGAAAGTCACTCGGATGCAGTTCTGTCAGATTGAACTTATCATTCTGCCGTAACAAATGGCGGGCAATTAAAGGCGATCCTGGATAGTAACGTAAGTTGCCACTCGGATTCAGTGCAGCTATTGCACTCATATAAGCGTTCAACTCCTGCGGTAAATCTTCACGCTGCCAGACACGGGCAATCCCTTCCAGATATTCACTGGTACGTTCAGCATGTTCACTACTGAGCTGATAGCGGCCCGCACCGGCATGTGTATCCAGATAGAGAAAAGGTTTTTCTTTTTCTTTAAGAGATTCAATAATCAAGCTTTGTACCGTGTGTTTCAGCACATCAGCATGGTTACCAGCATGAAAACTGTGACGATAACTTAGCATTAAGTTCAGACCCCAGAGCAGAGAATAGGTTGATTGTCAGACGGAGTGCCTGACAACTAGAAACACATCCCAGTAGATGATGGGACAGATGGTAAGGCACTATTATAGCCCTATTAACGATAAAAATGGCAGACTGCTGAACTCCCTCCCCTAAAAGCTCTGTTATATTCATCAAAATTTAGGATAAGTAGAAAATCCTGTCCGAATGCAATGTGATATTTAAGCAAGTGATGCTATCTATATTTTCACTAACAATCATAAGTAATACTTACGAATAACCAATAAGTAGAAGTTACGAAATTAAAAAAAACATTAAGCGATCACTTAGATATAAAAGCCCTTATGTTGATGTTTACCAAACCACTAATCAGAAAAAAGGCTAAAAAATGTTAACACCTACTATGAAAAAATAATCAAAAAGAAAGATGGTAAAAGTGATATAAGGGTTACCTGAACAATTAAGCAATATCGCTAAATAGTACGTGTAAAAAATTAAAGGGAGAGAAAGAAAAGAAATCGAAAAAGCTGAAAGAAGTTGAAGACAGTTATTAAGAATCTTCAACTTAAAATAAAGAAAAATTAAGCTTTTCAGCCAATGAAGAGATATTCCATTGGCTGAATGATTATATTACCTATCAAGCAACAATAGGTGCTCGCCAATCATCCGCACCGGAAGTCCCTGCGGTTGTATGTTCCCAGTTAATCTTACGATAAGACAGAGAAACACGAACCAACTGAGTAAATTCAGATTTTGTTAGGTCCTGACAATGAGGCATTTGGCAATCAATGTCGATAATAGTGGCATCTTCCAACTGCGTCGTGAAGAAGTGCTCTTGTTTCCCTTCAATAGAAGTGCGATACCATTTCAATACGACACTTGTCAACATTTCACCCGAAGCCAATGCGTTATAAAGCAATGGAACAGATTTATTTAACGCAACTGTAAAACGGAATGGTTTATGAGCACGCTGACCTGAAGGCTGACCTGATTGAGGATCAGTTGGTACGGTAACGACATGATCAAATGCTTGAACCAACATTTCATCTTCGTGACCTTGAACGTAAATATTACCCACTGATTCAGCAGTGAATGAACCCGCAGTAATATTGCCCTGTGTTTTTCCTGTGATGGAAATATAACATGGAGTTGGCATAAAAATATCCTTTATAGAGATTGTGTCAACATTAAGGTAGCGCCCATATTAATTTCAATAGTTATTATTTCATCTTGGGAAAAATAACTGACAAATGTATTGAACGCTGAAATGAATAATAAATACCAACCAGCTCGTTGCAAAATAAAATCTAAATTGCAAAATTGTTAATCCATCACCAACAAATAAAAATATTATTATTAATGCCATTTTAAATAAAAACTTTGTAATTTACTTAATTTACAAAATAATGAACTGTTTACTCTCACTCAACTTAGAGATGAAATCAAATATCCATATGAAATATAAAAACTTTAATAAAGCAACCCTAAATTATATTTTGATCAATAAAAAAATGATAACTAGATCACAAAATTAAATATATCTACTTAGTTAATAACGAAAATAATATTTCCAATATGAAATTAATTCTAATATGTAAATAAAAATACATCTAGAAATACTTTGTTACAAAATTAAACAAAAAATCATTAAAATACCTTTTATAGAGTACTTTAATCAAGAAATGAATTAAGAAAGCATCAAGTCGTAACTTATTGCCAAATCAAATAAAATCATCAAAAGGCTAAATAGAGGGGTATATCTACATATATTTTAGCTTTACAATAAAAAAACAAAATGCCAAACTCTGCTTTGCAGATCGCTCTATATTGATGCTATTGCTCGATGAATAAGAACATTCTGAATGTCGTATTTATCTATATGCTCATAAAAGTCAGCTTACTATCCAATTTAATGCAGTGAATCTCCCGTTTTCTAATCCGGGAAAATTTTATGTTCTCCGTCACATATAGGTAGGTATCAAGGGCAGCTCTCTCATCAATATTGTTATCAGATAATTCCTAAATTGCCTAATTGTATTACCCAAAGGATTTTAATATGAGTAAAAATAGTTCAGGTAGCGTAGCGCCAAAAGAAAGGATTAATATCAAATACGTTCCGAATACCGGTGATCAAGTAGCCGAGATTGAATTACCCCTTAACCTACTTATCGTTGGTGACCTCAAAGGAACAAAAGAAGATACGCCAATTGAAGAACGGCAATCTGTTTCTGTGAACAAGAATAACTTTAATGCCGTGATGAATGAAGCCAATATCAATCTCACCTTTAGTGTCCCTAATCGTCTCAATGATAATAACGGAGATGACCTGCCAATTAACCTGGAAATAAAATCACTCAATGATTTCTCACCCGACAACGTAGCGAAGAAAGTTCCTGAATTAAATAAACTTTTAGAGCTGCGTGAAGCACTGGTCGCACTAAAAGGGCCATTAGGAAATATCCCGGCATTCCGCGCCCGCTTACAGGAGTTATTGGGTGATGAAAAAGTCCGCGAACAGCTTCTAAAAGAGCTTGAAATCGTCAATCAAAAGTAATGGAGTTTTTAACATGTCCTTGCATGAAGAGAGCAGTACAACATTAACCCCAGGGTCCACTACTTCTTTGCTTGACGAGATTATGTCTCAGGCAAGAATGACGCCGGAAAATGATGGTTACCACATCGCAAAACAAGGTGTTGCCGCTTTTATCAGCAGCATTTTGGATACCGGTACTAGCGAAGAACCTGTCAACAAACTTGTCGTTGATAGAATGATTGTTGAGCTTGATAAGACACTCAGCGCTCAAGTCGATGAAATTATGCATGCCAAAGAGTTCCAGGAACTGGAATCATCATGGCGTTCACTGAAATTGCTGGTTGATCGCACCGATTTCCGTGAAAACATCAAAATCAACATCATCCATTCGACCAAAGAAGAGTTACTGGAAGATTTCGAATTTTCACCAGAAATCATCCAATCAGGTTTATACAAACACGTTTACTCAACAGGTTATGGTCAGTTTGGCGGCGAACCGGTTGCTGCGGTCATCGGTAACTATGCATTCAGCAATAGCTCACCCGATATCAAACTGATGCAATACGTCAGCGCGGTTGGCGCAATGGCTCACGCGCCATTCCTCTCTTCCGTTGCACCTGATTTCTTTGGTATCAGCAGTTTTACCGAGCTGCCAGCGATTAAAGATCTGAAGTCTGTCTTCGAAGGTCCGGCACACACTAAATGGCGTTCGCTGCGTGAATCGGAGGATGCACGTTATCTCGGTCTGACAACACCGCGCTTCTTGTTGCGTCTGCCTTACTCAACCGTCGAAAACCCCATTAAAAACTTTAACTATCAGGAAGATGTCAGCAAAGATCACGAACATTTCCTATGGGGTAATACCGCTTATCTGCTGGCAACTTGTTTGACTGACAGCTTCGCCAAATATCGCTGGTGCCCGAATATTATCGGCCCGCAAAGCGGAGGTACTGTCAGCGATCTACCGGTTCACCTGTTCGAAGCAATGGGGCAGATCCAAGCCAAGATCCCAACAGAAGTTTTGGTTACCGATCGTCGTGAATTTGAATTGGCAGAAGAGGGCTTTATCACTCTGACGATGCGTAAGGGCAGTGATAACGCCGCATTCTTCTCTGCCAACTCAGTCCAGAAGCCAAAAGTGTTCCCGAATACCCGAGAAGGGAAAATGGCGGAAACCAACTACAAACTGGGCACTCAACTGCCCTATATGTTCATCATCAACCGCCTTGCACACTACATCAAGGTGTTACAGCGCGAGCAGATTGGTTCCTGGAAAGAGCGTCAAGATCTAGAACGTGAACTGAACACCTGGCTAAAACAGTACATTGCTGATCAGGAGAATCCACCAACAGATGTCCGTAGCCGTCGTCCTCTGCGTTCCGCTCAAATCCAGGTTTTGGATGTGGAAGGAGATCCAGGCTGGTATCAAGTGGCAATGCAGGTTCGCCCTCATTTCAAATATATGGGAGCCAGCTTTGAGTTGTCACTAGTAGGACGTTTGGATAAGGAGTAATGAGTCATGGCCGCGCTGTACAGTTGGAATAGAGAAGGTTCTGCCAGCTTGTTCGAGCGTATTCAGGGGAAGAACTCCGGTTCTTCCCGCCAATCAAGAATGCGTGAGCTACTCAACTCCATAAAACGGCACCTGAATCACGTTCTCAATACCCATCCGGGTGCCTGTCAGAGTGCGGCAGATCTTGGCGTCATTGATCTTAATGACGCCACAACCACGGCAACTGACTTTAAACAGAGTATTGAACAGGCAATAGAGCACTGCATCAGAAATTATGAACCAAGAATATCGTCAGTCACTGTCAGTGCAATCCACGATGATAGTGATCCGCTGTTGTTGCGTTTTCACATCAGCGCCCAAGTATCCCTGGATGATATTCGTGATGTCGTTGAATTTAACATTCAACTGGATAACAACCGGCGTTATTGCCTAGAGAGGACTCAATAAAATGTCACTTGAAAAGTACTTTAGAGAGGAATTGGATTACCTTAGGCAATTGGGGCGGCAAGCCGCAATTGAACATCCTCACCTCGCTTCCTTTTTGTCTGAACAAGGCTCTGACCCGGATGTTGAGCGTCTGCTAGAAGGATTTGCCTTTCTCGCGGGTAATTTGCGGGCAAAAATTGATGATGAATTCCCTGAACTCACTCATGGATTGTTGCACATGCTATGGCCAAATTACCTACGGCCAACGCCTAGCATGACCATTATCCAATATACGCCTGATGATAGTACCACCACAAAAGCTATGCAGATCCAACGCGGAACTCAAATCAAGAGCCGCCCACTGGCGGATGATAGCGAAGATGATGAGAATGAAGATACTTACTTAAGCAATACTAATACTCAAAAAACAGATCAAGGCCATCGCTGTACTTTCACCTTATGCCGCGATGTTTGGCTGTTTCCAATGTCTATCCGGGACATTTCGGTCAATAATAGTAACGAGCAAGGTGTCATCGGTCTGAATTTCACCTCAAAAAAAGAACTTAACTTACAGGAACTGCAACTTGATAAGCTGCGTTTTTATCTAAGCGGAGATGATTACAGCAGTACACAACTCTATTTCTGGCTCAGTTATTACCTTGAAGATGCAAAACTTGTCGTAGGCGATACCACGATTCCATTGCCGGATTTCGACTTCGTTCCAGTAGGTTTTAATCGGGAAGACGCCCTATTACCTTACCCGAAAAATGCCTATATGGGTTATCGCGTCTTACAAGAGTACTTCTGTTTTTCTGAAGGTTTTTTATTTTTCGATGTTACGGGTTTTCCTAAGTTACCGACAAATCTTAAAGCCACAGATTTCACACTGAATCTCTATTTCTCAGAAGCGCTGCCACCAGAAATCAAAATCCGTCAGGATACTTTTCGGCTGCATTGTGTTCCGGCAATCAATCTCTTTCCAATGGACGGTGAAGTTATTCAGCTAAATGGCGGTCAGTCTGAATATCCATTAAAAGCGAGTTACAGCCATCCTGATCGCTACGATATTTTCTCCATTGATAAAGTAGAAAGCTGGCTAGTTGGGCCTGATGGTAAACCTAAACAAAGCCATGATGGTAGGCGGTCTTATGTGCCATTTGAAAGTTTTCATCATCAAATCGAACACGAAAGCGAACTGAATACTCGCTATTTTCGTATCAGAATCAAGGAGTCCCCATTTCGCAAAGGGCTTGAACACTACATCTCTTTTGTCCGTGGTGATGAATCTCAACTGCTATTAAGTGAGGAAAATGTCTCTATTCGACTGACTTGCACCAACCGTGAACTGCCACTGCAACTACGGGTAGGTGATATTAATTACGCTTTAGAGGGAAACCCGTCATTTGCGCCATTCCGCAACATAACCCGTCCGTCTGTTCCACTTTATCCACTGATGAGCGGTAAATTCCACTGGTCACTCATTTCTAATATGTCACTGAATTATATGACATTACTGGACAAAGACGCACTGAAACAGGTATTGCGTACTTATGATCTTCCTAGTCTGTATAACCGGCAGTCATCACGATCATCACAAAAACGGCTGGATGCAATCGAACGGATTGAAACAAAACCAATAGATCGTCTATTTAAAGGGCTACCAGTACGCGGACTAGAATCAACATTGTATATCCGACAACAGGCTTTCAGCTCTGAAGGTGAGCTCTATCTGTTTTGTAACATACTGTCACGCTTCTTTGCCTTATATGCCAGCGTTAACTCCTTCCACATGTTGAAGGTGATCAATTTAGATAATCAGGAATGTTATCAATGGCCGGAACAGACAGGTCAACATGCGTTGATGTAACGAGTGAAAACTCGCCAGAAAATCAAACACTAGATGTATCAAGGTATAACTTTTATCAATTGGTCGAATTACTCAACCAATTGGCGGTAGCGTGGGAAAAAACCGGGCAAACTAACCGCCCGGACCGTGAAGCAATCCGATTTAAATCCAGTGCCAGCCTGGCTTTTCCAACTAGAGATGTTGTCTCTGTAAATCGTTCTAAGGAAGGGCGTTTCCAAGTGGAAATCTCCTTTCTTGGACTGCATGGCAGCCAATCGCCTATGCCAGGTTATTACCTTGATTCGTTGGCATGGGAAGAAGCTCAAGATGAAAACCAACTGACTAATTTTCTTAATGTTTTTAATCACCGTTCAATTGTCATGCTTCATCAGATCTGGCGGAAATACCGCTATTACATCTGTTTTGACAAAAACGGACAAGACGATTTTTCTCAACGTATGTTCGCTCTGGTGGGGCTTGGCAGCGATGTTAACCGTTCTCATTTAAATATCAATCACAGCAAAATGCTAGCCTATGCCGGCCTGTTAGCTAGCCCCGGTCGATCGCCAGAAGTGATATGCAGCCTGGTTTCACACTGTTTTGATCTACCGGACGTTACGGTACATGGCTGGCAGATCAGAAAAATCGCTATCGAGCCATCGCAACAAAATCGCTTGGGTGGAATGCTGAAAATAAAGGGTCGGAAACCAAAGATTGAACAGTCTGTAATAGGAAAAAATTTTTTCCTCGGTTCATGGGTGAGAAGCTGCAATAGTAAATTCACGTTATGCATCAACAACCTCTCACGTGAACATTTCTTGTCATTTCTCCCGGACGGCAAGAATTTCCTGCCACTAGTGATGTTTCTCTGTTTTGTCCTGCGTGATCAATTGGCCTGGGATTTGCGTCTTGGATTAGCTGAAAACCAAGCAGGCGGCATGGTACTTGGTACGAAACTAAACAATAACTTGGGGTGGACCAGCTTTCTCGGCGAGCCGGAAAAGAAACCCTTTATCACGATCTCAGTGAGTGGATAAAGACAATGGAAAAACAACAACCAACTCTCTCATTACGAGTGATCAACAGCGATCAACTGGAAAGTGGCAAAGCGGCTAGCTGCCTATTCTCTACTCAAGGCGGCACAGTCGGCAGCAGTGAGAGCCATCTTTGGTCCGTTCAAGATCAAAAGGGGAATATCAATCCGTCACAATTTACTATCCAGTGGCGTGATGGCGCATTCTGCTTACAAATGATCGCTGGCCCCCTGTTTGTGAATCAGTCACCCCTGACTTCTGGCGCTGGTTTCATCCGCCTGCAACAAGCGGATGAAATCACTATCGGTAAACTCGTAATCAAAAGCTATATCAGTTTTTCCGACGCAGATCGGACTGATCCCATGACAGTACCACCGGAATCACTGGTCTCCAGCTACAGCAATCCACTGGACGCCATGATGGAGAAAGATCCCGTTCAGGATACCGATTTCACCGATCATAGTCTTTTAGCAACCACGATCAAGCATGATTTCAGCCATGATCCGCTCAAGGTTCTCGATAGCGAAAATCTGACCACACTGAGCCAGACACCAGTGGATAACGAGGTAGACCGCAGTCTGCAACAAGGCCGTTCCCAGGCCCCATTATTTTTCTCTTCCCTCTTAGATAACAGAGGCAATGCTATGGATCAGGATTTTGTTGATTTACCCGGTATCTCTTCGCCTTTTAATGAACAGTTTCAGGACATGGAACAGCAACATGTTGCTATCACCCCTCTGATGCGAGGGTTGAACACACAATTGCCTTTGCATAACAGCCAACAGGCAAACGACTTTCTGGAAGAAATGGGTAAAACCATGAAAGCGGCCATTGAAGGTTTGCTGGTATTGCAGCGTACACAGCATGGGCTGCGTGATAAGCAATTGCGACCTATTGAAGATAATCCGCTACGACTGAACATGGATTACAACACCACTATGCAAGTGATGTTTGCGGATCAAAAAAGTCCAGTACATCTCTCTGCCCCCTCCGCTGTCGCTGAAAGCTTACATAACTTGCAATTACACTATCAGGCTAACCGGATTGCGATCACTGCCGCCTTGAACACTATGCTGGATGCTTTCTCACCGGAACATCTACTGAGTCGTTTCTCCCAGTACCGCCGCAGTAATGAGACGCAGGAAAAAGATGCAACCTGGGCATGGGAAATGTACACCAGTTACTACCGCGAACTGGCTTCCAGTCGCCAACAAGGGTTCGAAAAACTGTTCGGTGAAGTCTATGAACAAGCTTATGACCGTGCTCTGCGTCAAGGTTTAGAGGATAGCCAGTAATGAAGCGCTCCGGCAGTAATATCTCATGGTCCGGTAGTTATACCGTATGGTTTGTCTTGCTGGCAGCGCTAATGTTAAGCGGTTGTAGCAGTGCATGGCAGGCAACGAAGAAAGTCGGACAGGTAGTCTGGGACCCATCAACTCCTGTTGGTCAACCTGAGAACTTACCTTCCACCGTCGCGATCACTTTGCTGGCAGAACCTGATATCAACCCTAATAAAAATGGAGAAGCCACTCCGGTTGAAATGCATCTGCTCTATCTCAGTGAAGATTCCCGTCTACTTGCCGCTGATTATGACCAATTGGCGAGTGACAAGCTGGATAAAGCGCTGGGGAAGAATTATATCGACCATCAGGATTACACCTTATTGCCGGGGCAATACAAACCACTGACAGTCATCCCGCTGGAAAAAAATAGCCGTTACATCGGCGTTATCGTTCGCTATGCCGATATTAATCAATCCGAATGGAAAAAGGTCATCCGTGTGAAAGACACAGGACAGCAATACAACATTCTGGTGCACATCAGAGCGAACGAAGTTGAACTTAGAAAAGAGGAACAATAACTATGCCAGGTAAGAATCGGGTGATTTGGCGCGAAGGATTATTCATCAAGCCACAACACTTTCAGCAACAACAAAAACATAATGACTATTTAGCTCACAGTCGCTTGACGTCCTTAACCAGCTATAGTTATGGCTTCAGTTCCTTGACACTCGACGCAGACCTTCTCGCTCTGGGGCGCATCGGTATCATCGAGGCCAGCGGTATCATGCCAGATGGCACAGTGTTCTCAATTCCTCATCAGGATGCGACTCCTCAACCACTTGATGTTGTGAATATTCATGAGAACAACAGTAAAGATATCTATCTGGCACTGCCAATAGCCAACGATATTCTCAACGAAATCTCTCATTCAGAATCCAATCATGCAGGAGCTGTGCGCTACCGTGAACATATGGAAGATATCCGTGACCTGCATACAGATGGCGGTGATATCAGCCAAGTCATGCTGGCACAACTGACGCCAATTTTGAAACAAGGTTCAGAGGATCTCAGCGCTTTTTCCGTACTACCGCTATGCCAGATAAGAGAAAAGCTTCCTACCGGAACTATCATACTGAATGACGATTTCGTACCAACCTGTACATCCATCAGGGTCTCTACTCAATTAAAAAATTATATGGATGAAGTGGATAGGGCGATGACAGAACGAGGTAGATCACTCGCTAACCAGATTGGTTCTCCCGGACAGCAAGGAGTCGCTGATGTTGCTGAATTTATGATGCTCCAACTAGTTAACCGAGTTCAGCCGTGGTTTACCCACTACGCAGGACAATCCATTTTGCATCCACAAGATTTTTTCACTCAGTTGATCCAAACCTGTGGTGAACTGAGAACATTCACTCATGAATCCCGTCAGGTCGGCAATGTGCCGATTTACAAACACGACAATCTGACTGAAACATTCGAGGAAGTCATGGTCATCATGCGCGAAGCAATGGGCGTTGTACTGACCCCGCGAGCGATTCCGATTAAGCTACAAACTCAAGCCAATGGTATCCGGGTAGCGCACATCCATGAGCGTAATGTCTTGACGAACGCGGAATTTATTCTGGCAATCCGCGCGCAGGTTCCACATGATCAATTACTCCGCCAGTTTGCTAAACAGACTAAAGTTACATCGGCTGAAAGGATCCGCGAAATGGTCAGCATCCAGTTGCCTGCTGTGTCACTGGTTGCGCTTCCCTCTGCCCCACGTCAGTTGCCTTATCATGCTGGTTACACCTATTTCCGGCTTGATCAACAAGGCGACGCATGGAAAGACATTCTAAAAGGTAACTCCATCGCCTTTCACGTTTCGGGAGAATTCCCAGGATTAGACATGCAATTCTGGGCGGTTAGGAATGGGAGTGCCTAATGAAAACCGAAGCCATGAATGATAACGCCATTCTGATGCAGACGGAAACCGATACGACTCTACACCGTCAGTACCAGCTACCGCTACGTGGAGAAAGCCTGAACCCGATGATCGATGCCGCCACACCGCTGCTTGATATGGTCATGCGTTTAAAAGACATGGGTGATCAACCGCTGCCAGACCAACTTTATCAACAGGTCGTTACTGATATCCAGGCAATCGAGCAACTTCTACAAACCAAAGGTTATGAACCAGGCGCGATTGTCTCTTTCCGCTATATGCTCTGTACCTTCATTGATGAAACCGCACTAGGTCATGGTTGGAACAGCAAGAATGAGTGGTTACAACAATCACTACTGGTTCAATTCCATAACGAAACTTGGGGCGGTGAAAAAGTCTTTCTGCTACTAGATCGTTTGATGGGTGAATCTCAACGCTATCAACATCTACTGGAGTTTATCTATCTCTGTTTCTGCCTCGGTTATCGTGGTCGCTATAAAGTTTCTTCTCAGAAAAGTGACGACTTTGAGCGTTTATTCCGTCGATTACACCAACAACTGCATGCACTACGGGGCGAAGCTCCACCCATCATTCTCCACAGTAACGCCAATGAGCGTGGTGATCGCTATCGCTTAGGTAAGCGTCTGACCATTAAACATCTGTTCTGGAGCGGTATTACGCTGCTCGCCGTTGTTTATGGCTTCTATGCTATCCGTCTGCATAACCAAACCCAGAACATCTTACAACAGCTAAATAACTTACTGAGCTAGGAAAGAACCGATGATTCAGATTGATCTACCTACATTAGTTAATCGCTTAAATCCGATGACTCGGCACGCTCTAGAAGCAGCAGCAGCGCAGTGTGTCAGCCAGCAACAACCTGAGATCACTGTTTCTCAGTTACTACTGCAAATGATCAACACGCCTCTTAGTGATGTCAGAGCGATCTTCAATCAAGCAGAAGTGGATAGTGATCTACTGAAAGAACAACTTGATCAGATGATCCCTCACCATCAAGCAATGGTTCAGGCTTATCCTAACTTCTCTCCAATGCTGGTGGAGTGGTTACAGGATAGCTGGCTGTTAGCATCGACTGAGATGCAACATCAAGAATTACGCAGCGGCGTCATGCTGATGACCTTGCTGTTTAGCCCGTTACGCTACCTGACACCACAATCCGCACGTCTTTTATCGGGAATAAACCGCGAATTGTTACGCCAGAATTTTGCCCAATGGACAGCGGGTTCTGCCGAACAACCAGTTGTGGAAAGCGATAAAAACGGGCAAGGCAAAGCTGCCGCCAGCAGTGATAGCCTGCTCGCCCGTTTTACTCAAAATATGACAGAACAAGCTCGTCAGGGAAAACTCGATCCTGTTCTATGCCGTGATAGAGAAATCGACCTGATGATCGATATTCTCTGTCGTCGCCGTAAAAATAACCCGATTGTGGTGGGTGAAGCGGGCGTTGGTAAAAGTGCGCTCATTGAAGGGTTGGCTCTGCGCATTATCGACAACCGAGTACCGGAAAAACTGCGTAACAGTGAATTGATGACATTGGATCTGGGGGCATTACAAGCGGGTGCGGCGGTAAAAGGAGAATTTGAAAAACGCTTCAAAGGCATTATGAATGAAATAAATCAGTCATCCGTACCGATTATTCTATTCATTGATGAAGCTCATACCCTGATTGGCGCAGGTAATCAACAAGGCGGACTGGATATCTCCAACTTACTAAAACCTGCCCTGGCACGTGGTGAATTGAAAACAATCGCTGCAACCACTTGGGGCGAATACAAAAAATATTTCGAAAAAGATGCGGCCCTCTCCCGCCGTTTTCAACTCGTTAAAGTGGCCGAACCGACTGCGGAAGAAGCCATCATTATTATGCGTGGCCTGCGGGCAATCTATGAACAATCTCATGGCGTATTAATCGATGATGAAGCGCTAAAAGCCTCTGCGGTATTAAGCGACCGTTACCTCTCTGGACGCCAGTTACCAGACAAAGCTATTGATGTGCTGGATACCGCTTGTGCCCGCGTTGCCATCAACTTGACTTCACCTCCGCGCCAAATTTCCGCCCTGAAAAACCAACTGCATCAGCAGCAAATGGAATCAGACGTGCTGGCAAGGGAACAGCGTATGGGACTCAATCAGCACATTGATAGACTGGATGAACTGCGGCAACAACAGCAAGAAACCACGGAGAAATTGGCTGAACTGGAAACCAGTTGGCAGCAACAACAGCAATTGGTTCAACAAATTATTGAACTACGCCGTCAGCTATTAACCGACGAAACAGAATTAACCAACGAAGCAGAAGAAAGCGAAACACCAGCAGAGATAACAACTGAAGAGTTGATTGCACAATTGGCTGAACTTAATGAGCAGTTGGAACAATTACAGCAACAACAAACGCTCGTTTCTCCTCATGTGGATAAGAACCAGATTGCGGCGGTTATTGCTGAATGGACTGGCGTACCACTTAATCGCCTGTCACAAAGTGAACTCTCCGTGGTGACTGAACTGCCAACTCATTTGGGACAAAGCATAAAAGGACAAGATCTTGCTATCAAATGCCTGCATCAACATTTGTTGACTGCCAGAGCCGACTTGCGCCGTCCCGGTCGTCCATTGGGCGCCTTCTTGTTGGTAGGACCAAGTGGTGTTGGTAAAACCGAAACCGTTTTACAGATTGCAGAATTAATGTTTGGTGGACGTCAATATCTGACCACTATCAATATGTCGGAATTTCAGGAAAAACACACCGTTTCCCGCCTGATTGGTTCCCCTCCAGGCTATGTTGGATATGGGGAAGGTGGTGTACTCACCGAAGCTATTCGCCAGAAACCTTATTCCGTCGTCCTGCTTGATGAAGTGGAAAAAGCCCATCCTGATGTACTAAACCTGTTCTACCAGGCTTTCGATAAAGGTGAGTTAGCTGATGGGGAAGGCCGGGTGATTGACTGTAAAAACGTTGCCTTCTTCCTGACTTCCAACCTGGGCTATCAAACCATCGTCGATAATGCCGATAGACCGGAAGAGATGAATGACCTGCTTTATCCTGAACTGGCGGCTTTCTTCAAACCAGCATTATTGGCGCGAATGGAAGTAGTGCCTTATCTACCGTTGGGATACGACACCCTGAAAACCATTATTCAGGGCAAACTGGCGCGCCTCGATAGCCTATTGCGTCAACGCTTCAATGCCGAAGTTACCCTTAGTGATGATGTGGTTGAAGAGATACTGCAACGAGCAACCCGGGCTGAAAATGGCGCACGCATGCTGGAATCGATCATTGATGGCGCTTTGTTGCCGCCGTTATCCCTGCTGTTGCTGCAAAAAATGGCTGCCAGCAAGCAGATCAGCACCATCCAGCTAACCGTTAACGACCATCAATTCAACGCGGTGGTTGAGGAGATACCATGAAACAACGGCTGAAAAGCGCATTAGCGTTACTGGAAAATGACTCTATCGAGCAACTGGTTCATCACTTCCTCCAGGTGAATCACCAACGCCAGCGTTTTGACGCCTTGCTGGTCTCTCTGCTTAACGTGAACGAAAACCGTCTGGAATGCTACCGGCTGCCGGCACCCAACCAGATAAGCGCACTACAACTGGATGTCAATATCGGTGATATCAACCATCCACTGGTACAAATCCTGTACAAAGGGACCCCCACGACTTGGGGATCACTCAATCAAGGGGTACGAATAGACAATCGAAACTTTCGCCTCTTCGTCGAAGAACTGCCTCATCGCTGCGGCCTACATGCCATCCCGTTGTTTAACTGCAACGGGCAAGCGTGTGGCGTGATTGCTGTTTTCGCCAAAGATGTCAGTCGCTTTGCTGACGATAGCAACATGTTTTACCTCTACTGCCATGTCATGCAACACCGATTGAAAAAATTGCAGGAACTGGAACAACTGCGTGAACAATTGCGCCAGATCCGCCAAGTTTTTCAGACACAGCGCCAGAAAGAAAAACAGCTTGATGCGTTGCTGGCTTCTTTAAGTACCACCGCAGAAAACAAAACATCAGCCAGCGTCTCTCACGATTACAGCAAAATCGACGATTTACCTCAGGCACTCGAAGAGTTCGAATGTGCCGTACTGATACAACGCCAACATATTTATGGCAATAACACCAAACAAATTGCCGCAAGCTTGGGTATTGCACCCCGTACACTGACTTACAAACTGGCGAAATACAGGTGTAAATTATGAGCTTTCTGTTACTGGTCAGTGCATTACTCGCCTCTCTGACAGGCAAACCTGATATTCAGCCCGTTCAGGAAACCACAACAGCACCTTCACTCTCCGCTTTGCTGCAATGTCGGGCAGAACCGTCACCGCTGGTCAGACTCGATTGCTACGACCGTCTATTGGATAAAGTGGATAATATTGCCGTTATCCCGTTAGAAAAAACTGGCCCTGTCTGGAAACAGGCAATGGAACAGGAGATGAAACGCACTGACCATTCAACCGGTTTTATCACCACCCAATCTGAAAGCATACCGACTCGCGTCATACTGACCACACCCGCGATTGGCGTTCCACCACCACGGCCAGTACTAATGCTCAGTTGTATCGATAACATTACCCGAATACAAATTGCCCTGGCTAAACCCCAAGATAATGGCACCGTGATGATTTCGACGGCAATCACCCAATTCAGTGCTGACTGGTTCTTGCGCGAAAACGGCTACCTGCTGGAATCCAGCCGTGGACTACCGGGCATTGAAGAATTAAAACGACTGATGACAGGAAAAACCCTGACCATCAAAACCAGCAACGGAAACCGCATGACATTCAACATTTCTCAACTGGAACAGGCGGTGAAACCCTTACGCTCCGCCTGTCGCTGGTGATCCCAATGGATATCAGGAAACAATTTGACTGGCAGGGTCTCCTGCTGACACCTCTATCGGATGAGCTCATCAGCCGGGAGCTGGATGAAAACGAACCCGCCTGGGAATATATTGATGGGGAGATGGTTAAGCTGGGATCACTGGCCCATTCCAGCATTAATATTGAAGAGATCCAGCGTCAGGCGCTGCAATTATTCAGCGAAAAAAGCAAAGATTTCAGACTGATGGTGCATTTGTTGCGGACACTGCAACACGGCAGTAATCCCGCTGAACTCATCCTGGCAATGGAGCTATTAGCCGATTACATCCAACATTACTGGCAGACAGCCTGGCCACAAAAACCATTGCTCAAGCGCCGCCTGGCACAACAGGTGATTAAACGGTTTGACTCCGCGCAACCCGGCTTCTGCGAACAGGCGGATGAGACGCAGCGCGAAGAAGCACAGGGGGCACTGGCGCATCTGGCGCAATGCTGGCATACCGATGAACCGGCACTGGCTAAAGAAATCGACCAGTTACGCCCCCGTTATGCCCGCAAACCTCAGCCAAAACCCATCACCGCCCCAGCTGAACCGGCAGAAACCGCCGCGCAATCCGCAGGGGCCTCAACATCGGCACCTATACCGGCTGTCACCGTAGACAGTGACGGTGAAAAAGCCTGGAAACAGACGCTGCTGACCGTGGCCGACCTGCTGTGTGAACGCCAGCCTGATTCCCCTGTGGGTTACCGTCTGCGCCGTTATGCCATCTGGCACACCCTGACCACCACACCGACGGCTAATGGCGCGGGCAAAACTCCTCTGGCGCCGGCTTCGGCAGACCGGACCGCAGATTATCTGACGAAACTCCCGGCTGCGGATAAATCCCTGCTGCAACAGATAGAACAGAGTCTGACACTGGCCCCTTACTGGCTTGACGGGCACGCTCTCGCCGCGCAGGCCGCCGGGAAACTGGGTTATACCGCCGTCGCCGACGCTATCCGCGATGAACTCAGGGCCTTTCTTGACCGTCTGCCGGTTTTACAGAACCTGCATTTCTCCGATATGAGCCCATTTATCTCAGACGCCACACTGAACTGGCTTCATCCCCCGACTGCGACCACCGTCAACAGCGGCACAGCTCAGGAACAGGACGCTATCTGGCACTGTTTTCAGCAACACGGACTGGAAGCCGCGCTCAACGCCGCGGAGCAACATCAGCAACAGCTGACCGAACCCCGGGATCACTTCTACGGTCAACTGCTGACGGCCCAGTTACTTGAGCAGGCGGGAATGAGTGCGCTGGCGCAACAACATTACCGACAGCTGCTCCAGGCAGGACAACACCTGTCACTCTCCCACTGGGAACCCGGCCTGCTGGCGGTACTGGCAGAAAAAGCCGCGATGACCTCCCCCTCAAAGGCCACGACGGCAAACAGGAGCGTTAACCCATGAACTGGCTTTCTCTACTGCTAAAAAACATCAAAAAACCAGCGATGCCGCGTCTGCCGCCACTGAAAGCCGCCGCCTCGCTGATACTGGCCCTCCTGCCCTGTATCGCCCTCATCTGGCTATGGTGGTGGGGACCCGGCTGGCAGTTTAAACAGACTCACCCGCTGGAAGCCCTGTCTGCCCGCTGGCTGGCGACCGTTATCCTCCTCCTGCTGGCCCTGAGCGTTGTCGGCATGAAAATCTGGCGCCGTCTGCGCCAGCTTGAAAAACTCAAACTGGAGGTGGAACTGAAAACCGTCGATCCGGTACAGGCCGATATCGCCCGTCAGGACAGTTATCTCCATCACTGGAAAGCCCGGCTGCAACGCCATCTGGGGACCCGGGATTATCTCTACCGGCGCCCCTGGTACCTGGTGATGGGGAACACCGGCAGCGGCAAAACCGCCCTGATCCAGGAAGGCTGCCGGCTGATTGACATTGCCGCGCCGGACACCCTGACCGGAGAAGAGGCGCTGCCCCTGCATCTGCGCTGCTGGCTGGGGGAGAAAGCCGTCATCATTGACCCGGACGGCTTCCTTATCGACCAGTTATCGCCGCCGGACACCAGCAAACCTCAGCTGCCTGCCCGTTTATGGCAGGCGCTGCTCGCCTGGTTAACCGAAAACCGTCAGCGCCAGCCCCTCAACGGCATTATTCTGACCGTGGATACTCACCGCTTACTGACCGACAACAAAGAACAGCGGGAACGGGTTATTGCCGCACTTCACCTGCGCCTGCAGGATCTGCGATTAACCCTGCATCACCCTCTGCCCTGCTATCTGGTGCTGACCAAACTCGATCGGCTGCACGGTTTCAGTGCCGCCTTTCAGTCGCTGGACCGATCGCAGCGCGCCCAAATCCTGGGCGTCACCTTCAGCCTGAATGCGCAGGATGAGCAGCACTGGCGCACTGAGCTGGCACAGTTCTGGCACCAGTGGATGCAACAGCTCAACGCGGCCATGCCGGACATGATGCTCAACAACGTGGACAGCAGTCAGCGCAGCCCGCTGTTCAGTTTCACCCGCCAGATACAGGGGCTGCACAGCTATCTGGTGCAGCTGCTGGACGGGATCCTCTACAACGGCGGCCCGGCACAGCCCGGCCTGCGGGGCGTTTATCTCACCTCGTCTAAACAAATCGGCCAGATGGATGACATGTTTACCCAGTCTGCCGCGGTGCAGTATCACCTGGGGCCACAGGCCTTTCCGACCTGGCCGGTGGCCGATACCGCCCCCTATTTCACCCGCTCGCTGTTTGAAGACGTCCTGCTGGCCGAGCCCAATCTGGCGGCGGAAAACCGCCTGTGGTTAAGCCGTAACCGTCGCAAACTCCTGACCTTCTCCACCGCCGGCACCGCGGTTGCCCTGGCTCTGTGGGCAGGCTGGCACTATAACTATCAGAAGAACTATCGGGCCGGTGAAGAAGTGCTGGCACAGGCCAAAACCTTCCTGTCCATTCCTCCCCCCAAAGGGGAAGACCGCAACGGGAACTTACAGTTACCCCTGCTGAACCCTATCCGGGAAGCGACCCTTGCCTACGGAGATTACCATCAGAAAGGGCTGTTCGCGGATATGGGGCTGTATCAGGGTGCCGATGTCGGTCCGTATGTCGAAAACACCTACCTGCAACTGCTGTCCCAGCGCTTCCTGCCCGCCCTGATGAATGGCCTGCTGGATGACCTGAACCAGGCTGCCAAAGGCAGTGAAGAGAAACTCGAAGTCCTCCGCATCATGCGGATGCTGGAAGACCGCAGTGGCCGCAATAAGTCACTGGTGGAACAGTACATGCGCGAACGCTGGAGTCAGGTATTTAACGGCCAGCGTCAGGTGCAGGAACAGTTACTGACCCATCTCGACTATGCGCTGGACCACACTGACTGGCGGGCAGCCCGGGAGGCAGATAACCCGGCCGCTATCAGCAGCTTTGCCCCTTACACACTCCCGATGACAAACGCCCAGAAAGAACTGGGCCAGCTCTCCATTTACCAGCGGGTGTACCAGAACCTGCGCATCAAAGCCCAGGACTCACTGCCGCCGCCTCTTAACCTGCGTGACCAGATTGGCTCCGGCTTTGACCGCCTCTTTATCGCCAATAATGACAAACAGCTGATTATCCCCCAGTTCCTGACAATGAACGGCCTGAACAATTATTTCGTCAAACAGGACGACCAGCTGATTGACCTGACCGTGATGGACAGCTGGGTGCTGAATCTGTCACACAACGTGCAGTACAGCAAGGCCGACCGGCAGGAAATTCAGCGCCAAATCACCGAACAGTACCTGGGGGATTACACCGCCACCTGGCGCGGGGCCATGAACAACCTGGATATCCGTCACTTTACCGATATCCCGCAGGCCATCGGTGCCATTGAACAGGTCATCAGCGGGGAACAGCCTCTCAGCCGCGCATTGCAGATCCTCAGCGACAACACCCGCCTGCCGGTGATTAATGAGACCCTGCCGGCCAAAGAACAGCAGCAGTTACGCGACACCCCGGATTACCGCCTGCGGGTGCGCATCAACCGGGAATTCGCCCCGGAAACCGCCGTGCTGGTGGAATACGGCGATAAAAACAGCACTCTGCAAAGCGTTTATCAGAAACTGACCGATCTGCACCGTTACCTGCTGGCGATTCAGAACGCCCCGGTACCGGGTAAAGCCGCCCTGAAAGCCGTCCAGCTGCGACTTGAACAGAACAACAGCGACCCCATTTTCGACGTGCAGCAGCTGGCGAAAAACCTGCCGGAGCCGTTAAACCGCTGGGTCGGTGAACTGGCTGAACAGGCGTGGCAGGTGGTCATGAGGGAAGCGGTCAGCTCGCTGGAAGTCGAATGGAGCGAAAACGTCGTCAGACAGTACCAGACCTACCTGGCCGGCCGCTATCCGTTCAACCCGGAAGCCACCCAGGATGTGCCGCTCAGTGAGTTCGACCGCTTCTTCCGGCCCGGCGGCACACTGGACGCCTTCTATCAGCAGAACCTCAAACCGTTTGTCGAGAACAACCTGACCTACGGCACTGACGGGGAACAGCTTATCCGCCCGGATGTGCTGAAACAGCTGACCCTGGCTAACCGTATTCGCGATACCTTCTTCACCCCGCAAAACGGCCTGGGCACCCAGTTCGCCATTGAACCCCTCAGCCTGACCGGCAACAAACGCCGCAGCCTGCTTAACCTCGACGGGCAGTTACTCGATTATGCCCATGGCCGCGGCAGCATCGTACACTTAATCTGGCCAAACTCCATGCGGGCCGGGGTGGAAAGTCAGCTCACGCTGATACCGGATGTCAGTGGCCAATCTCCGCGCGCCATCAGCTTCACCGGCCCGTGGGCGCAACTGCGGCTGATTAACAGCGGCAAACTGACCAACGTACGTCAGGATTCCTTTGATGTCCTGTTCAGCGTGGATGGCGGTGACATGACCTACCGTCTCTACGTGGACGAATCTGACAACCCGTTTGCCGGCGGCCTGTTCAGTCAGTTCAGACTGCCTGACACGCTGTATTAATTGCAAAATGAAAAAACCTGCCCTCCGCGCCGGCGGAGGCAGATTAAGGATGAGCGGCCATGAATGAACACCCTGAAAACCTGATTATCCGTGCCGGCGGCAACCCGATGAATCTGCCGGCGTTCACGGCAATCCGCGAAGAAATCAACAAAATTAACCACCCGTCTCAGCCGGCAGTGAACTGGCCGCTGATTGAATCGCTGGCCCTGACGCTGTTTCGCACCCACGGCGTCGATTTGCAGAGCGCGATTTACTACACTCTGGCCCGGATGCAGCTCAGCGGTCTGGCCGGCTTTACCGAAGGCTGTGAACTGCTGGCCGGGGTGATGGTCAGCCAGTGGGATGCACTGTGGCCGCCGCAGCCGGCAGTCCGCACCGACATGCTGGACTGGTTTAACACCCGCTGCGGCAGCGCCTTACGCCAGCACGATTACACCCCCCGCGACCTGCGGATGATTTACCGGGCCGAACGGGCCTTACAGCTCATCGTCGACCGGCTCCAGCAGTCCGACCTGAAACGCCTGCCGAAAGTCGAAAACCTGCTGTGGTTTTTCCAGAACACCGCCAAAAAACTGGAACAGGCCCGACTCCTGCCCAAACCCGCCGCTAAACCGGTGCAGATGCCACCGCTGGTCTACCTCGCCAGCACTGAACCGGCACCGCCTGCACCGGAAACGGACGACGACGCAGGTTATGACAACAGCCAGCCCAAAGTGCAGGTCCGTTTCCCTGCGCCCCCGCCGCGACCAATGAGTGCCTTACAGGGGTTCGGGCTGGGCGTATTACTGGGGGCATTTGTCCTGACCGGGACCTGGCTGGGATTTTACCGGCCCCTGCAACAGCAGATGACGGCCATGACCGGCACCCCGGACGGGGCCAGACTGGCCTGGCTGTCTCATCCCGACCTGCCAGCCTATGCACAGCAGTTAACCCGGTTAGCCGACACCTCCCCGCTGGTGGTGCTGCAACAGGCTGAGCAGCTGACCGGTCTGGCACAAAAAACCTGGCCGCAGGACAGCCGGCAGCAGCATGAAACGCAGCGCTGGCAGCAGTTACAGGCCATCCGGCTGGAAAACGCGCCGGAACCCGGCCGCTGGCACCAGACCCGGCATCAGCTCCAGCGGCTGGCAGACAAAATCCTGGCACAGGAGCGTAACCGGGGCAGTTTCACCCTCTCTTACCTGAAAACGGCGATTTATCAGATCCAGCACAGCCACAACCGTGACATTCCGCTGGAAGAGCTGCTGCGCCAGCTTGCCGACACCGTCGAACAGGGGCAGGCCGTCTCCCCGGCGCTGATAAAAAAGACCGACGACCGTTTTAACGCCCTGCTCAGCCGGTACTACGCGTTGCAGAAAGCCGCCGGACTGACCGCAGCCCCTGAACACCCCCGCCCGTCCATTCAGCACAGGAACCCTTAATATGTCATTTCAGCCCAAAAAGACCGCCGGCCACCTCGCCCGGCAGACAGCCGACCGCCTCAGTTCCCCAGACGCCGGCGGCTTACAGTTCACCCTCACCGCCGGCGGACTGCCGCCGCACACCTTTGTGGTCTCCGCCTTCACCCTGAACGAAACCTTCTCCACCCCGTTCACCCTGGCGGTCAGTTTAGCCAGCGCCGACCCGGCCATCGATTTCACCGCCGTGCTCGACCAAACCGCCACCCTCTCCATCCTGCGCGACGGGAAAACCGAACGCACCGTCACCGGCATGGTCGCCTGCTTTGAGCAGGGCAACACCGGCAAACATCAGACCGGCTATAAGATGACGATCCGGCCCGATATGTGGCGCACCACCCTGCGCCAGAATTCCCGCATTTTTCAGCAGCAGGATATCCAGACCATTATCACCGCCCTGCTCAAAGAAAACGGCGTCCGGGATGTGGCGTTCAGTCTGCGCAATCCGCACCCGGAACGGGAGTTCTGCGTCCAGTACCGGGAAACCGATTTTGCCTTTCTGCAACGGCTGACCGCCGAAGAGGGTATTTTTTATTTCTTTGAATTCAGCGGCAATAAAAATACCCTGGTGTTTGCCGACGATGCCGGCTCCGTGGTCAAAGGCCCGGTACTCCCCTATCACCCCGGCGACGCCGAACAGGCCCGGCAGCTGTGCATTACCCGGCTGACCCGCCAGGCTCAGGTGCGACCGGCGGTGGTGGAACTCAAAGATTACACCTTCAAAAACCCGGCCTGGGCGGCGGAGTTCCGTCATCAGATGCGGGAGCAGGACCTCCAGCATACCGGCTATGAACACTTTGATTTTCCCGGCCGCTTCAAAGATGCCCAGCACGGCGCTGATTTCACCCGCTACCGGCTGGAAGCCCTGCGCAACAATGCCCTGACCGGTGATGGTGAAAGTAATGCCGCCACCATGCAACCCGGCGTACTGTTCACCCTGACCCACCATCCCCGGGATGACCTGAACCGGCTCTGGCAACTGGTCGGCGTCATCCATCACGGCAGCCAGCCGCAGGCGCTGGAACAGGCCGCCGGGGAGAGCGGCACCGTGATGAGCAACAGCTTCACCTTCATTCCCTATAACCAGCACTGGCGCCCGACCCCGTTACCCAAACCGGTCGTGGAGGGCCCGCAGATTGCCAAAGTAGTCGGCCCGGAAGGCGAAGAAATCTACTGCGACTCATACGGGCGCATCCGCCTGCAATTCCTGTGGGACCGCTACGGCCGGAGCAACGACAACAGTTCCTGCTGGATACGGGTCACCCAGCCCTGGGCCGGTCAGGGCTGGGGCATGCTGGCGATACCGCGTATCGGGCAGGAAGTGGTGGTGGACTTTCTTAACGGCGACCCGGACCAGCCGATAGTCACCGGCCGCACCTACCATGCCAGCAATCTCCCGCCGGGCACCCTGCCGGGCAGCAAAACCCAGATGGCCCTGCGCTCCAAAACCCATAAAGGGGAAGGCTACAACGAACTGCGCTTCGAGGATGCCAAAGGCAGCGAAGAGCTGGCGCTGCACGCCCAGCGCGACATGAACACCGTGGTACTCAATAACCGTGAAACCCGGGTCATGAACGACCACACCGAAAGCATCGGCCATAATCAGATGCTGTCGGTCAGAAACGACCGTCATAAAGAGGTGACGGGAAATGAAGTCAGCGCCATCAACGGCCTGCGTCAAATCACCGTCGAAAAAGACAGCCTGCTGAACGTAAAAAATAACATTCAGATACATTCCCAGGCCGGGGGGATCGAAATTGCCACTGCCGGGGGCAGCATCACCATCGATAATGCCGGCAATATCAGCATCCAGGGCGCCAATATCACTATCAATGGCAAACAGGTCAATGTGAACTGACCGGTATTGACTATCAACTTATTTCAATCAACAACGGAAAACACATGAAAAACACACCATATCAGATGAATGAAGGCACACTGGCTATCCCTGACAACTGGCGGGATGAATCCATGAATGTATTTGTGCTGCCGGACGACAGCGGCATTAATCTGGTAGTCAGCCGCACGCCAGTTCCTGCCGGCATGGATAACAACGCTTACTATGAACAGACCCTGGAACAGTTCTGCACTCACCTGCCCGGTTACCAGGAACATCAGCGCAGCGAAATCACCCTCAGCCAGCAACCTGCCCGCCGTCTGGATTACCAGTGGAAAAGCTCGGAAGGCGACATGTACCAGACCGTGGTACTGCAAATCCGGGGTACGCTGCTGCTGACCTTCAACCTGACTTCTCCCGCGCCCTTTGAAGAGAATCAGCGTGATGCACTGCTGGCCGTTATCAACAGCTTCCAGGCGGCCTGATGACCTGACAGGAGGAACACCATGTCACTTGGTGATGAGATTGTCACCCGGATAGCACGGGTCGGCGCACAACATGCTGTGCGCGTTTCCCCGCCACAGGGCAGCCCCGGTCCGGCGGCTGCCCGCGAGGGCGACCCGATAAAACATGCCAGCTTCCTGGGCGCACTGGCCGGGGCAATTACCGGCGCACTGATAGGGGCCGCAGTATTCGCTGCGGCATCGGCACTGGTGGGGCTGACAATCCTCACCGGAGGACTGGCCACCGTGGCCGTCATTGCCCTGGGGACAGCCGCCACGTTTGCACTGGGTGACGTCATCAGCGCCGCCAGTTCGGCGGTCACAAAAATGGTGGACAGCGTCGGTCCGCCGAGCGGCGTACTGGGCAGCGGCTCCCCCAATGTCTTTATCGAAGGCAAACCCGCTGCCAGGGCCACGGCCGATATCGCTGCCTGTAGCAAACACCCTGCGCCGCCCCTGATTGCCCAGGGCAGTGAAACCGTATTTATTAACGGTTCTCCCGCCGCCCGGGTGGATGACAAACTGGTGTGCGGCGCCACCATTAAATCCGGGGCTAAAACGGTGTTTATCGGCTCCGGCCAGGGCACTTACCTGGAAGTCGCCGAAGAGTTCTCGGCCTGGGAGCGGGCGGTGCTGATAGCCGTTGAATTTCTGGTGCCGCCCTCCCGGGGAGCGATTAAAGGTCTCGGTAAACTGTTTACCAAAACCGGTCAGGGAATTCAGGGGGTATTGAAAGGCGCGAAGGTGGGCGCTAAAAAGGCTAAGGAGTTCCTCTCAAATCGAATTTCCTGTGCCAAAAAAGCTTTCAGAGAAACTGAGGGAGCAAAACGTTACCGGGAAGCAACTAAAAAATTCTTTACCGGCGACCCGATTGACGTCACCACCGGCCAGCTATTTGACCAGCGTACCGACATCACCCTCGGTCAGACCCTGCCGCTGGTCTTTTTGCGCAGCTGGGCGCCGGAAGAACAGGGCTTACTGGGACCGGGCTGGGCGGACAGCTTCTCCGAATGCGCCCTGACGACCGGCGACCGGGTAGAAATCCGTACTACCGAAGGGGCGTCGCTTTACTTTGCTTTACCACCGGCTTATACACACAGCACCAACCCGGACCACCCGGACTTTACCCTGAGCCGGGGCGAGCAGGGTTACATCCTCCGCCACCGTGACTCACCGGTCAGCAAATACTTTGCCCTGCGACACCCGTCACCGGCCGCAGAGGAAACATCTCAGCGCTGGCTGCTGACGGAACTCCGGGATGTGTATGACAACCGGCTGCGCTTTATTTATAACGAACACCCTCAGCTGACGCAGGTTATCCACAGTGACGGACCGGTACTGACGCTGCGTTACAACCTGAACGGGCAACTGACAGAGACTCTCCGCACCGATGAAGGGTTACAGGAAGTGATGGCCCGTTATCACTACCACGAGGATGGCCGGCTGGCGGAAGCGGACAGCACCCAGAATTTCCACCTGTACTATGAATATAACGCACAGGGACTGATAAGCCGCTGGTCTGACGGCGACCAGACCTGGGTGGATTACCGCTACGACAGTGAAGGACGCTGTACTGACAGCATCGGCGCCGGCGGCTTCTATCCGGTCCGCCTGGACTATGCGCCCGGCATGACCCGTTCCACCACCCCGCAGGGGCATACCACCACCTGGCATTACAACGAGCAACAGCAGGTCACGGAAATCCGCACCCCGTGCGGCAGTGTGACCCGCTATGAATATGATCGCCGGGGCAATCTGGTCAGACAGATATTACCTATGGGGGAAACCCTGACGCTGACCTGGCTGGCAGATACCGGCCGGGTCACCTCACTGACCGACGCCACCGGCGCCGTGTGGCAATACAGCTATGATGCTGACAGCCTGCAACTGACCGGCATGACCGACCCGCTGCAACGTACCTGGCTGCCTTTATATGATGAGCAGGGCCAGCCCGCCGGATTTATTGCGCCGGACGGCCGGAAAACCACGCTGACCCGCAATGCCTTCGGGCTGGTGACGTCAGAAACCGACACCGACGGCAACTGTCTCACACAGGAATATGATAAGCATCAGCGGCTGGTGAGAGTGCTGGATGAGGAAAACCGGACTGTCAATCTGGGTTATGACAGTCAGGACCGGTTACGAAGCCTGACGGCAGCGGGAGCGCTGTGGCGCTGGCGTTACAACCGTCATCACCGGGTTGCGGTCAGCGACCGGCCGGACAACCATCCTGAGCACTTTACCCACGACCGCCACGGGAACTTAACCTGCTGGACCGATGCCCGCGGCGTGAAATGGCAGGTGGAATATGGCCCGTTTGACCTGCCGGTCGCCCGGCGGGATGGCGAAGGACATCGCTGGCAGTATCGTTACGATGCGGACACGCTGCAACTGACGCAGGTGATTAACCCACAGGGGGAAACCTACAGCTACACACTGGATGCGGATGGCCGGGTTATCACCGAGCAGGATTATGCCGGCACGCAGTGGCACTACCGTTATGACCTGTCGGGGAACTGCATTGAAAAACGGGACGGGGAAGGCAACCTCACCCGCTACGACTATGATGCCGCCCGCCGGCTGACGGCCCTGCACACCCCGGAAGGCATCACCCGTTATCATCACGACATTCTGGGACGACTGTTAACCGTGGGATCCCCGGACAGCACCCTGCATTTTGAATATGACGACCAGGACCGGATAGTACGGGAAGTTCAGCCGCACGGAGAAATTCAGCGTCACTACCCGGATAACCGCACCGCAGAACGGCAGTTGTTCACCGGAGAAACAGCGCCGCCAGCCGGCCCCGCCCGGTTTAGCGGGCAGACTCACCTCAGCCGCTGGCAGAGCCGGCTGGCAGTTAACCGGGCGGGCGAACTGATTAGACTGACACTGGAGGATCAGCCGCCCCTGACCATAGAACGGGATGACGCCGGCAGGGATACGGGACGTTATGTGGAAGGGGGATTTATTCTGCGTCAGCAGTACAGCCTGATGGGGCAGTTAACCGCACAGCGGGCAGGCCGTAATCCCCATTTCTTCCGGCCGGCTGAACCGGAAGAGATTGCCCCCGCTTATGCGGGCGTGGCGCGCCGGTATGAATACGATGCAACGCTGAACCTGACCGCGGTCAATGACGACGGACAGCAGTTAAATTATCTCCTCAACGGCAACGGCCAGATAGTTTCGGTGGGTGAAGGCCGGACGCTGCGTGAACATTATCAGTATGACGCCGCCGGTTACCCGTCAAGGCGGTTTGACGGGGTGCAGGAAATTATGGGAGAGACTCTCTACCAGGAGGGCCACCGCCTGAACTGGGTGGGTTCGCACCGGTTTGTCTACGACCGGGCCGGGCGCATGCAGGAAAAGCAGTTTTTAGCGGAAGGTTACCGGCCGGCGCTGACAAAATATCGCTGGAACAGCCAGAACCAGCTGACGGGGCTTATCACGCCGGATGACATCCGGTGGGAATATCGCTATGATGCCTTCGGACGACGGACAGAAAAACGGTGTATCCAGACCGGTAAGCTGACCACGTATGTGTGGGACGGCGATGTGCCGGCAGAAATCCGCGAGTATCAGCACGGCCGGCTGAAAATGGTCCGCCATCTGGTGTTTGACGGCTGGGAACTGATAGCGCAGCAGACGCAACAGTTTACGCTCAATCTGGACAACCGGGTGGAACTGATGGCCGGGGAGGTGCAGACCCAGTATGCGGTCAGCGCGCCGACCGGCGAGCCGCTGGCGCTGTTCGACCCGACAGGGAAACGGGTGTGGCGGCGGCCGAAGCAGTCCCTGTACGGGCTGCGGCTGGGCGGACAGGCAGAGAATCCCGAACTGGACCCGGGCCTCCGATTCGCCGGGCAGTTATGGGATGAAGAGTCCGGGCTTTGCTACAACCGGCACCGCTTTTACTCACCGGAAGCCGCGTGTTATCTCAGTCCTGATCCCCTGGGATTGCTAGGTGGATTGAACCCATATTCATACGTGAATAACCCAACAACATGGATAGATCCATTCGGGTTGGCAGGGTGTTCGACCAAACTGGGTAAAAACATGATGGAAGATATGGGATTGCCGCGCTCAACTTCATGGAAGGGACATGAAGCGCACCATGTCATTCCGAAACAGCTATCAGATCATCCTGCTTTGAAAAAAATTGGATATGATATTGATGATGCTAGTAATGGAATATTTTTGAGGCTGCCAGACCCCATCAAAGATAAAAAGGTTGCTACTACAGTTAGCACAATGGCAAGACATCGAGGTAGCCATAATGGATATTCCTCCGCAGTTGAAAAAGCTCTAAATAAAATTGATTTAAACCAGCCTACTAATATCATAGCAAAACAAGTTGCTAACATACAAAATAAGGCGAAGAAAGCAATGATGAATGGCATGCCAATTAGGTCGAAAGATATTGCTAAGAATCCTGATATAGGCAAGCAAAGGGCTTTTGAATTGTGGGATAATATATTTAATAAATAGAGGTGATATATGATTGATACAAGAAAAGAATTTATTATTGAACCAATGGCTTTTCTTTTGTCTGAAAAATTATTTTCAGGGGTTCTTAGCAATCAATCTGGTCGTTATTTAGAAATTCATGATCCTGAATTAGCACTGACTTTATCCTTTGAACAATTATTACCCGACGGGTATTTAGTATGGCTAGATCTCATTGAGAATTCTATAAGTAAATTTAGGTTAAGGAGTGAATTTCATGAAGCTGACGAATACTTAAATGATATAAGTAAAGAGTTTTCTGTTCATTATGACAAAATTTCAATTGCCTATAGAAAGAAAAAAATAAAAAAAGAAAATTCTGACTATGATGATTTTTATTTTGAAGTCTTAGATGAAGTATATTCTCAATTAAACATGTTATCTATTCAAAGGTATATATTAGGTGAACAAAAGGAATCAATTTTGGAAAAGATCTTTGAGATATATAAAAAAGGTCTTTATCCATGCGGAATGACCAAGGATAAAAAGATAGTTGCTTTTAATCCAATGGTATTAAAAAACAGTTGATATAGAAGACATATCATCATGAAAAAGCCGGAAAGCTCCCCGTGATCTTTCCGGCTTTGTTATTTTTATGCTTAAAATAAATATCTTACAGGGTTGATGTTATATATTAAATATATAAATTAAAAGCACAAAAATATAAAATAAATAAGAAGATAAACAAAGAAATAATACAGAAAAATATAAAACTCATAGCAAACATATACATAGGCTGTATTTTAGCTATTTTATTCTGTTTTCTCCCTGAAACAGTAAAAAGCCGGAATCTCTTCCGGCTGACTTCTCTCTTACCGTGGTGAATACCCGTGATACGCCAGCGCCGACTGGAGCCGCCCTATCGCAGCCTTGATAACCCAGGCTTCCATGTCATCAACCGCACAAGCCCGTATCTCCGCCCAGTACAGCCGCTTAACCAGTTGCGCCAAGGCCAGCGCTTCAATGTGGGTTAACTGAATGTCCTGCAAATGCTCAATCGCTATCGTCATCTCATGCGCTCCCCTTAACCCGCAAAACCGGTTATCAACGCCCGCATCTGCTGCTTAATCTCATTAAGCTGGCTCTGCTGCCGCTGGTACTGCTGATGCTGTTGTTGCGTGGCTTCACTCTCTGGAATCAGCACCAGACAACCGTCCATCACCTTCACCGTAATTTGACCCCCGGTATTAAACCCCGCCTGTCTCAGCCACTGCCCCTTCAGATGTATCGCCGGTGCAGCGTTGTTGACCTTGTTCCCGTTCAGCACATACCCCACCGTGTAATAACGTTCTGTTTTCACAGCTTTATTTACAACGACTTCTGCCTTAGAATGCGCCTTAGCCATAATCAACTCCTGTTTAGTTGCTTGTGGTGAGCGGCTTTATCGTGTTGCAACCACGGTACAGCCGCGTTAAATCAGGTCAGCCCAATAACCGCTTTGCCTGTGATGTGGCACAGTAATTTTGG
>NZ_JAHZMK010000024.1:0-15632 GCF_020387775.1 Photorhabdus antumapuensis
TCATTAAACCATTCTAATGTGTAATTAACTGACTGTCAGAATGGATAGTATGAAATGTGATCAGCGATCGGTTTTTTAATCCTGATAATGGGGAATCTATTATATTAAATGCCGGAAAATCACGATAAGGCTGGAGATATTATTTCCTTACGCCAACCATGATTCTTTCAGTTTTTGCGTGAGGGTAATTGCTGGATTAGAATCATTGTGTCTGAAATTAGTGTAGAATGCCGGCCACGGACTAGAATGTATGATCTATTTTATAGCATTCTATGCTATAAAATGTATTAAAATCAGTTTGTTATGATTGAGTTCTATCATAACGTATTGATTGATATATAACACGACGCCTGTGAAGGCGACAACAGAGGTTGCTCAATGAGCGGTAAGACACAGAAATCTGAAAAGTTACAGAAAATTCTCGCGCGTTCCGGCCACGGTTCCCGCCGCGAAATAGAAGGTTATATTCAACAGGGGCGCGTCAGTGTTGACGGTAAAATTGCGACTTTAGGTGATCGCATTGAAGTTCAACTCGCCACGAAAATCCGTCTTGATGGTCGGATATTAAATATCAAAGAATCACAAAAAGCGGTTTGTCGTGTTCTGGCTTATTACAAACCGGAAGGTGAGCTTTGTACTCGTCATGATCCAGAAGGGCGGCCAACGGTTTTTGATCGTCTGCCTAAATTGCTAGGTTCCCGCTGGATAGCGGTTGGGCGTCTGGATGTGAATACCTGTGGTTTGCTGCTATTTACTACTGATGGTGAGCTGGCTAATCGTTTGATGCATCCAAGCTGTGAAGTTGAACGCGAATATGCTGTCCGTGTCTTTGGTGAAGTTGATGATGCTAAATTGAAACAACTGGCTAAGGGGATTCAACTGGAAGATGGTCCAGCCTCATTCCGCACTATCGCGTTTAAAGGCGGTGAGGGGATGAATCAATGGTATAACGTCACGCTGACAGAAGGACGTAATCGAGAGGTTCGTCGTCTTTGGGAAGCGGTTGGTGTACAGGTGAGCCGCCTTATTCGTGTGTGTTATGGGGATATTGGCTTGCCAAAAGGTTTACCACGCGGGGGATGGACAGAACTGGGTCTGGAGCAAATTAACTATTTGCGTCAATTAGTCGGTTTGAATGAAGAGACGGTTTCCAAAGTAGCAGTGGGACCTGATAAACGTCGCCTTAAAGCTAACCAGATTCGCCGGGCAGTTAAACGCCATGCTCAAGTAGCATCGCGTCCATCGGCAGGAAAACGTCCAGGCAGTTCACGCCAGAATGCGGGGCGAACAACCGCACCAAAAGGCCGTTAAATTTTTTGGGCCTCGTGTCATCACGGGGCCTTTTACCAATCGATCCCTTTTTGTGCCTTAATACCGGCGTCAAAGGCATGCTTTACCGGGCGCATCTCTGTCACGGTATCTGCTATTTCCAATAATTCACGATGACAACCGCGACCGGTGATAATAACGGATTGGTGCTCTGGCCGGTGTTTGAGCGCAGTAATAACTTCTTCCAGAGGAAGATAGCCATAACTTACCATATACGTCAGTTCATCCAAGACAACCAGATCTAAATCGGGATCGGATAACATCTCTAACGCATGGTGCCATACCTGATGGCAGGCTACGGTATCGGTTTCCCGGCTTTGAGTTTCCCAGGTAAAACCTGTCGCCATAACATGGAAATTTACCCCGTGCTGTTCCAACAGATTTTTCTCGCCATTCTCCCATTTACCTTTGATAAATTGGATCACACCGGCACGAAATCCATGACCTATCGCACGGGTCACTGTACCAAATGCAGCGGTGGTTTTGCCTTTACCATTGCCGGTAAAAACGATGAGAATACCCCGTTCTAACTGGGCGGCTTCAATACGGGAATCCACTTTTTCTTTTAGGCGTTGTTGCCTTTTTTGATGCTGGTTGTCATTGATTGTCATTATTCGGCTGGTCCTGCTTTGCGTCCGGGTTGGGCATCAAAACTGATACCTGTTTTATGCAGACTATCGCTGCCCATAAGGTAAAGATACAGTGGCATAATATCTGCTGGTGTTTTCAGTTTAGCAGAATTTTCGTTAGGGAATGCGCGGGCGCGCATATTTGTGCGTGTACCACCGGGATTAATACAATTAACGCGTAGAGAAGTGTGTTTATATTCTGCTGCTAAAACTTGCATCATGCCTTCGGTGGCAAATTTAGAGGCAGAATAGGCTCCCCAACCACAACGACCTTCGCGACCAACGCTCGAACTGGTAAAGATTAATGAGCTGTCAGGCGACTTTAATAATAGTGGCAGCAACGCTTGAGTTAACATAAAGGTCGCATTAACGTTGACTTGCATAACATCATGCCATAATTGCACTGGCTGCTCTGCCATTGGTGCGACAGTCCCCAGTAATCCGGCATTGTGCAATACACCATCTAGGTGTGGATAATGCTGTGCTAAATCGTCAGCGAATGCTTGGCACTTTTCGGCTGTGACGGTCAGCAGATCCATGGTGTGAATAGTTGCAGGAACGCCATCTGCTTGTTCAATCTCATTTTTGACAGCTTCCAGTTTGTGTGTTGTCCTGCCAAGTAAGATAACTTGTGCGCCGTAACGGGCGTAAGTCAAAGCCGCTTCACGACCAATACCCTCGCCAGCGCCTGTCACCAAAATAATACGTTGTTGTAGGAGGTCATGTTTTGGTTGGTAATGTAACATTTGAAGATTTCCTGTTGTTGACGGCGCGATTTATTACCGTCGGAGGCCGTTCGGGCTATCAAAACAGAAAGTTATATATTGAGTCAAATTTGCCAAGGTTGATTGCTCAGGAGTTGATATCCTCTGAAGAACGGGGTTTTACGGAGTACTTACCAAAATCCAAGGATGACAAATTTAAAAGGCACACATGATGTATCATGTTGTGTGTGCGCCATTGACTTATACCGTAAAGGCATATATTATTGCTTCAAATGTACACCAATGGCGCACTGAGACGTGATATTTATTGAGACCCATATCTTCACTGAAGATTGTAAAGAGTTGTTAAGTGACGATGAATATCGTGAGTTTCAGCAATATCTTGCAGACAATCCCGTTGTAGGTGATGTTATCCCACATACTGGTGGCTTACGTAAAGTCAGATGGATATCTAGAGGTAAAGGTAAACGAGGCGGTGTACGCATGATTTATTACTATAAAGTAGATGTCTCACATATTAGGCTGTTGTTGATTTATAAAAAAGGCATTAAGGATGACCTTAGCGAATCAGAGAAGAAAGTCTTGAGAGCATTAAATGAGAGGTGGTAACAATGGATAGTAAATTATTTTCCAGACTAACTGAAAGTATGACACAGATGAACGAAATTATTAACGGCGAACGCGTTGCCTCTCGTGAAACTCACGTTGAAGCCGTGAAAGTAAAGAATATTCGTCAGGCAACCGGTTTAAGCCAGACGGGGTTTGCCAAATTAATATCTGTTAATGTTGGAACTTTGCGTAATTGGGAGCAAGGAAGGCGTGAACCAACTGGACCAGCGAAAGCCTTGTTAAAGGCGATAGAGAAAGATCCAGTTCATGTTTTAAAGGCGTTATCTATGTAATTAGGACGCATAAAAATTTACAAGTCTCGTTTCCTCGAGGCTTTTTTTACTTAAAATCTTCTTATTTCCGCTCAGGTGCGGTAGCTAATAAGGACCTTTTGAAATCTCATCAGATTGATGAAGCTAAACAACAGCAAGTAACTCTGTTACGACAAGCGTCTGAACTGATCCCCATTTCCCCATCTAATGGTGTAGGATTAACGGGTGAGACCGATATACTGGGTGTTTTTATTTGTACATAATTGCGTGCATATTTGTTTTAATTGAATGCCAATCAATTATAATAAATTGTTTTTAAACAAGAAAATTTAAATGTATTTATTCTAGTTATTCAGGTTAAGAAGAAAAGGTGAATTTTGTGGAGTATTTATCTCTTTACGGGTTGTTTTTAGCCAAAGTAGTTACTTTGGTGTTAGCTGTTATTGCTCTGGCGATATTGGGTATTGGCATGGGAATGCGGAAATCCTCACTAAAAGGAGAATTGAAACTAACCGATCTCGGTGAGTCATACCGGGATAAGCAGCGTCAAATGCAGCGGGCGCGCATGACAGAAGCGGAAAGAAAAGTTTGGCAGAAAGAGTTTGATAAGCAACAAAAGCTCGAATCCAAGCAGAAGAAGAGTGACGCTAAGGCAGGTCATAAAGGGTTACAGAAACCTTGTCTTTATGTGCTGGATTTTAAAGGCAGTATGGATGCACATGAAGTCGATTCATTACGTGAAGAGATTAGCGCAATTCTGGCTGTGGCAGATGCAAAAGATGAAGTGTTGTTACGTCTGGAAAGTCCTGGAGGTATGGTGCATGGTTATGGACTGGCGGCTTCTCAGCTTGTCCGTTTGCGCCAGAAAGGCATTCGTTTGACTATCGTCGTAGATAAAGTTGCTGCCAGTGGGGGCTATATGATGGCCTGTGTCGCTGATCGTGTGGTTGCTGCACCTTTTGCCATTATTGGTTCTATTGGCGTGGTCGCTCAGATTCCGAACATTTATAAGCTATTGAAGAAAAATGATATCGATGTGGAACTCCATACGGCTGGTGAATATAAACGTACATTGACTGTGTTGGGAGAAAATACAGAGCAGGGTCGGAAAAAATTTCAGGAAGATCTGAATCAGACTCACGAACTGTTTAAAACGTTTATTCATACGCATCGCCCATCACTTGATGTGGAAAGTGTGGCGACAGGCGAATACTGGTACGGCTCACAGGCGAAAGAGAAGGGATTGATTGACGAAATTGGTGTCAGCGATGATCTGTTGATTGCTCAAATAGATAATTGTGAAGTTATTGGTGTCAGTTATACACGCCGTAAACGCATGGTAGAGCGTTTCACCGGCAGTGCAATGGAAAGTATTGATAAACTGTTATTACGTTGGTGGCAAAGAGGGGAGAAGCCTCTGCTTTGATTGAAATCCCGCTATTTTGAATTAATTATCTTGGCGTACCCCAAGACGTTCAGGGACGCCTTGATATATTGCTTAATTGTAATGTGCTAATTAAACAGAGCGACGCTTATTCTCACGTTTATTATCATGATGCTATTCCCCTGAAAAACCAGATATTTTGGCCCTGTTAAAATATTACAGGTGTTACATAATTTGCTTTACATCTCCCTTACTGCTTGTGATGGGCCGCAGGCTTTTCTACACCAATAGTTGATACTCTGGCTTTGCGTTTATGTGTTCTGTCTGGCTGATTTTTAAACAAATACAAGTCACTTTTGCACAGCGTTATTGGCGTCTTTAAACGCACTATGAAAATCCCCGAAAAATGGCAACTTACAATAATATTCATAAGGAAATAAAGTATTATGGCTATTTCATAATACGATATTCATACCAGTCATGCTGTCATCTCTGTTGCTGATACGGGAGGTGATGGGTTACCGGTCCTCCTTATACACGGTAATTCAAGTTGTAAAGACGTTTTTCGCCATCAAATTAACTGTTTTGGTGACGAATACCGGATTCTAGCTATTGATTTACCAGGACATGGTGCTTCGTCGAATGCAGTGGAGCCACGCCGGACCTATTCGATATCTGGCTATGCCCTTTGCATTATTGAAGTACTGGAAAAATTAGGCATCAATAAAGTTGCTGTTTTCGGATGGTCGCTGGGGGGACATATTGGTTTGGAGTTGATCTCGCGATTCCCAGGGATTGTTGGGATAATGATTTGTGGCACGCCGCCGGTTAGCCCAGGCGCAGAAAATGTCAGTCTTGGATTTAAACCAAGCCGGTTTATGGCAATATCGGGTAAGGCTTCGCTGACAGAAGAGGAGATTACGGATTATACCCTGGCGTTGTATGGAGAAAACGCACTTTGTGAACCATTTTTGAGAGCCGCGGTGGCGCGGACCGATGGTTTGGCCCGGCAGTATATGTCTGAATCGTCGGTTTCACCGGATGTTATGGATCAACGGTTGTTGGTTGAAACAAACCCAACACCGCTAGCTATCGTTAATGGTGTAGAAGATTTATTTGTTAATATTGATTACATTAACGGGATAACCTATAAAAATCTCTGGACTGGTCAGGTGTATAACTTGCTCAACTTAGGGCATGGGCCATTCTGGGAAGCACCAGAGCTGTTTAATCCTTTGATGGCGGGTTTTTTTTCTGATCTCACCTTGGAAGTGTAATTAATACCTGTAGTTTATCGTCAGAGGTGCTTTATATACCCGGCAGATATCTTTTTCATATATCTGCCTATTCATTGTTCAATAAATTTTTGTTATTAATTTTCGAGATAATATTGTTTCGGCAGGATATGCGTCAGGTGTTTGAACATATTGAAAATAGCCGTACTTTTTACTGTGGGTAAACCATTTCCCCTTAGAAAAAATTCACTACTAAGACTAATACATCTCCTTTTTGTTCTACGCTATCTATACCCGTTATCTTTCAAGCTGCCTCTTTGTTGGCTGCACTCACTCACCCCGGTCACATAGTTATCTATGCTCCCGGGGATTCGCTCCCTTGCCGTCGCGATGCAACTCGAAATCTATTAGGTATATATACATTCCATGAATAAAATCTTCTTGTTGGCGGATAATATGGCTGGCTTTTTTTAGTGTTTGTTTACCTTTAATCGGTGTTGTTCCGTTTTGTCTTCCTCTGTCCTTATCAAAAATAATTTGTTGCGCATCATTTTTTATCAGGTAAAGTGTGAACTTTTCATCATGCGAATGGAAGATTTTGTTTACGGTAATCACTTCATTCATTTGCATAGATCATGGGCGGTATCTAAAATACCTTAGATAATTCAATATGTTTCGAGTTTGGGAAAATCAACTGAATAAAAATAAGTTGATATATTGAGAATCTATCGCAATATAAAAAGAGGTTTTAAATACCGTGATATGGCGTGGCGAATTCCACCATCTGAAAAGATAATTAGGTAAAGATAACTATGGGTAAAGCTCTTGTAATAGTGGAGTCCCCGGCAAAGGCCAAAACAATCAACAAATATTTGGGGAGTGACTACGTGGTGAAATCCAGCGTTGGTCATATCCGTGATTTGCCGACCAGTGGCTCAGCCAGCCAAAAGAGTTCGAGCTCATCTACCGATAAGTCTAAGAAGAAGGTTAAAAAAGATGAGAAAGCTGTATTAGTCAACCGTATGGGGGTTGATCCATACCATGGTTGGGAAGCGAATTATCAGATTTTGCCGGGCAAAGAGAAGGTCGTGGCAGAGCTGAAATCACTGGCTGAAAAAGTTGATCATGTTTATCTCGCAACGGATCTTGACCGCGAGGGAGAAGCCATTGCATGGCACTTGCGGGAAGTGATTGGGGGTGATGGTGATCGTTTTAGCCGGGTTGTTTTTAATGAAATCACTAAAAATGCCATCAAACAGGCATTTGATAATCCGGGTGAATTAAATACTCACCGGATAAATGCTCAACAAGCTCGTCGTTTTATGGATCGAGTCGTGGGTTATATGGTTTCTCCGCTACTGTGGAAAAAGGTCGCCAGAGGGCTTTCCGCCGGTCGTGTTCAATCGGTGGCGGTACGTCTTGTGGTAGAAAGAGAGCGTGAAATTAAAGCGTTTGTACCAGTAGAATATTGGCAATTACATGCTGATTTGCTGGTGAAAGGTGAAATTTCACTGCATATGGAAGTGACCCATCGGTTGGGTAAACCGTTTAAGCCGGTTACTAGTGAACAAACTCAAGCCGCCGTCTCTTTACTGGAAAAAGCCCGTTACAAAGTGATTGATCGTGAAGATCGTCCAACATCCAGTAAACCGAGTGCGCCATTTATCACATCTACATTGCAACAGGCAGCTAGCACGCGTTTAGGGTTTGGTGTTAAAAAGACCATGATGATGGCTCAGCGTTTGTATGAGGCCGGATATATTACTTATATGCGTACTGATTCAACTAATTTGAGTCAGGATGCGTTGGATATGGTTCGTAGTTATATCAGTGATAATTTTGGCGATAAATACCTGCCAAAAGCAGCCAATACCTACAGCAGTAAAGAGAATTCACAGGAAGCGCATGAAGCGATTCGTCCTTCCAGTGTTGATATCGTGGCAGAACAACTGAAAGATATGGATGCGGATGCACAGAAGCTGTATCAGCTAATCTGGCGTCAGTTTGTGGCTTGTCAGATGACACCGGCGAAATACGATTCCACAACATTGACGGTACAGGCGGGTGATTTCGAATTGCGGGCCAAAGGTCGTATATTGCGTTTTGATGGCTGGACAAAAGTGATGCCTGTATTGCGCAAAGGTGACGAAGACCGCATGCTGCCGGTTGTTGAAATTGGTACAGAACTTGATTTGCAACAACTGATCCCAAGCCAACACTTTACTAAACCACCGGCGCGTTATAGTGAGGCATCCTTGGTTAAAGAGCTGGAGAAACGCAGTATAGGTCGGCCATCCACTTATGCTTCCATTATCTCTACGATTCAAGAGCGTGGTTATGTTCGCGTGGAGAGTCGCCGTTTCTACTCAGAGAAAATGGGGGAAATTGTTACTGATCGTCTGGAAGAAAATTTCAACGAGCTGATGAGTTATGATTTTACTGCGCGAATGGAAGATCAGCTTGATCAGGTTGCAAGTAACAAAGTCGAATGGAAAGGGGTTTTGGATGAGTTTTTCACGGATTTTAGTGAGCAACTAGACGTCGCCAATAAAGAGCCAGAAGATGGTGGTATGCGGCCCAATCCGATGGTCATTACCTCTATTGAGTGTCCGACATGTCAGCGCTCCATGGGCATTCGAACGGCAACCACCGGCGTTTTCCTAGGTTGCTCTGGTTATGCGTTATCACCCAAAGAGCGTTGTAAGCAGACAATAAATCTTATCCCTGAAAATGAAATTCTTAATGTCTTGGAAGGGGATGAGGCGGAAACCAACGCATTGCGTGCCCGTCGTCGCTGTAAAAAATGTGGTACAGCGATGGACAGTTACCTTATTGATAGCCAACGTAAATTACATGTTTGTGGTAATAACCCTGCTTGTGATGGTTATGAAGTGGAAGAGGGCGAATTTCGCATTAAGGGATATGACGGTCCTGTTATCGAATGTGATAAATGTGGCGCTGAAATGCACCTGAAAATGGGGCGTTTTGGTAAATACATGGGCTGTACTGATGAAACTTGTAAAAATACCCGCAAAATCTTGCGTAGTGGGGATGTCGCGCCGCCAAAAGAAGATCCGGTTCCGCTACCAGAGCTTCCTTGTGAAAAATCTGATGCCTATTTTGTATTGCGTGATGGTGCAGCCGGTGTATTTTTAGCAGCAAATACTTTCCCTAAATCCAGAGAAACCAGAGCGCCGTTGGTAGAAGAATTAGCGCGTTTTAAAGAGCGTTTGCCGGAGAAATTACGCTATCTGGCGGATGCGCCTGTGGCTGATGCTGAAGGCAATAAAACAGTTATCCGTTTTAGCCGTAAGACTAAACAGCAATATGCTTCTTCAGAGAAAAATGGCAAGGCAACGGGGTGGAGTGCGTTTTATGTTGATGGAAAATGGGTTGAGAAAGATAAAAAGTAACAATTTCTGATAGAATCAACACTCTCTTTTTCTCAGGAAAGGGATTATTTTCTTCTATTAAGCCAACCTTATAGGTTGGCTTTTTTCGCCTATCGGCATTATCTTAAAATATATGAATTAGAATCCCGCTAAACATTCATTATGAATTTTTAATTATTCGTTATATAAATATATAATCGTGTTATAGTGGTTATATGCGGCAACAATATTATTTCTATTCGTTATAATAAATAGCAAACAGCAATATCAGTCTAGGTTTCTAAGTCATAATTGTTCACAGCGTTTATTTTGGGATGGTGTTTATATGAAATTGCAACAGCTTCGTTACATCGTGGAGGTGGTAAACCACAACCTTAATGTTTCATCTACGGCAGAAGGACTGTATACATCTCAACCAGGGATCAGTAAGCAGGTTAGAATGCTTGAAGATGAATTAGGCATTCAGATTTTTTCCCGTAGTGGTAAGCACCTGACGCATGTTACTCCCGCAGGTGAAGAGGTTGTCCGAATTTCTCGTGAAGTATTATCTAAGATTGATGCAATACGGTCAGTTGCTAGTGAACATACTTATCCAAATCGTGGTTCGCTATATATTGCTACTACCCATACACAGGCTCGTTATGCATTACCTCCTGTGATTAAAGGCTTTATTGAACGTTATCCGCAGGTCTCTTTACACATGCATCAGGGGTCGCCAACGCAAATTGCTGAAGCTGTGAGTAAAGGTAGTGCTGATTTTGCTATTGCAACTGAGGCACTGCATTTATATGAAGATTTGATAATGTTGCCTTGTTACCATTGGAACAGGACGCTGGTGGTGACGTCGGATCACCCGCTGGCAGGTAAAGAGAGTGTTTCAATTGAAGAATTGGCTGAATATCAACTGGTCACTTATACATTCGGTTTTACCGGTCGTTCTGAGTTAGATGTCGCATTCGATAAAGTGGGCTTAAAGCCTAAAATTGTTTTTACTGCGACGGATGCTGATGTCATTAAAACTTATGTCCGGTTAGGATTAGGTGTGGGGGTTATTGCCAACATGGCGGTTGATCCGGTGCAGGATAAAGACCTTGTTTGCATTGATATGCGTGATAAATTTAGCTACAGCACAACTAAGATTGGTTTTCGTCGCAGTAGTTTCTTGCGCAGCTACATGTATGATTTTATGTGGCGTTTCGCGCCTCACCTGACGCGTGATGTTATTGATCAGGCAGTTGCTTTACGCTCAAATGAAGATATCGAAGTCATGTTCAAAGATATCAAATTACCCATCGTATAATAAAATAATTAGGGAGCTAATGATTGCTATTGGCTCCCTAATTTTGTTTATCAGATGGATTCAAACTCACCACTGAAGAAATCATCAGAATCTTCTATTGATGTTTTTCTTTGTTTGTTGATGAAATTATCAAAACTGGCTTTAATCTCTGGATGTTCGAGCGCCTCATAGTCTAAAACCGATATTAAGGATGAATACTCAAAATCAATATTGATATTTTCATTAGAAGCACAGCTTGATAAAAAGTTTGAATTAGTGCTATCAAAATTAACTCGATAGAGTTTTAGTTTCGGAATATATACTGTCTTCTCTCCTACAATCAAAGTATCGATAGCAATCGTCAGTGTCACAGTAGAATAAAAGCCTTTATTTTTCCGTATGCCTAAACGAATCGTTTCCCCTTGTTTGGTAAGAAAGTTAGCGAAATCTGGCAGCATATCTGTATTTTCGAATACAACCACATTCATAATGAAATTAAGGAAACTTTTTGAGATGCTTAAACCGTTTAACGAATCTGTGTAGCTTTTTGATTCAACTTTACTCGTACCCATTAAAGGTAATTTGTTAACGACTTTAGTCCAAAAGTCCATATCTGTTTTATATTGCTCGCCATACTTTTCTGCGTATTTATTGACATAATTGGTTGCGATGGAGGAAAGTGCAATTAATGTTTGACTTAAATTATTAGTTTTCTCTATAACATCTGGTTTATCAGATAATTGTTTGGCTATAATGAACTGAACTAAACCATCCTTTTCATTATATTTATTGGTGTTTTCTATATTAAAATAAGCGTCGTCGATGTGAAAGAACGTATTAGCTTCATTGATTTTTGCGATATGTTCCTGATTATTCGTAATTGCGTTTTTTATATCCATTATTTTGTCCTTGTTTTTTTATTGATAATTTGAATCCAATTGAATTGTTAGCGGGGTAATTCTAGCTGATTATCATTCGATTGTTTACCCAACTAAATTATCAAAATTTGTTACTGAAATTCTGATAGATACACTGAATTGACCCATTGTGCGGTAATAAGAAACAAATATTTGCTTATATGTTATGTTTAATTTGTGCCATTATCATTAACTGCCTATCTCAATAAGGCTATTGGGGTAGGCGCTAAAGTGGTTTTGAGTTATGCCAGTATAAGAAGAAGGAGGAGTTATGTCGTTTGATTTGAAAAAAGTTTGTGTTTCAACACTTTCCGCTGCAAGTAAACAATATGATTATTACAGCTTACCACTGGTTGCTAAACATTTGGGTGATATTTCCCGTTTGCCCAAATCAATGAAAGTTCTTCTGGAAAATCTTCTTCGCAATATTGATGGCAATTCTGTTGTTGATGATGATTTGAAAGCAATTGTTGATTGGCAAAATACCGGCCATGCAGACAGAGAAATTGCTTACCGGCCAGCACGTGTATTAATGCAGGATTTCACCGGGGTGCCTGCCGTTGTTGATTTAGCGGCCATGAGAAAAGCGGTTCAGCGCCTTGGTGGTGATGTTGAACAAGTTAATCCACTATCACCCGTTGATTTGGTTATTGACCATTCAGTTATGGTGGATAAATTCGGCACGCAAAAAGCCTTTGAACAAAATGTTCAATTAGAAATGGAACGTAACTACGAGCGTTATCTCTTTCTGCGTTGGGGGCAAAAAGCCTTTAACCGTTTTCGTGTTGTCCCGCCAGGAACCGGAATTTGCCATCAGGTAAACCTGGAGTATCTGGGTAAAACGGTTTGGCATGAAATGCATAACGGACGGGAGCTGGCTTATCCCGATACCTTGGTTGGTACCGATTCTCATACCACCATGATCAATGGTCTCGGTGTTCTGGGATGGGGTGTGGGTGGTATTGAAGCTGAAGCGGCTATGTTAGGGCAACCTGTTTCCATGCTTATTCCTGATGTGGTGGGTTTTAAACTTACCGGCAAGTTATGCGAAGGGATTACTGCAACAGACCTTGTACTGACAGTGACTCAAATGCTGCGTAAACATGGCGTGGTCGGGAAATTTGTTGAATTTTATGGAGATGGATTAGCTGATTTGCCGCTGGCGGACAGGGCAACCATTGCCAATATGTCACCGGAATATGGTGCAACTTGCGGTTTCTTCCCGGTGGATGATATTACCCTGAGCTATATGCGATTGACAGGGCGTACAGAACAGCAGATTGGGCTGGTAGAAGCCTATTGTAAGATCCAAGGATTATGGCGAAATCTCGGTGATGAACCGGTATTTACCAGTAATCTTGAGCTGGACATGTCGACGGTGGAAGCGAGCCTCGCTGGACCGAAACGCCCGCAAGACAGAGTGGCTTTAGCGCGAGTACCTCAGGTGTTTCAGTCAGCCATTGATCTGGAACTGAATAAATCCCAGGGGAAAGCCACCTCAGCGTCAGTGAATCTGGATAACCGGAAGTATGAGTTAGAAGAGGGTGCGGTCGTCATTGCTGCAATTACTTCTTGTACCAACACATCTAATCCCAGTGTGTTGATGGCCGCAGGGTTGTTGGCGAAAAAAGCGGTTGAGAAGGGTCTTAAACGCCAACCTTGGGTGAAAACCTCACTGGCGCCCGGTTCGAAAGTGGTAACAAATTACCTTGAATTGGCGGGTTTGATGCCGTATCTGGAGAAACTGGGCTTCAATCTGGTTGGTTACGGTTGCACAACTTGCATTGGTAACTCTGGGCCATTGCCTGAATCTATTGAAACTGCGATTAAGCAAGCTGATCTTACCGTTGGTGCGGTCCTTTCTGGCAACCGCAACTTTGAAGGGCGTATCCATCCTCTGATAAAAACTAACTGGCTAGCGTCGCCGCCGTTAATTGTGGCGTATGCTTTATCTGGCAGCATGAAAAAGGATTTGACTAAAGATCCTCTTGGTCAAGATCAACAAGGCAATGATATCTATTTGAAGGATATATGGCCTGATAGCAAAGAAATTGCTGAAGCTGTCGATCAAATTAAGGCTGATATGTTTCACAAAGAGTATGCGGAAGTCTTTGATGGTGATGAAACATGGCAATCGCTGGACGTTGCGAGCTCTGCAACTTATCACTTCCAGCCTGATTCTACTTATATTCGCCATCCGCCATTCTTTAGTGAGATGACCGTAGAGCCAGAAGCAATAACGGATATTCATGGCGCGAATATATTGGCTATTCTTGGGGATTCTGTAACTACAGACCATATTTCTCCGGCAGGGAATATCAAAGCTGACAGTCCGGCAGGGCGTTATCTCCAGGAACATGGTGTTGAACCTAAGGATTTTAACTCTTACGGCTCAAGGCGCGGCAATCATGAGGTCATGATGCGCGGAACGTTTGCCAATATCCGTATCCGTAATGAGATGATTTCTGGTGTAGAAGGAGGATATACCCGCCATATTCCGTCACAGACACAATTAGCGATTTATGATGCGGCAATGCGTTATCAGGAAGAAAAAACACCATTGGCTATCATTGCGGGCAAAGAATATGGTTCTGGTTCGAGCCGCGACTGGGCAGCGAAGGGTACTCTATTATTGGGAGTCAGGGTGGTGATTACGGAATCATTTGAGCGTATTCACCGTTCGAACCTGATTGGTATGGGGGTATTGCCATTGGAATTTCCTCAGGGCGTAAATCGTAAGACGTTAAATCTGCGAGGGGATGAGACAATTGATATTGAAGGGATGAATAACCTCAAGCCGGGACAGATTGTACCGGTGAAAGTGACTTATGTGGATGGGCGTAAGGAAATCATTCATGCTCAATGTCGTATTGATACCAGAACTGAACTGGATTATTTCCGCCACGGCGGTATTTTGCATTACGTTATTCGCCACATGTTGAAATAGTCTTTACAGCATATACTAAAGACGGCACTGATTTATTTGAGCGCCGTCTTTTCCAGCTAGCTTACTGAGCAACTAATTTTGCTCAGATAACAAATGACCCATTTTTCTGGCTTTGGTATCCAAATAATAAGCATTTTTAGGATTCCGGCCAGTAATTAATGGAACACGTTCTACAATATTAATACCTGCTTCGGTCATAATTTCCATTTTTTTGGGATTATTTGTCAGCAGACGAATAGCTTGAACACCGAGTAATTTATACATATCTGCACATAAGGTGAAATCACGCTCATCGGCGGCGAAACCTAACTGATGGTTAGCTTCTACAGTATCGATACCGTTATCCTGTAACGCATAAGCACGAATTTTATTGATTAAGCCAATATTACGGCCTTCTTGCCGATGGTAAAGTAATACACCTCGCCCTTCTTTAGCAATCTGAGCAAGGGCGGCTTCAAGTTGAAAACCGCAATCACAACGTAGACTAAACAGGGCGTCACCGGTCAGACATTCTGAATGGATCCTGGAAAGGACAGGTTCATTGCCAGAAATAGTACCGTATATTAATGCGACATGATCTCGACCTGTGGCGGTTTCTTCAAAGCCGACCATTAAAAAATCACCCCAAGGAGTGGGTAACTTGGCCTCAGCGACGCGTTTTAATTGCATTTTATTGTTCATATGTTGATTCAGACTCGTTACAAGACATAGATGTGAAAAACAATACCGGTCTGGGAAATCAGTGGACACTGTGTAAAAGATTTTCTCTGATTATAATGCGGCTATATTTTGCCATATTTACTGCAAATTATCTGTCAAAAACTTTGAAATAATCATGTATAAATGGCAGTGATAACACTAACATGTTAACGCTGAACAGGTTTTTAAAATGTGTATATACCTAATAGATTTCG